>BNZC01000016.1 GCA_026000755.1 Clostridia bacterium
CTGCGTTTTTCCTGTTTTTGTAGCCTAACCGAATCATTTCCCAGACTAAATTCAGCCTGTTATTTCACGGTTTTTCAGAGTAAGTTCCACATCATAAAACTAGTAGAACTTACTTTGGGAATTTACGAGTGAAAATGCCTGCTCGTTCTGCCGAAAAAAATCTTCTGTGTAAGGGAAAACGGCTGCCTGTCTTTTTTTGTTACTCTTGTTCTATACTGTTCCACCCTCTTGACTACGATATTTCCTTATTTCCTTTTCGCAAAAATCAAACAAAACAGGAATATTTTCCGTAGCCGTTTTCCATATCTGATATTCATCCATATTCCCATAGCTATGAGCAAAAACATCTCTCATACCTATAATGTTTTTCCATGGAATCTCACCCTCTGTCTTTTTTCTATAATCACTTGAAAAACTTTTTGCCAGCTCACCTATTTCCTCGATCGACTTTGAAACAGATTTATAATAATCCCTATCCTCTAAAAAAACATCATATGAATTTCCAAACCTCCGAATAGAAGCCATTATTTCCTCACAATAAATATCTATTTGATGGATACACCAATAATCATGAGTATTCATATATTTTTTTCCTCTCCTTATTCACATTTTCTTTGAAAAACAAATTAAACTTCTGATTGTTTTCAGATTCCAATGCCCTCACCGTAACCAAGTCAACTTGTTTTTCTATCACTTCCTTTAGACTTTCATAAAATCCACCTATTTTCCAACCATCTAAATCCGCACCCACAGTATCCACCAAAAAATCTACATCCGATTCATCTGTCGCTTCGCCCCTTGCATAAGACCCAAACAAGTATATGGTTGGAATATTATATTTTTCCGCTACAGGTTTTATCCGCCTTTGTATCTCATCTATCGTATATACCACGCAAATCACCTCTTTTCACATATCTGCTTCCTTATATACTACTGGAACAAAAACCGAATTTCTGCCGTTCTTGCCTTTCCTCTATTATATCCTAAAACACCCGAAAACTCAATACAAAAACAAAAGTCTTCAAGATTTTGAAAGTTTCCCATCAAATACCAAAGCATAAATATTCCCAAGGAAATTTCGCCCGTAATGCGCCATTTCTTGTTCTAAGCGTTCTATCACACGCCATTTTCCAAGACTTTCTAAAGCCTGTGCCTCCTGCCGTATTCCCTCTAAGTAGGCATACAAAAATTCCACGCCGCTTCCCATAGGATAGCCCTCTGCCAGGGGGTAATCCAAATCAACACCATGTTCCTGTGGGCAGTAGACGGGGTCATAATTATAAAAGAATTTCGGTATTTCTTGTAAAATTGTATCTCGATAATTTTGTACGCCGTAATCTTCAAAATCCCTAATAAGTTCCTCGTAAACGGATTTTGCTGCAAGTGCCTTGCCAAAAATGATGGTACTGCCTTTTTCATACAAGAGTTTTGCAGACGGACGAATTTGTGCTTTCAGTTGTCCATTTCCTTGATATGCAGCCCGCAAGCTGTATAAAACCGCAGTCATTAGCATATTTGCAGTTTCATAAGTAACAGAAGTGCTATCCTTAGAGGTATATTTTTCGGTCAACCGTTGCATAAGGGGCAGGATTTCTACAAGTTCATAGTCGTCGTAGATTACACTAAAATCATTGATTTCCATCATTTTTCTCCTTGATTTTTTTGAAATTTTCTGATATACTGAACAAGTAATAAAGCGTATTGAGTAAATAGTAAAGCGTATTGAGTAAATAGCAATTTCTTTGTTACTATTCACGGTTGAACCGTTCCGAGAGGTGTTTTTCGAAGAAAAACCCGATTAAGTCATGTGCCAAATCGCATTTTTTGCGATTAAGCCCCGTACTTTAGGGCGATACTTACCGAACGTTCTTTGTTCGGTAAGGTGTCCCGTGCATAATTGTTGCTTTCACAGGAACTGTGAATAGTAACATTTCTTTTGGAGGTACCAATATGTTTACACGCAAATTAGTTTCGCAACTGGTAGCAAGAATGACGGAACCACGCAAATTTATCCAAATTGTTGTAGGACCCCGACAAACCGGAAAGACCACTGCTGTACTCCAAGCTTTGGAAAAACTGAATGTGCCACAGCTTTTTGTGACAGCCGATGACCCAAACCTCGCATCTTCACTCTGGATTCGCAACGAATGGGAACAAGCACGCACATCTGCCAAATCGAGCGAGATGATACTCATCATTGATGAAATTCAAAAAATAACCGGTTGGTCGTCTGTCGTTAAACTGCTTTGGGATGAAGACAGTAGACTGGGCATTCCACTCAAAGTGATTCTTACCGGTTCCTCCGCACTTCTGTTACAGAAAGGGCTTTCCGAATCTTTAATGGGGCGGTTTGAGATTTTGTATTCGCCTCATTGGAACTTCGCAGAGTGCCAAGAAGCCTTTGACTACAGTCTTGACGATTTCTTGTTTTTTGGCGGTTATCCGGGTGCTGCCACTCTCATCAAAGACGAAACCCGTTGGGCAAGGTATATTGGCAGTTCTATTGTAGAACCTACCATTTCACAAGATATTTTGATGATGGAGGAAGTAAGGAAACCTGCCCTTTTGCGTTCATTATTTATGCTTGGTTCCGGCTTTAGCGCACAAGAATTGTCTTTCACAAAGATGTTAGGACAGCTTCAAGATGCCGGGAACACCGTAACTTTAGCACACTATCTTGACCTGCTCAGTAAAGCAAGTGTGCTAACGGGACTGCAAAATTACTCCGGAAGCAAAATTCGTACACGAAAAAGTTCACCTCGGCTTATGGTCTATGATACTTCCTTGCTGACCTATGCCCATGGCACGGGCAGAAACCGACTGCTTGAGGTTCCCACCGACAAAGGTCGATTGGTAGAAAGTGCCGTGGGCGCCTATCTTCTCGCTCGCAGCAAAGAAGATGGTTTCGAGATTTATTGGTGGCGTGAACACAGCAACGAGGTTGATTTCGTTATAAAAAAAGGAGAGAAACTGACCGCTATTGAAGTGAAAAGCGGACAAGTAAAGCATATTGGTGGTAGCCTTACATTCAAAAAAATGTACCCGAATGCCTTATCTCTTATTGTAGGAAGTTCAAATCTTAGCCTTTCCGATTTCCTGCTTGGAAAAAAGAACTTATTTCTATGAGAATTTGTGTACCGTACGCAATATATGCACAAAGGGAGAAGCTATGACTGTCACCATTTGCTATACTTAGTATATCAAATACGCAACACATTCTACAATACCCACAAAAGGAGAAGCCATGACTGTCACTATCACACCAACCATACCGGCAGATTTTTCTGCACTTGAACCGATTCGTTTACAGATGTCCGAATATTTTGCCAAACTCTCCGGTGAAGCGATCCAATATCCAAAACCAATCGAAAGCGTACTGTCAGGCAGTTCTTTGCCCCCTAACGGCAAACTCGAAAACTTTGAACTACTCACCATTTACGCAAATGACAGCATTGTTGGTTTTGCAGAAACATATTACGGTTACCCAAATGAGCAAACCGCTTACATTGGACTGTTGTATCTTGCAAAACGAGGCAAAGGTTATGGCACGGAAGCAGTAGGTCAACTTCTGAATCGTTTCCGTTTGGCAGGTTATTCACGTGTAGGGCTTGGTGTGTTGTTATGCAATGCGTGTGGTTTACGTTTCTGGCATAAACAGGGCTTTGATCGGATTACCGGTGTGAATGCTGAAACGAAAACGGTGGGACTGGTGAAAAAGATTTGATAATAACTGCAATATTTAGGCAAAGCCCTTGGAATCCGTTCTGTGAAGCATAGAAACATTTTTTCTATGCTTCACTTTTCTCAAAGTGATTCCTTTAAGCTTTTTTTCATCTTCTTTCTGGTAATTTCCACCAGGTTTAATTTCGTCATATCCACCACCTGAACCGGAACCGGATCTTTTGAGGTAAATCGCCTTAAGGCTCTTAACAACGTCTCCTGATCCGCCTTTTCCGTCATGCTGATAAAGTCAATGAGGATAATGCCGGAAAGATTCCGAAGTCGCAGCTGTCTTGCCACTTCTTTTGCCGCTTCCAGATTTACTTTACGGTAATGTTCCTTCGATTGCCCTTTTGCCATGCTCTTTCCTGTATTTACATCAATGACGGTTAAGGCTTCTGTGGGTTCAATCACAAGGTATGCACCTGACTTTAACCAGACTTTTTCTTTTAAGGCATCTTCCAACTCCTGTTCCAGGCGATATAGCTTTACTAATGGATAATTGCTATCCTCATAGAAGCGAAGCGGTATTTCCGGCTGTGAATCATTTTCTGGAAAATATTCTCTGATTTGTTCCATATGATGATTATCCGAACTATATTTCTGCTGTGAATCATTTTCTGAAAAATATTCTCTGATTTGTTCCGCAACATCTTGACGATCTGTTATAACTTCCTTTAAGCCTTGCAGTTTTAGACGTTTTAATTGGCTGATGTAGGTGGGCGGTGCTTCCATGAGGCAGGAGTAAACACTCCGGTAGAGTGCTTTGTGAAGTAGAGCCTTTGCCCTCTCTTGTAAATGAGATACCTCTTCTAAGATTTCCGGGTCCGCAGCCTGTTCACAACTTGTCCTTAAAATAAGACCAAATTCCGCTTTCTTTAAGGGTGCAATCAGAGATTTCAGATGTGTCTTTCTCCCTTGGCTTAGTTTCTTCGACGTACCAAGGAGGGTGTTTCCCGTGGTTAGCAGCAGATGATTGCCATGAAAATTTAAGTTAGAGGACAGTTCTGGTGGCTTTGTTTTCATGGCTTCTTTCGCAACTTGAACCAGAAGCTCATCGCCCTGTCTAAGAGTATAGGGGGGCGGTAAAGTTTTGGATGCAGAAACCGCGTTTTGCTCCTGTTCATCTCCCTGCCGAAAGGTATAGGGGGGGGGTGAAATTTTGGGTGTAGAAACCGCATTTTGCCCTTGTTTTTTGATGAAAATCGGGTTGGGATTGTCTTTTATGGAATAGTAAGCGATTACTCCGGGTGTAATTTCAATAAAAGCGGCGTTTAAGTTCTTCACAATGTCCCGTACTCGCCCCACGTAAATATTGCCCAAAAGACTCTCTGTTCCTACTTCCTCACAAGAGAGTTCAACTAGTATTGGTTTATGGGCAACAGGAGTTGCTTTATCAGCAGAAGATACCGTTTCTTCATAGAGTGCCGTAGTCGTATAGGATTTTCCATTCCTGTCTAAGGTGGTGATAAGTAGGGAATTGGTGATTTTGTTTGCCAAAATTGGTTCCTGTTCCATTTTATACCCTATGTCTTTCGCATTGATTGTTAATTGGATTTATTATCTTGAAAATGTCATGGATGGTTCTACTTCCCCGCTTCCGAGAGCGGAATAAACGCATCCTCGTTCTTTGCATATACTTCCAGACGATGAATCCGAAAGTCCTCGGTTCTGCACGTCCCATTTTGAAACAAAGAGTCTAATACCAACTCCGGTTTCACATTATCCGTACTGCCTGTAGACAATTTCATGAACAAGGCGGGGAGCTCATCTTTTGTCTTTGTTGCTTTCAGCTCATAGATTAAGGGTTTTAAGTCCATGATGCGTTCCCCTTTTTTTGTCTTTTTGGTCACTAGAATTTCTTCACTATCTTCCCAATAAACAGTTAAGGCTTTTTCGAGGTCTGCAAAGGCATAGGGAAATACCTCTTCCCGGTTCCAAATGACTTGATAATCCGCCGCTACTACTTGGGACATGGCATGTGCAGAAGAATCGGGCAAAGGTGTAAGAGAAAGCACTTCTATACCATTTGCCATGACGGCGTTTAAGGCACAAAGTGCATGAAGCACTTCACGTGAGGGGGGTAAGAGCTTTAACGTAAGGTCATTCGAGGACTCTGCTTCATTTGAAAGTTCTGCTTCACTTGAAAGGCTTAAGCTATTCACCTCAATATCCAGATATTCCCCGTCACTTGTAACTCCCACACCGAGTGGTGCGGCAAAAGACATCACTTGATGAGGGCTATAGCCTTTCGTATAGCTAATGTCAATGTCTGCACGGCGCATGGCTTTTTGGAAATAGCGCATCATATCCAAATGCCCGATAAACTTCATAGAACCATATTTTCGAAACTTAATCCTTACCTTCAAGGTGAATTCCTCCATTAATAGTTGGTCACTTTTATGACAACGCTACACAGAACCGTCATAATCGTTACTGTTTGGCTGCTTCCCGCAAACAGTAGCGGACAGTAATAATTTTTTCAATAAAATCCAAAAAAGGGCTTGCCAAAACAGGAAAAAGCCTGTATAATAAATAAGTCTTATACATCTTAAGGCAAGCCGAAGTAGCGCAGTTGGTAGCGCGTCGCATTCGTAATGCGTAGGTCGAGGGTTCGAGTCCCTTCTTCGGCTTTTTTTGTTGTCTTTCTATAACAAAGGGCTTGCCACGGAAGAATACCGCAGCAAGCTCTTAAAATATGTGTGCTATTTACTGATTTTAGAACTTCCCTGCATTCGCCGCTTCCTCTATCGAAACCGCTACTGCCACCGTCATACCAACCATTGGGTTGTTTCCGGCACCGATTAAGCCCATCATTTCCACATGGGCGGGTACGGAAGAAGAACCTGCAAACTGTGCATCCGAGTGCATACGACCCATCGTATCGGTCATACCGTAGGATGCGGGACCTGCCGCCATATTATCGGGGTGGAGGGTACGTCCCGTGCCGCCGCCTGATGCTACAGAGAAATACTTTTTGCCAAGGTCGTTGCATTCTTTCTTATATGTACCTGCTACCGGGTGCTGAAAACGAGTGGGGTTAGTGGAGTTACCCGTAATGGATACGTCAACGCCCTCTTTGTGCATAATGGCAACACCTTCTGTTACGTCGTTTGCACCGTAGCAATTTACCTTTGCACGCAGTCCCTCGGAGTATGCCTTACGGAACACTTCTTTGACTTCGCCCCCATGGTAATCCATCTCGGTTTCTACATAGGTAAAACCATTGATACGGGAAATTACTTGTGCTGCATCTTTGCCAAGACCGTTTAAGATAACACGAAGAGGTTTTTGGCGTACTTTATTTGCTTTCTCGGCAATACCAATCGCACCCTCCGCCGCCGCAAAGGATTCATGTCCTGCCAAAAAGCAGAAACAGTCAGTCGCTTCTTCCAGTAACATCTTGCCTAGATTTCCGTGACCTAAACCCACCTTACGCTGATCTGCAACAGAACCGGGGATACAAAAAGACTGTAAGCCCTCTCCGATTGCTTCGGCTGCTGCTGCTGCCTTTTTTGTGCCTTTTTTGATTGCGATGGCGGCTCCTACCACGTATGCCCAAGCGGCATTCTCAAAACAGATGGGCTGAATTGCCTTCACCTGATCGTATACGTTTAAGCCGGCATCTTTTGTGATTTTCTCCGCTTCTTCAATAGAAGCAATGCCGTAGCTGTTTAATACAGAATTAATCTTATCAATTCTTCTTTCATATGATTCAAACAATGCCATTTTTTTCTGCCCCCCTTATTCTGCTCTCGGATCAATAATCTTTGCAGCTTCCGCCACACGGCCGTACTGTCCTTTTGCCTTTTCCCATGCGGTATTGGGGTCGTCCCCTTTTTTGATGAAATCCGTCATTTTTCCAAGGCTTACAAACTGATAACCGATGATATTGTCTTCTGCATCAAGGGCGATTCCGGTCACATAACCCTCCGCCATCTCAAGGTATCTGGGACCTTTCTTTACGGTTCCATACATGGTTCCAACCTGTGAACGTAAGCCTTTGCCCAAATCTTCAAGACCGGCTCCCACAGGAAGTCCATCCTCTGAAAATGCACTCTGGGTACGTCCGTAAATAATCTGCAAAGCAAGTTCTCTCATGGCTGTGTTGATTGCATCACAGACCAAATCCGTATTCATTGCTTCCAGTAAAGTTCTGCCGGGGAGAATCTCCGCCGCCATAGCCGCCGAATGGGTCATGCCCGAGCAGCCGATGGTTTCAATCAAAGCCTCCTGAATAATGCCTTCTTTCACATTCAAGGTAAGCTTACAGGCACCCTGCTGTGGTGCACACCAACCAACGCCGTGAGTTAGTCCGTTGATGTCGGTTACTTCCTTTACCTTTGTCCACTTTCCCTCTTGGGGAATGGGGGCGGCTCCATGGGACACACCCTGGGCAACCGGACACATTGTTTCAACTTCGTGTGAATAAATCATGTAAAAACTCCTTTCATGGGTTGTTTTTATCGGCACGTTGTAATGCCGTAACCTGCAAATAATGCAGGTATTTTACCTATATAAATCATAACCGATTCGACAGTTTCTGTCAAGACAAAAACAAGGGGATTGCGGTTGTTTTTGGAAGAAAAAATTGCTGTTTGATGAAAGCGATAGAAGCAACCGTCATGGACTGGTTTGTAATTTTTTGTTCCGTTCCTCCGCAAGTCAGGGTCTGCCCCAGCGAAGCGAGGGTGCAAAAAATTACAAGCCAGTCCGTAACTGCGTTATCTAACCTATCAACAAAAAACCCGCCTCTCCTAAAAAATAAGATAGACGGGCTTTCCTGTCATAAATTTTTACTTATACTCCGTTTGGTAAATTACTGTACCATCATGATTCAAATACACGACTTGTACGCTTCCATTCTCTACGCCGAGAGTCTTTAAGTTGGCGGCAATGCCCTCAAATGAAGCAGCAGCAGCTTCCGATGCTGTTTCAAGGCTTGCTTTGGCGGCCGCAACGTCACCCACATCCTGTGTGTAAGTGTACTTGTACACAAGGATATCACCATTTACAAGAATTTCAATGTCCATGGTATCGCCGAAAGCTGACTTTAAGTCCGCAATCTGCGATTGTGCTTCCTCTGCAACTTGCTCTAACTTTGGATTGTTCGTCACTGGCGAAGTGGCATTGTTGGGATCCTCCACAACAGTCAAGTCTTTCCCACTGTCTGCTTTCTTACCACAGCCAACTACTACTACAGAAAGCAACAGGACTGCAAACAACAGGGTAATGATCTTGCTCATTTTCTTCATACTCTTCTCCTTTTGATTTATAAAATGGTTTTGATGTAATACTTACTAATGATATACTATTTTTCCTTTATTGTCAATGTTTTTTTGGATTTTCACTACAGCAATGCCAAAACACTTGCCAAACCCTCCAATTACGTCCATAATCGGCATAGGCAATAATATCCTGTGTGTATGTTTTTTCTGACATCACATACTCTTTCACTTCATTCTTTTCACAATCTCATTCGCCTTCCGATAAATCTCCGCCGGGTCCAGATTTGTGAAAAAACGATTTTCTTCATATAAGATCTTTCCATTTACCATGGTCAGCTTCACATTCTGCTTACTTCCACTGTAAACAAGGTTTTTGGTGATATGATTGATGGGTTGCATATTGGGTTGATTAAGATCAATGAGAATCAAATCCGCCAGTTTACCAATTTCCAGACAATCCGCCTCCCCTAAGCCCATAGCCTTTGCACCGCCTGCTGTCGCCATATATAACACTTGTTCTCCATCTACTACCGCAGCATCCATGTCCTTTAATTTCGCAAGAGAGGAAACCAAAAACATCTCCTTCCACATATCAAGGCAGTTATTGCTTGCGGGACCGTCTGTTCCAATGGCAATATTTACTCCCGCTTTCAACATTTTTTTGATCGGAGCAATCCCACTCGCCAGCTTTGCGTTGGAACCGGGGTTTGTCACAGCGCTTAGACCCTTGTGTGCAAAAATATTAATATCGGTATCATTAAACCAAACGCAATGATACCCCCCCCCTCCATAGTCATACATACCCAGACGATCCAGAAACTGCGTGGGACTTAGACCATAGCGTTTCTTGCAATCCTCAACCTCTTGCTTGGTTTCTGAATTATGTACATACAGGGGGGCTTTGTATTTCTGCACCAAAGAGGCAACACCTTCCATCAATTCCTTACTTGTGGTATATTCTGCATGAAAGCCTAAGAAATAACTGCTTAATTCGTGATATTCATTGAATTTCAGGTATTTTTCTTCCAGTTCTGCTATGCTGCCACCAAAATTATTCAGACCGCTGGTCTGCACCAAACGAAAACCCATATCCACACAGGCTTTTGCCACTTCTTCTTGAAAGAAATACATATCAAACTGGGTGGTAATGCCGCTCGTCAAATATTCCAGATTGGCAAGTGCCGTCAGCCAGTATAAATCTTCCGGCACCAGTTGAGCCTCCTTTGGGAAAATCTGCTGAAACAGCCACTCCTGCAAAGGCAAATCATCTGCCAAAGAACGCAGGAATGTCATACCGGAATGGGTGTGTGCATTCTTAAAGCCCGGCATCAGCAAGTTACCCTTAGCATCTATCTCCCGATCCCATGTGGTTTCCTCTCTTACCTTACGCTCCGGTGATTTACCAAGATAGGAAATGCGGTTGCCCTGTACCCACAATTCACCCTCTTCTATCTCAAAACGCTGATTGGGCTTGGTGCGTAGTATTTTTGCATTGTAAAAGCGTGTATTCATTCTCATTTTCTCCGTTTCTCATAAGGGCGTTATAGTTATTCCTGAAGAAACTATTCCGCAAGGTGTTTTGCAAAATGTATACATAATTATTATTGTTCAGCAATTCCCGCCACAGCGTAAGATTACAGACTTTTCTCCAGATTCACAATGCACTCCGTCACCAGTTTTTGAAACAGCGGTGCCACCCGCTCCCCGGTTTCCTTCACTTCCTCATGGGTGAGTGGATTTTTCGAAATGCCGCTTGCCAAATTCGTAACACAGGAAATGCCGCAGACCTTAAGTCCCATATGATTTGCGGCGATGGCCTCACAGGCGGTACTCATGCCCACAACATCCGCCCCTAAAAGGGCTGCCATTTTAATTTCCTCCGGAGATTCGTAGGCAGGACCTGTAAATTGGAGATAGATCCCCTCTTGTAAGGGGATGTCTAATTTTTTCGCACTGTTTGTTATGATGTCCCGTAAATCTTTTCGATAAATCTCGCTCATATCGGGAAAACGTACGCCCAATTCTTCCACATTTGCTCCAATTAATGGGGATGGCACAAAACTTGAAATCTGCCCTTTAATCAGCATGAAATCTCCTGCCTGATAGGTGAGATTCACCCCCCCCGATGCATTGGTCAAAAACAAAATCTTTGCCCCTAACAAACCCATAAGCCGCACGGGCAAGACCACGTCTGTCATGGAGTAGCCCTCATAATAATGCACACGCCCTTGCATGGCGACTATGGGAACACCATTTACATAGCCAAACAAAAAACGCCCCTCATGCCCTGTTACCGTTGATATGGGAAATCCTTCAATGTCACGGTAGCTGATACTTTCTTCAATCTGAATCTGCTCTCCGTAACTGCCCAGACCGGAGCCTAGGATGAGTGCGATTTTCGGGGTAAAATCAGTGCGTAAACGCACATTTTCATAACATTGTTGTAATTTCTCATAGACTGTACTCATTTATTATATGTCCTCCGAACTTTCGCTGATTTTTACGAAAGCGTCTGTTCTAAATCCGCTGTCAAATCCTTTGCATTCTCACGTTACTATTCACGGTTGAACCGTTCCGAGAGGCGTTTTTCGAAGAAAAACCCGATTAAGTCATGTGCCAAATCGCATTTTTTTGCGATTTGTGTGCATAAATGTTACTATTCACAGGAACTGTGAATAGTAACATTCTCACCGATATTCCGCTGATTTTTACACGAGTTCCGCTAATGCCTGCTCTAAATCCGCTATCAAATCCTTTGCATCCTCTATCCCCACAGACAGCCTCAGCTGATCCGCATAAACCCCCGCCGCTTCCCACTGGGATTCTTCTAAATTGTGGTGAGTGGAGGAAGCCGGATGTACAATCATGGATTTGGCATCACCAACATTTACCATATAATCAAAGAGTTTCACCTTATGCAACACCTGCTTTGCTGCTTCAATTCCACCCTTTACTCGGATGGACAAAATGGCTCCTGCTCCCTTGGGGAAATATTTTGTCGCCAAGTCATGGTAGGGATTACTTGAAAGGCTTGGATAAAATACGGTATGAACGGCAGGATGTCCTTCCAGAAATTCCGCTACCTGTCTTGCATTTTCTACATGGCGATCCATGCGAAGGGATAGGGTTTCTATGCCTTGCAAGAGATAAAATGCCGTGGTAGGGCTTAAATGCGCCCCAAAATCCGTCAGATAATGTTGTTTTAATCGAGCAGTAAAGAGACTACTTTTCAGTTGCTCGTCTCCTATTGCCGTTTTTTGTTCTTCATAAAGTTGCTCCATGTGTGGGAAACGCCCGTTTAACCAGTCAAATTTTCCATTTTCCACCACAAGACCGCCGATTGCCACGCCATGTCCCGACAGGTATTTCGTTGCTGAATAGCACACTACGTCTGCACCAAATGCAAAAGGACGCAACAAATAGGGGGTAGCAAAGGTATTATCCACCACAAGGGGCAGACCATGACGGTGAGCTAAATCAGACAGTCCCTCCAAATCCGCAACCCTTAGATCGGGATTACTGAGGGTTTCCACGAAAATCGCCTTAGTTTTCTCATTGATCAAGGCTTCATATGCAGACAAATCGTTCGGATTTTCCACAAATCGTCCCACAATACCATGACGGGGCAAAATATTTTGCAAGAGATTGGTGGTGCCGCCGTACAAGGCTTTCACTGCTATAATCTCATCGCCCACACCGCAAAGATTCAAGAAAGTACCCGAAATACCTGCCATGCCGGATGCCAACGCCAAGGCCGCCGTTCCCTCTTCTAAAGAAACAAGACGGCGTTCTAAGACGGCATTGGTGGGATTGGCGGAACGGGCATAGGAAAAACCGTCCTCTTCGTGTGCAAACAGACGCACACAGCGGTCAAAATCTCCCAATTCATATGCCGCTGTCTGGTAAATCGGCACGGTTTTTGCCCGATAATGCTCGGCGGGATTGTAGCCCGCATGGAGTTGACGGGTGGTAAAACCCAGACTATCATCTTTGTATGCTTCGTAACTCATCGTGTCCTCCTTTTTCTAATTGTTCAAGTAGAACTTTTTCTCTACCACTCGCTGTACAGCTGTCAAAATCAAGTTAGCAACAATGGCAAGTCCTGCGGAAAGCAACACACCCCACCATATCTTTACATAATTTAGGGTCCGCAGTCCGTCTAGGAGTATCGTACCCAGTCCTCCGGCATTGATGGTTGCCGCAATGGTGGCAATGCCAACGGTTGAAATCAAGGCTAAGCGAATGCCTGCTAAAATTGCCGGAAATGCCAAGGGCAGCTGAATGCGGACTAAGACCTGAAAACGCTTCATGCCCATACCGGTTGCCGCCTCTACCACGGCAGGATTTACGCCGTCAAATCCTGCAAAGAAGTTACGCATGAGCAAGAATTGATTATACAAAACCAATACCACAATGGCGGTTCGCTCTCCGATTCCCATAATGGGAATTAAAATCGCAAAGAGGGCAAGGCTTGGTATGGAATAGACTGCACCTAACAGGTGAATCAGCGTGTGAGCCGCAGATTTGTGCTGCAAAAACAAGAGGGTTAAAAGCGTCGCTAATAATATGGAAAACAGCAAAGTTATGCCTACTATATGTAAATGCTGAAGTAAGGGACCCGTCAGCTTATGGTTGTATTTTTCCCAATAGGTAATCATTATGTAACACCTTCCATCAAAGAAGCCACAAATTCATTTGCAGGATGTTTCAGAATTTCTTCCGGCGTATCGTACTGCTGTACTTTTCCCTCATGCATAATCAATAAGCGAGAACCCAGTTTGACGGCTTCTGTAATGTCATGCGTTACAAACAGATATGTCTTTTGATCTTTCTGATGAATCCGCAACAATTCGTCTTGTAAATTCCTGCGGTTGATGGCATCGATTGCCCCAAAGGGTTCATCTAAAAGCATAACGGCAGGATCCGCCGCTAAGGCTCTGGCAAGTCCAATCCTCTGCTGCTGTCCCCCGGAAAGCTGTGCCGGATAACGGCGGTAAAATTCCTTGGGATCCAGATTCACTAATTTAAGGAGTTCCTCCACTCGTGCGGCAATTTTCTCCTTGTTCCATTTCAAGAGTTTCGGCACGGTGGCGATGTTGTCATACACCGTCATATGAGGAAATAGACCGATTTGCTGAATCACATAGCCAATGGATAAGCGTAAAGCCACCGGGTCTTTCTTCGCAATATCCTCTCCAAACAAGGAAACGGTTCCACTATCCGCTGTATACAGGCGATTCATCATTTTCATAAGGGTGGTCTTACCGCTACCTGAGGTACCTACTAACATGACCATTTCCCCTGCTTCCACCGAAAATGATACATGGTCAACCGCATTCATGTTTGCACCTTTGAAGCGTTTTGTCACATCTGTGTAGGTAATTGCAGTCATTTCCTATGCCCTCTCTTGTAAATGAAATCGATTACTGTTAAGCGGTATTCGCAAAGCGTAACAAGTATGTATAAATATCTTTACTTACACCCTCTCCTGCACACTCAAGGCTTCCACCGGGCAAACGGTAACACACAAACCACAGCCCACGCAATGTTCCGGTGCAGTCAGCAACTGTCCCAGTTCCACGTGCAATGCCAAGAAATTACAGCGTTTTGCACAGGCACCACAGCCGATACAGATTGCGGTATTAACCGAAACCACAGAAGTGGTCTTTGGCCAAAAACTGCCTGTACCTAAGCGTGTTCTCGCCCGAAACAGGTAACAACAATCACTGCAACAATTACACATACCATTTTCATTTGCCGTATGTACCAGACCCGCTTGCTCCGCCTCCGCAATGATCCGTTTACCCTCTTCCTTTGAAATGGGTTTTGAAATCCCTCGATGGGCAAAACTGTTGATTTCATCACGATAGGACAAGCAGGTCAACAAATCCTGCCCGCAATCTCCACCCAAGGAACGACAGTCACATGGTGCAAGGTAAAGCTGACGTTTTTCATGGTCAATGCGAAAAAGGGCCTCATCTGCGGTGATGATTTCATCCTCCGTCAAACTTTCATCTGCGGTAATGGTTTCTTCTTTCCGGGAAAGGGTATTACTATAGGCTTCAAAATACCACTGATCTAAGGCTTTCCGAATGGTTTTGGGGAAACGTTTGTAGGTATCATGGCAACTGACGGCAAACACATCCAAAAATTCATAAAAACCAGACAGCCGATATTTTGGCAACTCCTCTAAACGAACCTCATCAGAAGCCGTATACACCGCCGGATTCCCCTCTTTGATGAGAGAGAAAATCCCTCGTTGATAGAGAAGCTGTGCATAGTCCACCGCCATCGCAAGACCACCTGTCACTTTCAACATCTCGTCCGTAATCGCTTGTATGTCCTTCGGGGTAAACTGTTCCGGAAGAGCCGCAATCATCTGCTGTTCTTCTAAGGCTACAAAGTCATCAATCACAGGTTGTGCCACTTCCGGAACCTTAAATTTTTGCAGGAAAATCTGAAAATCATGTACTCTGTCCATATTGCTCCTTTTTCATGTGTTATTGTTTGGAGGTTTTTTCCAAATATCTGTGATAGGAAATAACAAGTGAGCTATTTGTCTTATAAAGTGTTACTGTCTTGGAGATTTCCGCTTCGCTCTCCGTTGGGAAGCTTGTCAATAAGAGTATTATAGCATTTTCAACATGCTATTGCAAGTGAGATGTTTTTACGTGCTGTTCAGTTTGTCAGGTACGATTTACGGTGCATCGAAAACGACTGCCCTATGTAACTCCAAACGGTTGCTCTGTGTAATTGAAAACGGCTGCCCACTCGGCAACCGTTTTCAATTACACTTAGAATATCAATTCATCCCTGCAGGGAAAACCATTACAATGACAATCCCTTGCTTTTTAATTGCAATTTTCTTACTTCGTACTCTTCAAAACCTCATTTATGAAAAACTCTCCTGCCACCTCTTCATATTCTTTCTTATCCAAATCCACCTCTGCATTCAGCTTAGTGATTTTTTCCGTAGTCAAATCTTTGTCTACTGCATTTAAGATATCCGCTATTTGAGGATAGGTATCAAGCAGTTCCTGACGTACTACAGGTGCCAGATTATAAGGAGGCCATACCTGTTTGTCATCAGTAAGCAACACATACTGATCATCCGTAAGGGCACCTTCTGTGGTGTAAGCGGGAGCCACATCCGCCTCATCGTTGCTGAGGACTTGATATTTTAAGGCATTGTCATAGATTTTAGATGATTTGAAGTTAAACTTACCGTAGGTCTTTTCCAATGCAGGAATACCGTCATCACGTTCGTCAAATTCTCCTTGGGATGCAAAACGAATCTTGTCTGCGTTCTTCTGCAAATCAGAAATCGTCTTGATGCCATATTCATCGGAGGCTTTTTTCGTGATTACAAGACCCTGTCCGTCATTTGCCGGTGCATAATCAAGCCACACCAAGTTGAATTTGCTCTTGTATTCATCCTTTACGGTAGTATACACTTCGTCCGGATCGGTGAGTAAGTCATGTTGCAGTACAGACAGCAGACCGGTTCCGGTGTATTCCGGATAGAGGTCAATGTCATTGTTTACCAAGGCGGTATGTACGGCGGAGCTTGCCAAGTTAAACTTGCGGTCTACGGTGTAACCCTTGTCCTCTAATGCAAGCGCATAGAGTTCCGCCACAATCAGGTTCTCGGTAAAATTCTTGGAACCAATGCGGATGGGCGTGCTTTTGTCTGTGTCAGCATTTTTGTCCGTTCCTGTTTCCGTTGTTTCTTTTCCGGTGTCACCGGCTTTCTCACTCCCACAGGCCGCTAAGGTTCCCATTAGCATGAGCGATAAGAGTACTGCCATGATACGTTTGATGCCTGTTTTCTTCATTCTTAAATCCTCCCTTGTTTCTATTTACTTTTATAGGTTGCCATTGCACCATTGCAATGGGTAGCTATCTTAGGTCAAAAACAGATTCCCTTCTATGTTTGCTGAACAATAACGATTATGCACACAAATCACAAAAAAACGTAATTTAGCAAATAAAGCACTCGGTTTTCACTTTGCCAAACACATTACTGCTCCTGCTAGACAATAAGGTTGAAACCTCTACACCGCCCCTCTCTTCCATCTTGTCAGGCTATTTTCCAATTTCCCTAATAAAAATCCCGAAAGCAGAGACAGAATCGCCACCGATACGCCGCCGATCAGTAATAAATCCGTTCGCATAAGACCAATCCCCGTAAAAATAATCGCCCCCAGTCCTCCTGCTCCAATGTAGGCTGCTAAGGTTGCACTTGAAATCACTTCCACCACTGCCGTCTTTACACCGGCTAAGATAAATGGCAAGGATAAGGGCAACTTCACCAACCAAAACACCCGAAGGGGCTTCATGCCCATGGCATTGGCTGTTTCTATGGCGGGTGCGGGCAAGGAGGTAAATGCTAACACCGTATTAATCAGCACCGGCGGAATTGCCAGAAACGACAATGCTACAACCGAGGGCAACACACCTACGCCGAAAATCGGAATACACAAGAGCAAAACCGCAAGACTTGGGATAATGCGTAAGGTGGAAAATGCCCCTGTAATCACGCCGCCAACAAGGCGGTTCTTTGAAGCCGCAACACCCAAAGGTACTCCAATCACAAGAGCGACCAGTACCGCAATGGCACTAATCGTAATATGCTCCCCTACTGCCGCTGTATAATTACTCATGTTATTGGAAAAATAGGCAAATATGGCGTACATAAGGGAATCTCCTGTTCTAAAAAGGGTGCTTATCTGTTTTGTATACATTAATCAAATTCTAGCATATTGCACTACAGATGTCAAGACCGTAACGCTCCCTACTCACGCAAAACGCAAATCACAAAAAAGGATAGTTCTGTCTGTGACTATGTTGTTTATCTCGCTACTATAAAACAGCACTCTATTAATCTTTCAATCGGAAATTTGAGGTGTTGTCCGTCAATTGGTTCACAGAATTAAACCATTGCCGATCTTTCACATAAAACCCATAATAAGGTGCAACGGTGGTCACTAAGCTTGCCATTTTATCCTCACCGTCCATTACAAATCCTGTGTGGTCTAATACAAGCACATAAAACTCTGTATTCTTGTATTTTTCCGTCTGCATAAGCTCATGAATTTGCTCTTTAATCACCCTCGTTTTATCGCCGTAGTGGTCGACCATATAATCAATGCCCTCATCACCCACGAGAACCTGATACTTGCCCTCATAATAATTGTCGTCATGGACATCGGGGTCTTTATACCAAGAAAAAGAACCATCCGTCCTTAAAATAAGTTCAGAACCATCATCACCATCCCATGTTTTGCCTGAAAGCTCATCTGCAAACGGATTGCTATTATTACCATCGGCATTTCCATTGGAAACGGTACTATTGTCACCGGTAGAATCCGTTGAAGAATCCTTTGCATCTTCTGAATTTTCGTAAACCTCATCATAGTAGGGCGTTTGTTCATAGATTATCTCAACATCTCCGGCGGAGAAATAAATAGTAATCACAATGTGTTTATCCGCTTCTACCGATTCTTTGACAAAACGATAACTGCCGTAGCTTGCGCCATCATAGCCATCATTTATGTCTTCACGCTTTAGGGCGAAACCATTTTCTTCCAAGGTGTTTCGATAAGTTTCCCTTTCACCATCACTAATTCCATCACGATAGGTGATTTCCTTGCGTAAAACGCCATAGCTATTATCTGTTTTAATGGAGCGAACCGTAACGGTTCGGTGGATTGCACCCCGAAGAGAAATTACTTCATCTTGCCCGAGTTTTACAAAATTGGATTTTTCCGCAGACGATAGAGCCATTACACCAATTACAATGATTGCCACAAATAGGAGCAGTAGGCCGCCAATGACAGACCCCAATACAATCGGCCATACTTTCTTTTTCGATTTTATATCTGTGGGGTGTGGCGATGAGGTATAATAGGAAGGCGTTTGGTCTGTTTGGTTTGTTTGATTTGCGGCTTCCGAGGAATTTGGCGTAGATGAGGTGTAATCGGAAGGCGTTTGGGTCGCTTCCTCCTTGGATGGTATGTATTTCCCATTAAGAATCATGATATTCCTCCTAAATAAACATAGGATGCTACAAAATCAACATAGCATCTCCAAAACGAAAGAATCGATACTGTTCTTTCAGCATCTCTTGGAAACTCCTGCTACAAAATCAACATAGCATCTCCAAAACTAAAAAATCGGTACTGTTCTTTCACCGCCTCCAGATAAGCCTTTAGCACCTGATCTCTCCCTATCAATGCGGAAACCAGCATAAGCAGAGTGGATTTCGGCAAATGAAAATTCGTAATCAGACCATCTAACAGTTTGAATTTGTAGCCCGGATAAATGAAAATATCCGTCCAAGCACTTTTCGCTTGCAACTGCCCTGCACTATCCACAGCGGATTCTATCGTACGGCAAGCGGTAGTTCCCACACAGATAATACGCCCACCCTGTTGTTTGGTATCGTTAATCAAGCGTGCCGCCTCTTTGGTGATTTGATAAAATTCTTCGTGCATATGGTGCTCTAAGACCTGCTCTGTTTTCACCGGACGAAAGGTAGAAAGCCCCACGTGTAAGGTCACTTCTGCAATTGATACGCCCATTTTTCGGATTTCTTGCAAGAGTTCGGGTGTAAAATGAAGTCCTGCCGTTGGTGCTGCCGCCGAACCGTCCCATTTCGCATAGACGGTCTGGTAACGCTCCTTATCCTTTAGGGTGTGCGTAATATAAGGCGGAAGAGGCATTTCGCCCAGACGGTCTAAGATTTCCTCGAAAATCCCTTCATAGGTAAAGCGAATCAGACGATTTCCATCCTCTAATACCGCCTGAACCTCTCCACGCAAAAGTCCGCCCCCAAAGGAAATTGTTGCTCCTTCTTTTAACTTTTTTCCCGGTTTCACAAGACATTCCCAGAGGAGGCTTACAGTGGATTCCGTATCCTGCCCGGTAGGCAAACCACTTTCACTTACTGTCGTTTCTTCCTCACGGATTGCTTCCTTACGAGCAACACCGGGCGTTTCTACTCGTTTTAACAACAGCACCTCAACTTTTCCGCCACTCCCCTCACGTTCACCAAACAAACGGGCAGGAATCACCCGGGTGTTATTCAACACCAAGCAATCACCCGCTCTCAAATATTCGGTAATTTTAGAAAATGTGCTGTGGGTAATCCCCCCCCCCATCTTGTCAAGTACCATCAGACGAGAAGCACTGCGATCCGCTAAAGGGTCTTGCGCAATCAATTCCGGTGGGAGGGTATAATCAAAATCACTGAGTTTCATTATAATAACAAGTCCTTTCAAGGCTTAGTAAGTGAGGAATAACACAGCTCTCTGCACTATAAACACCGTACTTGCCTTACTTCCTAAGCTCTATCCTTTCATTCTCCAACGCCGCCAACAGCTTCTCCATAGCAGGAACGTAATCCGCCTCTTCTAATGTCTTATCCTTTGCTCGAAATACAAGGGAATATGCCATGGATTTATATCCTTCCTTAATCTGGTCGCCCTCATAAAGGTCGAACAATTCATAGTTTTCAAGATATGCCCCACCTTTTTTATCAAAAATACGTTCTATATCGCTTGCCAAAATGCCTTTTGGGACCACCATGCTAATATCCCTTGTAACTGCCGGGTATTTTGCCAAGCCCTCGTATTTCCGTGCGGGGCTTGCAAAGGTAAATACTGCCGGTAAATCCAGAACTGCCACGTAAGTTCTTTCTTTTAATTCATATTGCTCTGCAACCAAAGGATGAATCTCACCCAAATATCCAAGCCAAGCATTCTTGCGGTACAGGATTTCCGCTTGTCGTCCCGGGTGAAGATAGCTTCTTTCTTCTAAATCAATACGACCATTGGTTGGATTCTCATAAATGAGTTTGTCATTTACTCCAAGTTTTGATAGTATATCCTCGACCACTGCTTTTAGAGCAAAGAAATCCCCCTCTCCGTACATACCCAAGGTAAACTGCATCCGTTCTTGTGGCAAGAAAAAGCCCTCTGCTTCCATTTTGTCATAGAAAGTTTTTGCCTGCTTTGATAAATTCTCACGATTTGACGTTTCGGTGGGCAGATAGATATTGCCCACTTCATATAAACGAACATCTGTATTTCGTCTGTTCTGATTAAGTGCAAGGGAGCGCAACATACCATCTAAGGTCTGGGTGCGCATAACAGAAAAATCCTCGCCAAGTGGATTTGAAATCCTCACTGCATTGCGAAGAGTCGCTCCGCCTCTCATTGCACCGTTCACTCGCTGCGGCGGTCTATTTCCGGCGGTTTTTGGTACAGAAAGATTTGTCGATTCATCTTTTTCTGTATGTTGTTCGGACGGATTGTTTGATACCTCTCCCTCACTACCCTCTGCGATTTCAAGCGGCAGCAGCAATTTATCAAACACCTTAGGGCTTTCAAAGGAATAGCACTTTGCTTCTGAAAATCCATAGGCTTCTGCGGCTTCCCTTGCAATCGCTTCCCCTTGCCCGGAAAAGGACAGCTTCCCTGTTGTGCCACTTTGGGGCAAGGTGGAGGGAATCTTATCATAGCCAAAAGAACGAGCCACTTCTTCCGCCAAATCCGCCATGGTGTCAATATCCTGCCGCCAAGTAGGAATCAAAATGCCGTCTGTGTTTTCATCATAGGAAAATCCAAGGCGTTCCAAAAAGTCAAGCATGGTTGCCTTATCGATTTGTGTACCAAGCAAACGGTTAATTGCCGCCACATCAAGGGGCAGGAAATGCCGATATTTTTTCCCGATAGCAATTGTTTCATCCCTCACATCCACAACACCGCCAACCACTTCTCCTGCCCCCAACTCTTCAATAAGCTGACAGGCTCGATTGATAGCCGCTAAGGCCAGGTTTGGATCTAAGCCCTTTTCAAATTTCCCCGATGCATCGGTGCGAAGCCCAACTTTTTTGGAGGAAAGGCGAATGTTTGTACCGTCAAAATTAGCTGCTTCAAATAAAAGTGTCTGCGCCTGATCGGTAATCATGGAATTTTCACCGCCCATAATACCTGCCAGTCCTACGGCTTTTTCTCCATCACAAATCATCAGTACCGATTCATCCACGTTTCGGGTTTGCCCATCTAAGGTAACAAACTGCTCTCCCGCTTTGCCTCGCCGCACAATAATTTCAGCATTTGCAAGGGTATCTAAATCATAGGCATGCATGGGCTGCCCGTATTCTTCCATGACATAATTGGTAATGTCTACAATATTGTTAATTGGACGTATGCCACTCGCTGTCAAACGCCGTTGCAACCATTTAGGGGAGGGGGCAAGCTTTACATTTTTCACCACTCTTGCACAATATCTGGGGCAAAGCTCACTATCCTCTATGGAAACCTTGATAAAATCCTCGGTTTTTTCTGCATTTCCCACAACCGGTATTAGGGGGGGGGTGAATGTCTTACCAAATGCCGCCGCAGCTTCCCTTGCAATACCAATCACCGAAAAACAGTCCACACGGTTACTGGTCACCTCATATTCAAAGACTACATCCTTAAGACCCAAAACGGAAATGGCACTTTCTCCTACCACCGCCTCATCATCAAAAATGTAAATCCCATCTTCCGGGGCTTCGGGATACATCTGATTATCGGAGCCTAACTCTTCGATGGAACAGAGCATTCCATTGCTCTCTATCCCCCGAAGCTTGCCTTTTTTGATTTTAATGCCGCCGGGAGTTTTCTTTCCATCATGTCCTCCTGCCACTCGTCCGCCGTCTAAGACCACGGGAATCTTATGACCTTCCTTGACATTGGTAGCACCTGTTACAATCTGAATGGGACTGTCTTCACCGATGTTGATCTGGCAGACCACCAGTTTATCCGCATCCGGATGCCGTTCTATTTTTATAATTTGCCCAATGACAATTTTGTCCAAATCTGCATTAAGAGCCTGAAAATTTTCCACCTTTGTACCGAATAATGTCATCTGATCGGCATACTCCTGTGGTGATACTTCTAAATCCGGAACATAGGATTTAATCCATGAAAATGATGTATTCATCTTAATTTACTCTCCTTCACTACTTAAATGTTACTGTTCAGAAATACCTTCTGAATACGGGCATCTGACCGAATTGCCATTCGGTCAGCAGCGCCCCAAAACAGGGCTTAAATATGCACACAACTTGCAAAAAAACGCAGTTGGTACATGAAACCCTCGGATTTTGCTTTGCAAAACACCTTGCGGAATAGTTCCGCTAAACCATAAACTAAAACTGCCTTAAAAACCGCTCGTCGTTTTCATATAAGAGCCGCATATCGTCAATCTCATATTTTAAGAGAGCAATGCGCTCTAAGCCCACACCAAAGGCAAAGCCACTATATTCTTCGGGATCAATGCCGCTCATTTCAAGGACTTTGGGATGTACCATACCACAGCCTAAAATCTCAATCCAACCGGAGTTCTTACAGAAACGACAGCCTTTTCCGCCGCACTTAAAGCAGGTCACGTCTACCTCTGCACTGGGTTCGGTAAATGGAAAATGATGGGGGCGAAACTTTACTTTTGTGTCTGCTCCAAACAATTCCTTGGCAAATGTTGCTAAAGTCCCCTTTAAGTCTGCAAATGTGATGTTTTTGTCAATGACCAGACCTTCGATTTGATGAAAGGAGGGGGAATGGGTGGCATCCACCTCATCGGAACGAAATACCCGCCCCGGAGCTAAAATCCGAATGGGTGGCTTAGCGCCTTCCATGATCCGCACCTGTACGGGAGAAGTCTGGGTACGCAAAAGCACCTTCTCATTGATGTAAAAGGTGTCCTGTTCATCTTTTGCGGGATGATCCGCCGGAATATTTAATGCCTCAAAATTGTAATAATCATACTCCACTTCCGGGCCTTCCACTATCTCATAGCCCATGCCTATAAAGATTCGTTCCACTTCCTCCAAGGCAATGGTATTGGGGTGGCGGTGACCCGTTTTTTGTTTTTTTGCCGGAAGACTGACATCAATTACTTCCTCCTCCAGCTGAACTTTTAATTCTGCCAGACGAAGCTGTGCCTTTGCCGTTTCAAACAAATCCTCTAAGGCTTCCCGTGTTTCGTTTACAAACTGCCCGATGATGGGGCGTTCTTCCGGTGAAACATCCTTCATACCCTTGAGCAAAGCGGTCAACTCCCCTTTTTTGCCCAAATATGCCACTCGCACCTCTTGTAAAGCAGATAAATTGTCCGCCGATTTGATTTTAAGGAGTGCATTCTCTTTTAGCTGTTCCAATCGTTTCTTCATGATTTAATCCTTTCAAAACAAAAAAATTCCCCAAAAGGTTTTAATTTGAGAAAAAACACTTGACATTTGTGTTTTAAGCTGTTATTATTTGTATAGAAAATGGTGCTGTCGAAAGACAGTTTGCCTTGAATCTAATTGTTATTTATAAAAAAATAACCGACCTTGGCAAGGGTTTGCGGTTATTTTTTTATGTATTTCACTAGCTCTTTTATCGCTTCTAAAATAAGCAAAATTAAAATAAGCTGTAATAGTTCCATACACCACTTCCTCCTTTCCCAGATTCCCCAAAGGGTTTCTCTGGAAACGGGGCTTTTCATCTCCCCGGAAGAAAGCAAACCGCCTGTCGCTATGGCAACAGCACCATTTCTATCCTAATTATTAATACGTTACGATTCACGGTCAACTCCAAACGGGCAGTCATTTTCAAATTAACCGTGGACAGTAAGCCTTACAGATTACAACCCAAAATTCACTTGTTGGAATTTTGGGTTGTAACTGCATTATCTTCAGTATTAATTACACTCAACTATCTAACGTAAACCTCGATACCATCGTAGTCAAGCTCTCTGACTGTGCAAACAGCTCTTCACTAATCGCAGAACTCTCCTCTGCCGTGGAACTGGTATCCTGAACCACTCCTGAAATCTCATCAATGCCCTTACTTAATTCAGACATATTGACAGCCTGTTGTTCGGAAGACTCCTTCATGTTGTCTACAGCAACGATAATACCCTCAATATCCGTCAGCACTTCATTCAACGCCGCAGAGGTATCGGTTACAATGACATTACCCTTCTGAATCTCGGATACAGAAGCCAAAATCAGATTTCTCGTATTTGTAGCCGCTTGCGCACTTTGACTTGCCAACTGGCGAATCTCATCCGCTACAACCGCAAATCCCTTGCCGGCTTCACCCGCTCTTGCCGCTTCAATAGCCGCATTCAAGGACAACAGGTTGGTCTGGGAAGCAATTTCTTCAATGCTATTGATAATCAATTCGATCTGACCGGAAGTCTTCGCAATATTCTCCATGGCAGTAACCATCTCAAGCATATGTTCCTGACTCTTCTTCGCAACTGCACCAACTTCTTTGGCATTTTCGCTGGTATCTTCTGCCTTCTTGGCATCGGTTTCTACCTGTTGTGCAATATCGGTAATGGTACTGGTTAATTCTTGTACGGAACTTGCCTGTGTGGTTGCACCTTCTGCTAAGCTCTGTGCTCCATCCGCCATGTTCTGCGCACCTGCCTGTACCTGACCGGAAGCATCCTTAATCTGAGCCATAGTGTCATTTAATGTCAACCTTACATTACGCATGGAAGCTAAAATCGGTGCAAAACTATTCCGATACAAATCCTCTTCTTTCGCCTGCACGGTTAAGTTGCCTTCCCCGATCTCTCCAAGAACATATTCCACATCAGGAACGATACGCTGGAACATTCCGCTCATCGCCTTTAAGCCGGAAGCCAATTCACCCAACTCGTCCTTGGATTCGTATTCAATGGTAACATCCAAATCACCATCCGCCATCTTCGCCGCCACATCACGAAGTTCAAAAATCGGTGTGGTAAGTAGCTTGGTTAAGAAACGACTAAAGATAAGAATCAAAGCTACTGCTACAATCGCTACAACCACCATGAGTACAATTAAAATGGTACGAAGTTGTGTGGCTTCATCATATGTGGCGGTCGCTACATCATTTTGTTTGTCACGTAACTCACCTAATAGCTCGCCTTGCTTTTCCAAAGCAGGAGCATACTTTTCATCAAAGATTTTCAGTGCATCGTCGTTTTTCTGTGCACGTAAATCCGTATACATCTCTTCACGAACGGCATCTAAACCATTCGCTGCCTGATCAATCTGTGCCAACAAATCATGGGCTGTTGAATTTGTCGCTAGAAAATCCAATTGTTCTTGTTTTGTTTTCGCATCCGCCGCAGCATTCTCTATGTACTTTTCAATCGTTGCTGAGTCGGTTTCTGCTAATGCCCACAAGGTGTACTTCTGCGAACTGTTTAAGGCTCTGTTTGCAATGATGACGGCCTTCACGTTTTGGAAAGGGCGGTCATTGAACGTCTTTAGAGAATTGCTTAAGCTTACCAATCCCACAATCGCTACTGCGATGGTAACGAAAAACAGTGCCAACACAATCATAAATGTCGTGTTTAACTTCTTTCCGATTTTGTAATTCTTGAACAAGTTATTCATATCTTGCAACCTCCATGTTTTTTTGTCAGAACACACGTTTCCTCTTGTGTATTCACTTAGAATCATTTTACTACATCTTGTATCTGCCGTCAATGCTTTTTTTGAAAAAAGAATGGAAATATGTGGCTTTTTTGTCGTTAGAGGGCGTTTTTTGCCGAAACAAAATGCAAGACAGACGAAAATACAAGATATAGTGTGGTAAAACTTAGCGTTACTATTTACGACAAACCCCAAACGGCTGCTCACGCCACAAAAAAAGAACCCTCGCATAAAGCATTTTGGGCAATCCCCTTTTGGTAGCCTTGCAGTAAGTCCTGCAAGGAGGGAATTCCTTTCCTTTCGCTCGAAAGTTCTTTTTTTGTGGCGTGAACAACCGTTTTCAAATCAATCGTAAAATAGTAACGCTTAACTCTCTAACGTAAATCTCGATACCATCGTAGTCAAACTCTCTGACTGTGCAAACAGTTCTTCACTAATGGCAGAACTCTCCTCTGCTGTGGAACTGGTATCTTGAACCACGCCGGAAATCTCATCAATGCCCTTACTTAATTCAGACATATTAACAGCCTGTTGTTCGGAAGACTCTTTCATGTTGTCTACAGCAACGATAATACCCTCAATATCTGTCAACACTTCATTCAACGCCGCAGAGGTATCGGTTACAATGACATTACCCTTTTGAATCTCGGATACAGAAGCCAAAATCAGATTTCTCGTATTTGTAGCCGCTTGCGCACTTTGACTTGCCAACTGGCGAATCTCATCTGCCACAACCGCAAATCCCTTGCCGGCTTCACCCGCTCTTGCCGCCTCAATGGCCGCATTTAAGGACAACAGGTTGGTCTGGGAGGCAATCTCTTCTATACTGTTGATAATCAATTCAATCTGACCGGAAGTCTTTGCAATGTTCTCCATTGCAGTCACCATCTCAAGCATATGTTCCTGACTCTTCTTCGCAACGGCACCAACTTCTTTGGCACTCTCGCTGGTATCCTCCGCTTTCTTGGCATCGGTCTCTACCTGCTGTGCAATATCGGTAATAGTACTGGTTAATTCTTCTACGGAACTGGCCTGTGTGGTGGCACCCTCCGCCAAGCTCTGTGCGCCGTCTGCCATATTCTGTGCGCCTGCCTGTACCTGACCGGAAGATTCCTTAATCTGCGCCATGGTGTCATTTAAGGTCAACCTTACATTACGCATGGAAGCTAAAATCGGTGCAAAACTATTCTTATACAATGCTTCTTCCTTGGCATGAACGGTTAGGTTACCCTCTCCGATCTCTCCAAGCACATACTCTACATCCGGAACAATACGTTGGAACATTCCGCTCATTGCCTTTAAGCCGGAAGCCAATTCACCTAACTCGTCCTTAGATTCGTATGCAATAGTAACATTCAAATCACCATCCGCCATCTTCGCCGCCACATCACGAAGCTCAAAAATCGGTGTGGTAAGCAACTTAGTTAAGAATCGACTGAAGTAGAGAATCAACGCCAATACTACAGCCGCAACAACTGCCATAAGGATAATCAAAATGGTTCGAAGCTGTGTAGCCGAATCATAGGTGGAGGTTGCTACATCATTCTGTTTGTCACGTAACTCGCCTAAAAGTTCACCCTGTTTCTCCAAAGCAGGAGCATACTTTTCATCAAATATCTTGAGTGCATTGTCGTTTAAGCCTGCACGTAAATCCGTATACATTTCGTCACGAACGGCTTCCAAACCATTCGCTGCCTGATCAATCTGTGTCAACAAATCATGAGCCGTTGAATTTGTCTTTAGAAAATCCAATTGTTCCTGTTTTGTTTTTGCATCCGCCGCTGCTGCCTCTATGTACTTTTCAACCGTTGCTTGGTCGGTTTCTGCTAATGCCCACAAGGTGTACTTTTGTGCACTATTTAGGGCTCTGTTTGCAATGATGACAGCCTTCACGTTCTGGAATGGTCTGTCATTAAATTCCTTCAAGGAATTGCCTAAACTAACCAGTCCCACAATCGCTACTGCCATGGTAACGAAAAACAGTGCCAGTATAATCATAAATGTCGTGTTTAGCTTCTTTCCGATCTTGTAATTCTTAAATAACTTGTTCATCCTACTTTCCCCTCCGTGTGCCTCTTTGGGCTTTTTGAGACACATATACGCACTCTTACATACACGTTCTTGTGTTCCCACCTATACGACTATACTATACTTTGTGGTTTACGTCAAGAGTTTTTTTTGATAAAAACAATAAAATGTTGAAATTTGTCGATTTTCAAGCGAATTTGTGGAGTTTTGACAATAACATACTGCTGCTTATGACGGTGGAATTTATCTCGCACTGTTATCTGATTTTGCACTGTTATCTAATTTTGCACTGTTATCTAATTTTGCACTATTATCTGATTTTTGCAATCGTTCATAAACGCTGTTGATTTCTGCACAAAGGAGCAGGATATACATACAAAAATACAGCCACAGCATAAGCAACACCACAGTGGTTAAGCTTCCATACATAGAAAAACCGTTAAAATCGTCCACATAGACGGACAGACCAAAGGAAAAAGCAAACCATGCCGCCGTACTGATGGCACTGCCCGGAAATTGACTCCTAAGGCTTGCCTTTCGGTTGGGCAGTTGTTTGTATACCAGGGCGAAAAACAGCACAAAGAAACAAAGCAAAATCGGGAAGCTAAGCTGCAGAACTGCTTGCGCTATATTTGCAATTATAGGAATGTATTTTTCAATGATGTGTTGTAAACGGTTGCCAAAGACCAAAAGTGTCAAAGCAAGCACAAGGGCAAGTAACAGAATCACGGTGTAAAAGATTGCCGACAAACGCAAATACAGCCAACTTCTGGTTTCTCTGCTGGCATAGACTTGATTTAAGCCCCCTGCCAGATACTGCATTCCTTTGCCCGCCGACCATAGGGATACCACGGCGGTGACAGACAAAAGACCTGCCCCTTTGCTGTATACTTCATGAATCACAGAAATAAAAAAAGGGGAAACATACTCCGGCAAAAAGCGTTGCACCAGATCAAGCACCATACTCTCTGTCACGGGAGTAAGGTGAATCAGCGAGGTAAACAGCATGAGAAAGGGTATGATGGAGAGCATGATGAAAAAAGCGGTCTGTGCCGCATAAGCACTAATTTGATCCGATTGGCATTTCCTGTGAAACCAACGGGCATAGCGAACGTAACGCCTGTATTTTTCCGGCATTTTTGCACTCCTTACTAGGATTTTTATTGGCATTTTCGGTGAAAGCAACAAGCGTAACGAAAGTAACGCAGGTATTTCAATAGATATTCTCCACACTAATATCCGTATAAAATTTCTGCAAAATAGCAAGATAGGACAGTCCCGCCTTTGCCATGCCGTTGGCACCATTTTGACTTAGCCCTATGCCGTGTCCGTAGCCACCGCCATAGAGAACATAGCCCGATTCCACCGGAATGAGGAAAAAACAGGCACTTGGCAGCAAGGGTAATCCTGTAATGGTACCCCCCCCCTTGTCACTCAGTTCCGTTACACCGGCAAACAACACCTTTCGGATGACGGACTCAGAACTAAGGCGGACACTACCCTTTTCATATTGGATACGCAGGCTGACCATGGCTCCGCCCTTGCTTCGTTCTTCGGTTTGCAGACTCGTGATATTCCCAAAGGAGGCTAGGTCAGCATCTGTTTGAGTACCGTTTTGGTCAAAATAGGTCACGAAACTTCCGGATTTCTTTTGTGAAGCAATCACGGCACCCATACTGTCTTTCTTTCCGGTATAATCAAGCTGTGCTTTCCATCGAAAATAAGGGCTTCCGCTATCGTAAGCCGTCACATCCTGTGATTTGATAAATTCCGCAAATACCTGTTCGTGGTCGACGGCTTCCCTTTCAGCAGTAGCAGGTGTTTTGCTAAAATCAAGTACACTTTCATCAAGGAGCAGGGAATTGCTCACAAGGTATCCATAGGCAGGATCCTCCTTATGTCCCCACAGGCTCATGTCTTGGCTCACTCCGCAGGAGGTAGAGTAATAATAGGCTTCTGCTATTTCCCCTTGATACTGTAAGACCTCTCCTGCCGTATCCCGTACCGCAAGTGTGGTACGTTCATTTGCCCCTTGTTTATTATATACCTGATAACGGGTGCTGTCGTCCACATTTGCCCCCAAGGCGGCGTAATCGCCCTTTTTAAGCTGAATACAGGCATAGCTTCTGGCACAGATTGCTTGGGCACGCAAGGCCTCTGCTTCATAGGAAGCCGGCATTTCGCTAGGCACCACATGACAGAGGTAATCTTCTAGGGATAATTCATTTACCAAGCAGTAACCATCGGGATAGGCTCTTACTTCCAGTTTGCCCGAATAGCCCAAGGAAATGCGTTTTCCGCTTTCATCGGATAAAAAGATCTGCCCGGTGGGGGTATTTGCGGTCGTTCCGTTGGCAGGGTTGTCGGTTGCGGTATTTGTGGTCGTTCCGTTGGTAGGGGCGTCGGTTGCAGTATTTGCGGTCGTTCCGTTGGTTCCGTTGGTAGGGGCGTCGGTTGTAGTATTCGCTGAAAAGGACAGTGCTGCGCCGGTTCCATCTTTCGTCAAATGATCCGAGATCTTAACCACAGACCCGGCGGAAAAATCCTCACTGCTCTCCCCTTGGTTCATGGTAAATGCCGTATCCGCCGTCAGATACAACTCTTCCCGATAAGGCGATTCTCCATTTAAGAGTAAAACACGAATCAGTTCCATGGTGGCGGGTTCCCGTAAGATAATTCCGCAGGCGTTCCCATTTGCCACGGTAACATCCACTCGTAGATTTCCAATGGAAAGCTTCGCATGATCCACTTGCTCTACCGTACCGTAGGTCTTGAAAATGCGTAAGCCGCCCTCATAAGGCAAACGACCGTATCCGGCAATCTCAATACCCGTATCATCAAAGGCTAAAATCGTTCCCGTGATGGTGTCGGGTTTTTTATGCACAGCGGCTACTGCACCATTTTGCCAGTCGATGTCACAAATGGTATCGGTGATGGATTCCGTAAGACCTACAATCGGTATGGTAAATGAGCTGTTGCCCCAAATGGCGGACAATGATTCTTGTGTATGAGAAGCTGGCGAATCTGTGGTTGATACGGGGGTGGATGCCTTCACTTGCGTAGAATTGTCACTTGCATTTGCCTGCGTTGAATTATCATCGGCTGTACCCGCATAATGCACAAATACATTTTTCCAAGTAACAGTGGCGGTGGATACTGCCCGAAATCCGGCAATCTTGCCGGAAATAAACACCGTTTCATACATATCATAGGGCTTTATCTTAGGGAAAATAGCGGGGAGGATTTGTTCTCCATTCTGGGTGAGCCAGATAGTTAAGGGATTTTCTTTTGCAGAAGTGGCTTCTTTCGTACTATCTGCATTATCTGTACTATCTTGTATGTTTGAGGTGTTTTGTGAATTTTGTGAATCTTGTTCGCTGTCATTTTGCAACTTTTCCTGCAAGAAAATAAGGTCAGCCGTACTCACTTGATGATTCTCATCCAGTAAATCCCTAATTTGATCATAGACCCCAAAAAACACCTGTCGTGAAACTGCCTGTCCTTTTTCTTTTTTTTCATAAGTCACATAATCCTTTAGATGAAGCATATCAAGTAATCCCTCCAAATCTTGGTAGGAAAACTTCTCTGTGTTTTTGCCCTGTATGCGACTTTCCCAACCTGCCTCGTCATAGTAGGTAAAAGACATGAGGGGGGGTATCTCTTGTAACAGCAGGTAATCCTCTGAAAAATCAAGCTTTGCTGTGCCGTCTTTCCCCCCCCATCCAAACAGAATAACGCATAAAAGGGCAAGAAAAAAGACAAGAATAAGTACGACATTATTATACTTTGGTCGCTTCCTGTTTTTTTTATTCTTGCTTGATGAGGGGACCTGGGTTTGCATGAGGGCTTCA
>BNZC01000017.1 GCA_026000755.1 Clostridia bacterium
GATGTGTATAAGAGACAGCATTGATGTCTTTATAAATATCGTATCCACGAGTTCTCACATGAAAAGTCAGATGAACTAAAGTTAGATGAAAAATTCAACATTATTCACAAGTTCCTGATTTCAACGTAAGAGTGTCGAAGGTTCGTGGAAGATGTTTTGGGGTGTTGCTTTTTCTGCCTTTCTATGTTATGATAAGCCTAACGAAACAGCTAATAAGGAGTGTGATTATTATGGCAACTACGACATTTGATAAGAGAATAATCATTGATGACAAAGCCGCCGATGTGATGATTGCATTGCTGAACAAGCTAGCACCGCCGAGACCGGAGCCGAGTGGCATACGTTGGGCAACAGAGAAGGATTGGCAATGCTTTTTATAAAACCACTTGGCTCGTATATCGGAACAGAATACGAACGAGCAATCATAGAAGCTATTACGGAATTCACTTGCAAAGACAAGAATGAAACAATGAAACCAGAGGGAGTTGAGTTCATTTGAAAATTTATTTTGATAATTGTTGTCTGAATCGCCCATTCGATGACCTTACGGCAAACGATGTTCGTATGGAAGCCGAGGCGGTTCTAACTATTATAGATATTTGTGAAACTGGCGAGTGGTTGTTCTTCAGTAGCGATGTGCTGTTGGACGAAATTTTGAGGATAACGGTGGCGGATAGATGCGAAAAAGTTTGCCTTCTTTACAGTTCCGCCGTTGTGCATATTGAATTAACCAACGAGATTGTTATGCGAGCGAAGTCATTGGAACAGCACGGCATAAAATCGTATGATGCACTTCACATTGCGAGTGCAGAAGTGGGTGGTGCAGATGTGTTCCTCACCACCGACCGCAAATTGATAAATGCAGTAAAGCGAGCGGAGTTGGGTCTGCTTGTTATGAATCCAATTATTTGGTTGACGGAGGTGCTTTATGGTCGGAAATCTTAACGAAATACGAAATGAGGGTTATCGAGTTTTGACAAGAGGGCTTGGTGCGGCAGGGACGGCAGTTTTTCTTCGCCAGTTTGAAAATGGAAATGGGAATTACACGGAGGAACGGCGAATTGCACTCGATGAAAATTCTATTGACTCGATTGTTGCGAGGATAAAAAGCCGCAAGGAAAATGAATGACCTTATTGATGTAGCTTAATGAAATTTCGATGATATACAATTACCGAAATAAAGTTTCGGGAATCAGAATATTCAAAGTTCCTCCTGCATATATTCTAAGGAATTGATGTGTGAATTGTAACACTTGAATCGATGCAGGAGGATTCCTTATGGAAAATGGAAATACAAACGCCTACGATATTTATAAAGACATCAGTGAACGAACGGGGGGCGATATTTATCTGGGCGTGGTGGGTCCTGTGCGAACGGGGAAATCCACTTTTATCAAACGCTTCATGGATTTAATGGTACTGCCAAAAATCGAAGATATTCACAGTAAAGAACGAACCATTGACGAGCTGCCGCAGTCTGCCGCCGGGAAAACCATCATGACCACAGAACCCAAATTCGTGCCAAAGGAAGCCGCAAAGATTTCTTTGATGGAGGATGTTAAGGTCAATATCCGCTTGATTGACTGTGTAGGCTTCATGGTGGAGGGTGCAAGCGGTCATTTGGAGGAGGGTGCGGAACGCATGGTAAAAACGCCATGGTTTTCCCATGAAATTCCCTTTGCCCAAGCAGCGGAAATAGGAACACAAAAGGTCATAAAGGAGCATTCTACCATAGGGCTTGTCATTACCACAGATGGGTCATTTACCGAACTGCCAAGAGAGAGCTATGTAGCGGCGGAAGAGCGGACAGTGGCGGAACTTAAGAAACTGGGCAAGCCCTTTGTTCTGCTCTTAAATACCACAAAGCCCTACGGCGAGGAAGCTATTGGCTTGGCGGATAGCTTAAGGGAGAAATATCAGGTGACGGTCTTGCCGATTAACTGCGAACAGTTAAGAACAGGCGACATTCACCATGTTTTGGAAAGCGTTTTGTATGAATTTCCCGTGGCACAAGTAGATTTTTATTTGCCAAAATGGGTGGAAATGTTAGACAATTCCCATAAAATCAAGCAAAATCTCATTGAAAATGCAGGGAAGATATTGGGGAAGCTAAGCTTTGTGCGAGATGTTTTGCAAATAGATCTAAAACCTGTGGGAGAATACATAAAACGAATGAAAACAGAGAACCTTGATCTGGCAAAGGGACGGGTCAAAGTGTTCATGGGCGTGGACGATGCCTATTATTACGAAAATATGAGCGAACTGACAGGCGTACCCATTTCCGGTGAATACCAGATGATGACCATGATTAAGGAACTGGCGAGCATGAAAAAAGAGTACCAAAAGGTGGCAGGTGCCATGGAGGCCGTGCAAAGTAAGGGATACGGCGTGGTAGCGCCACAGCTTACGGACATTGAGATCCAAGAACCCACCCTCATTAAGCACGGCAATAAATACGGAATCAAAATAAAGGCGACTTCCCCCTCCATCCATATGATCAGGGCCAATATCGAAACGGAAATTGCACCCATTATCGGAAACGAAGAACAGGCAAATGACCTGATTTCTTATGTGAAAGAATCCGGACGGCAGAAAGAAGGGCTTTGGCAGACTAATATCTTTGGGAAATCCATCGGCGAATTGGTGGAAGACGGCATCCGCAGTAAGATTACTATGATGGACGATGAGAGCCAGTTGAAATTACAAGAAACCATGCAAAAAATTGTAAATGATAGTAATGGTGGTTTGGTGTGTATTATTATTTAAGGTTAGATGACGTTTGAATCTTTTGTCTGTATAAAGCAACTGTTTTTTACAAGTAGCACTTGGATGTATCTGCGTCCTCCGTAAGAAGCTATTCTTCACAACTGTGATACTCAGTGGATATTGTGAAAAATAGCTTCTTGCGGAGGACTTAATATCTTATTTGAATTATAAAAACGCTTTTTAATATGAATTGCTTTGTAATTGTAAAATTCTACATTATGTCATAATAATCCTACCTGCATCTAGGAAAGGTAGTTTTGTGCAAAACGAGTGGCAGAAAAAGTCCTGCTTCCGAGATATTCCAAGGGGGCAGTATGGGTTTTGCCTTGTCGTTCTTCTATTTTTTCTTGTAAAATCCTTGCAAATTCCTGCCGTTCGGCGGGTAGCCGATAGGGCGTTGGCTCATTGATATAGTTACCAATTGGTTTAATGGTGTCTACTCGAATCATTTCCATAGTCTGCTACCTCTCTTTCCGGCTTCAAATATTGCAAAACATTTCACTTGATTGCACCACATCTGGTAGGAACGAACGTACTTTCGTACCATATACATTATATATCGGATGATTTTTGCTAATCTTTACAGGTTTTTGGAAGTTTTTTCTATTTTTTGTAATATTTTCCGGATTTTTACAGATAAAACGAAATGAAACTGTTTTTTTTGATAGAAAGATGACGATAAGCCAATATTTTGATTTGCAAGAATCGTATGTGTTGTGGTATGATAAGCAAAGAATGCTTATTATTCATCACAAAAAACGAAAGGACAATCCATGGACACGAACATTATTATAGGACTACTTATTCCATTCCTTGGTACAACGCTAGGAGCCGCTATGGTCTTGGTATTGCGCAAAGACATCAATCATCATTTGCAAAAGCTGTTGCTTGGTTTTGCTTCCGGCGTGATGATTGCCGCCTCTGTATGGTCGCTATTGCTTCCTGCCATTGAGCAGACGAAGAATCAAGGCGGTATTGCTTGGTTACCGGCAGCCCTTGGCTTTTTGTTGGGCATTGGTTTTTTACTTGCATTAGACAGTTTAATTCCTCACCTTCACCGAAATGCCGAGAAAGCGGAGGGTTTGCACACAAAAGCGAAGAAAAACACCATGTTGCTCCTTGCGGTTACTTTACATAACATTCCGGAGGGTATGGCGGTAGGAGTGGTATTTGCAGGTCTTTTGGCAGGTGAAACAGGCATCACGGCTTCCGCCGCATTGGCGTTATCCATGGGCATTGCCATTCAGAATTTCCCGGAGGGCGCCATTGTTTCCATGCCGCTAAGAGGAGCCAACGTTTCAAAAGGAAAAGCGTTTTTATACGGTACCTTATCGGGTGTTGTGGAACCCATTGCGGCGGTTATAACCATACTTTTAACAAGTATTTTGGTGCCTGTTTTGCCCTATGTATTGGCTTTCGCTGCCGGTGCAATGATTTATGTGGTTGTGGAAGAACTCATTCCCGATTTGCAGGAAGACCCACATACAAACATCGGGATTATAGGTGTGGCGATTGGGTTTGTGCTGATGATGATTTTAGATGTGGCATTGGGATAGACCGAGATTTTTTGATGTCAAGCACATATGAAAATGTCCCAATTTACCCCTTGACATTGAGCCTCCTCGCACATGTTTCTTTGCCACCGCAGGTAAGCACAAAAATAGTTTAAGGTGGCATACCTACGGTTCAAGGCTAACATATGCTTACTCAATGTAAAGGGTGTGCTACGCTTAAATTGGGACATTTTCATTTGCGGAATGGTGGGACATTTTCATATGCTAATCATACATTGGGATAGACCGAGATTTTTTGATTGACAACACTTGTTTTTTGATATAAAATGGAGTTGAAATTGCAGCTATTTTGGTTTATATTAGGGGACAATTATGAGCAATGCGACTATTACGCTATATCATGGTACAGCGCATGAATTTACAAATATAGATGTGCGTAAAGGAAAGTTTTTTAAAGACTTTGGACGAGGGTTCTATACCACCTTAAGTTATGAACACGCCGCAAGTATTGGCGAGCGCAATCGCAAAATGGAACAGAATCGATTGAAAGAATTAGGTTCGGCATCTTCTTTGAACGTATTTGTATATTCATATGAATTTGCATTGTCAGCTTTGGATAAGCTTAAAATACAGAGATTTGAAACTCCTAATATAGATTGGGTCAACTTTGTGGTCGAAAATCGTTCGATTCGTAATGCCGGTCATGAATACGATTTGATTATAGGTCCGACAGCTAACGATGATACACGAGTAACAATCCAAAACTATTTACTTGGAAACTTTGGTGAATTGGGTTCGAAAGAAGCTGTTGCGATTTTTCTTCAACTCATAAAAGCAGAAAAGCTACCGACACAATGGATGTTTGCAACTCAGAAAGCTGTAGGTATGCTAGATTTTCTAGGGAAGGAGCAACTGCGATGAATGTTTCAGCACAAAATGCAAATTTTTTAATAGATTTGCTTACTGCAAAAATTTCCGAATCACTTTCAATGGAAAACGAAAAATCTATTACAGATTCAATGCGTGAGTTTATGTCCACAAAAACTTTTGCAGTATTATCAAGCTCTCAGTCCTATTTATTTCTCGAAAGTCCCGCATATATTCTTGATATGCTTAACGCCGAGCGTTCGGGTGATTTTGAAAGTTGGTTGGAGGTTTGAAATGAAGATAAATCAAGTAGCCTATTTGCAAGCAGAAATCGCAAATGAATATATGCGCCAACACAAACTAAAACCCATAGAATTCGTAGAACTCGACCGTAAATACGGCATTCTACATTTTTTAGAAATTGGATATGAGCCATTTCATTTAACCGGAACCCAAGGAGTGGTTGATGAAGTTGATGATTTTATTCGCACACATCAAAACCGCAGCATCTGATGGTAATTGATAATACGGTTTGCGAAATGGTGAACGGCTAATAGTTACCCTCTTTACAATCAGACAGAATTTGGGCGACTGCTTCGTCAGCAGATATATGTTCATCGAATATGCGTTCATTAGGCAAATTCAATTGATTATCAGCGTTATACCAAGAACACATTTCTTCCTTTGTGAAAATATCTTTTTTCGGTCGCATATCGTGCCGTTTCAGCGTTATTTCTAGGGGAACACTGTAATAGTAACTGTGAACACCATCGCCCCAGTTTTCAATCAACGCAGTAAGCATTTCGCCATATTTTCGGCGGTCAAGTATACCTTCAAGAATTACATTTTTGCCATTTTGTAGTCCGTATTCGCAAGCGTTTTGGATGAGAGCGATGGATTCATTGCCCGGAGTATCGTTTACATCAAGGATTTCAATGCGGATAATATCCTGTGACACGAGTAAAGTGCTTCCTTTTCCGTAAATAGTTTTCAGTGCATTGCGTAACGCTTCGGCAACGGTAGTTTTTCCGCTTCCGCTGTTTCCACGGATGATGATTAAATGCTGTGCCATAATAAGCGGTCCTTTCTTCTAAACTTCGGCATTACCTATTTCAAATGAACTCTTAAAGTTTAACAAGCTTTTCCTTGCGATTTTCATCGCATCGACAGATTTTTCCGCATTTTTTATCTGTCGTTTTAGCTCCTTTTTGTCTTTGCCATTAGCGACATCAACTTGAAGCCTCAACTCAACTAAGCCTTTCTCAATATCCGTTATATTTTGTACATACTGCTCATAGATGCTGTCTGAATAATCAGTATCGTGTTCATCATTGAGGAATATTTCCCTAACGGAAACAAGGAGTTTCGCCGATTGCAAAATAGTATTTTGCTTTCCGAGTAATCCGGCAACTCCGACAGTGCCTCCAACACCCAAACCAGCTCCTATGCCAAGTGCTGCTCCACCGCCGACAATTACCGCAGTGCCACCCAACATTCCGGCACCGCCCACTGCAATAGCTCCACCACCAAGATAAGCAAGACAAGCACTTGTCAAGGCAGCACCGCTAAGTCCAGCGAAGTTTGAACCGACCAATGCAACGGCAATTGGTCCCGCGAATGTCCCCGCTGTTGCGATAACGACTATAGCTATTCCCGCAGTTATTGCTCCGCCAATTAATATCCCTTTGAGAACTTCTTTCATCTCTAAAACGACCTTGTCATAACATTTACGAAGCCGTTTGATATAGCCGTTTTGATAGTAGCTGTCGGTAAAAAACGATTCGAGGAAAATATCTCCCGTACCTTTCGCATATCCGCAAAGAGGAATTTGAAGTTGGGAATATTTTTTACTCGGCACATCATTTCCTTTTTTGTTTTTCTCAACACTCAAAGCGTAATACGGTTCAAAGAGCATTGCTTCAAGCAGAATCAAGCGAAACCACGTATTCTGAGGTTCATTTTCTGAAATTTTCTGTAACAAATCTTGCTCTGTGTACCAGTGAAGTTTGGCATCTTCAATTTGCAGGAAACTCGAAAAGCCTTTCGTGATATATTCTTTCCACTCATCAAGCCAACTCTGTTTTAGGCTTTTTATACCCTCCCCATTAATAGGCATTTTTGTAGTCTGTACATCATTCAAGGTTTTGTAGTATTCGATATTATAAAGAAGTTCTGTTTGGGCAACAGTTAAGCCGAGTTTGTCAATGTTAATAGTGGAATTCATATCAGAGTCTATCCTTTCATAGATGTTTTGGTCTGTTTTTCGAAACGAATGTTGGTCTATTCTTTCATACATTGCTTTGAGCTTTTTAATAGATCTTGTTTTCAAACACCAAGTAACATCTTCACCGATAGCAACGGCAAAACGCCCAACACCCACGTAATTGATAGACAACCAGTATTTTTGAGTGATAGTTGCTGTGCCGACATCAACTGTTGTAAAGATGCCCGTTGCAATCGTTAGCATTCTGGCAATCGTAGGATTATTTTGTGGTGTAACCTTATCCCAGTTAATCTGTTTCATATCAGATAGTGAGTGAACATCATTCTCTCGTATTTCGATTGCAAGGCGACGTATGAAATAGAAACACCTGACAATGCACTCATTTGCGACAACAGGAATCGACTGCCCGCCAAGTTCGATGGCAACACCGAGTTCCCCTCGTAAATCAAATTTCAACACAGTATCTTTAACAATCTTGCCTGACACATCATGTTTCGCAAGTAAAGTGCCGTTAAAGAGTGTTGATAAAAATACGGAGATTGAATTGTCGCCGACATTTATTTCCTTAAAAAACGGTAGCACAGAGAGTTCCTTTGCCAATGCAAGCAGAGGACCCGGTATTCCTGTGCCGCCACTTTTACCCACGGTGCTACTTGACCCGGCGACATCGCTTATCAGATGAAAGAACCAAGTAATCGTTCCGAAAAGTATTTTTGATGGTACGTCATTTCCAATGAATGCCCTGCTTACTTCGGGTATATCTACAATTTTGAAAACACCGTTGACATCTGTTCCGTATGATTTATAAGTGAATTGTGTAAGGAATGAAAAAATTAATCCGACAATGGTAGGGTGATGTGCAAAATCACGGAGATGGTGCTGCAAGCCACCGCCAAAGTCAGGTGTATTACCATCGCTCGGTATTGGAAACGTTTTTTCAAGGAACTTTACTGCTGCACCTAAATCATCTTCTTTGTAACCGAGTAGTTTTGCAGTCTTAAGAACAAAATTGTCCACGGTGTCACTTGCAATATTGCGACCCCGTTCTAAGCTGAAATCACCGACCCACAAGACATCAAGCAGCCCACAAAGCAACCCGCTACTAATAGAAACTAAGTAGTCGAATTTGTCCGCTTGGCTTGATAACAAATCTATTTGACTATCTAAGTCAAATATTATCCTGTCGATGTCGTAATCTTTAGATAGCGACGATTTATTATATGGCAGAACTTCGATTTGCAGATTGTTGTTTGTCATGGTGCTGCCGGAAATTGCTTCTTTTTCATTGTCCATTTTACGCAGTCCCCTCTACTCGGCGCTACAAAAACAAAAGCGAACCTCTCGCAACATACTATTAGCTCGGAGTTCGCATTTGCTTAAAATGTTACTGGAGATAAGGGGATTCGAACCCCTGGCCTCTTGAATGCCATTCAAGCGCGATCCCAACTTCGCCATACCCCCAAAGACATCTTAGGAACAACTGTTCTTTCTTACATCTGCTCATTTCATCGAAACAACTGTCCTTACCTTTTTCTAGTTTACACGAAAATAAGGGAAAAAGCAAGAAAAAAATCCAAAAAAATGAAAAAACTTGAAAATTTATCATTGACAAATCCGGCTTGTCTGGTTATAATGGAAAAAGTGTGAAGAGGAGGTGTAACTATGTCTATTTGTCCCAAAAACAAATCTTCCAAGGGAAGAAGAGATAGAAGAAGAGCGAACTGGAAAATGAGCGTTCCGAATCTGGTGAAGTGCAGCAAGTGTGGAGAATTGATGATGCCACACAGAGTTTGCAAAGCCTGTGGATCTTATAATAAGAAAGAAATCCTTGCACAGGATTAGGAGGCTACCAAGAAATAGTGGCTGAAATGTTACGTTCAGAGAGTAAGTTCTGAGTAGTGACCGTTCAGCCACTATTTCTGGGTGGAAAACAAATGAATCTTTTTAATGCAGACAATATGTTTTTTCGGGGACTGGGGAAGTTGGTGGACGGTGTATGGCTCTCCCTTCTGTTTTTGTTCTCCTGTATTCCTATTATTACCATCGGCTGTGCTTTAACTTCCCTATATTATGCCGTGCATAAGTCGTTACGCCATGACAGGGGCTATGTAGGACAGGAATATCGCTTGGCTTTTCGGAGCAATTTTAAGCAGGCAACGCCCATTTGGATTGGTATTTTACTTGCGGCGGGGCTTTTATTTGTGGACATTAAATTGCTGGCAAATACGGGGGGGGGTACCGGTTACGATTACAGCGGACTGACTTTGGCTTTTAAGTTTATGATTCTTGCCTTGGCTGTTTGGTCGCTTTATCTGTTCCCCTATATGGCGCGATTTGAAGACAGCCGAAAAGATTCCATGCGAAATACTGCCTATATGCTGATTTTGCATTGTCCAAGTACCTTGTTGCTGTTTCTGAATCTGGCGATTTTTGCTCTGATTGTTGCGGCATTTTTTCCGTTTCCGGTCTTTATCCTTGTACCAGCCTTTTATACATTAGTGCAAAATCGGATTCTGGAGAAAGTGTTTTACAAACGGATGAGCGAAGAGCAGAGAAAAAAGGAAAAGGAGCGTTATTATTAGGCAAAGAATCAATAACGCCGTCACGGGTTAAAGTGCGTGTTTTTGTACGCTCGCTCCACAGGGGCAGACCCTGACTTGCGAAGGTACGGAACAAAAATACACACTTTAACCCATGACGGTGAGAGTTATCATTATTATATGGTAAAATATTGATAATTTTTCCAAAAAGACTATTGTCGAATAGGTACAGTGTGTTATAATAAGAAGAATAAAACCTTTGGTAAAGCTTGCGATAGCAAGACCAAAAAATAATTAATTTCAACATAGGAGGATACAAAGTTATGAGTATGCAGGGCTTTGGAGAAATGATCAGCAAGCTAAAGAAAAATCCAAAAAGCATCGTATTTACGGAAGGTTCCGATTCTCGTATTTTAGAGGCGGCTTCCCGTATGTTGGCGAGCAACTTCTTAACGCCGATTCTGGTGGGAGAGCCTGAGGCGGTAAAGGCGGCGGCAGAAGAAGCAAACTATAATATTCGCGGTGCGCAGATTGTAGACCCCAACAATTATGAACGCATGGACGAGATGGTGGCGGCTTTCTGCGAGATCAGAAAGAGCAAGAATATGCAGCCCGATGAGGCCAGAAAGATTTTGGCACAGGGCAACTATTTTGGAACCATGTTAGTTAAGATGGGAGAGGCGGATGCCCTCTTAGGCGGCGTGACCTACTCCACGGCGGACACGGTGCGTCCTGCCTTGCAGATTATAAAGACAAAGCCGGGGGCAAGTATTGTATCTTCCTGCTTTATCATGGTACGTCCTGCCGCAAGCGGTGAAGAGGAAGTGCTTGCCATGGGTGACTGTGCCATCAACATCAAGCCCACTGCAGATCAGTTGGCGGAAATAGCCATTGGTGTGGCGGAATGCGGAAAAGTATTCGGCATGGACCCAAAGGTTGCTTTCTTAAGCTATTCCACAAACGGATCCGCTGCCGGCGAGGACGTAGATAAGATGAGGGAAGCAACACAAAAGGCGAAAGAACTTCGACCGGATCTTTTGTTTGAGGGAGAACTTCAATTTGATGCTGCCGTATCTCCTAAGGTGGCTGCTCAAAAACTTCCGAATAGCGAGATTGCAGGACGGGTCAACACCTTTATTTTCCCGGACATCAATGCGGGAAATATTGGCTATAAGATTGCACAGCGCCTTGGCAATTTTTCCGCCTATGGTCCCATTTTGTTAGGCTTAAATGCTCCTGTAAATGACCTCTCCAGAGGTGCAAATGCAGAAGAGGTGTATTCCATGGCAATTATTACAGCTGCCTTAGCGGAGTAGAAAGAAACATTGTTCGTGCATGAGTAGGTTTGAAAATGTTATATGTTATACACAAGGTCATCAGCACAACCATGATTTAAGGAGATCATATGTCAGAGAAGATCAAGATAGCACTGGATGCCATGGGTGGGGATTATGCTCCGTCTGAAATAGTTAAGGGTGCCGTCAATGCCTTGCATCAAAGAAATGACATACAGCTTACTTTAGTGGGAGCGGAAGATAAGATAAGGGAACAGCTTGCGGTGCTGTCTTTTGATAGCCCGCAGCTTAAAATCCTCCATGCCTCTGATGTGATTGCAACCGATGAACCGCCTGTTATGGCCATTCGCAGAAAAAAACAGTCCTCCATCGTACTTGGTATGAATATGATAAAGCAAGGTACGGCGGATGCTTTCGTGTCAGCCGGCAGTTCAGGAGCTATTTTGGTGGGGGGACAGGTGATAGTGGGTCGTCTGCCGGGTGTGGAACGACCGCCCCTGGCACCCCTTGTGCCAACGGAAAAGGGCGTATCTTTGTTGATTGACTGCGGAGCCAATGTGGATGCCCGCCCCTCACATTTGGTGCAATTTGCACAAATAGGTTCCATTTACATGGAGCATATAGCAAAAATCAAGAATCCGCGGGTGGCAATTGTAAATATTGGTGCAGAAGAGGAAAAGGGCAATGCCTTGGTGAAAGAAACTTTTCCCTTGCTTTTGGCTTGTAAGGACATTAATTTTATCGGTAGCATTGAAGCACGGGAGATTCCCCACGGGGGAGCGGACGTGATTGTCTGTGAAGCCTTTGTGGGAAATGTAATCCTAAAGCTTTACGAGGGTGTGGCATCTACTTTGACCTCAAAAATCAAAGAGGGCTTAAACTCCACCTTGATTTCAAAGATTGGCGCACTCTTGGCAAAACCCGCTTTGAAAAAGACCTTATCCTCTTTTGATACCGCAAAATACGGCGGAGCGCCTCTGTTGGGCTTAAACGGTCTTGTGGTGAAAACTCACGGAAATGCAAAAGCGGATGCAATTGCCCATACTATTTTGCAATGTGTGACCTTTAAGGAACAAAATATCAACGAAAAAATCGTGAAAAAGTTAGCATCAGCTGAAAGCGTTGTTACTATTCACGGTTGAACCGTTCCGAGAGGTGTTTTTCGAAGAAAAACCCGATTGGGTCATGTGCCAAATCGCATTTTTTGCGATTTGTGTGCATAATTGTTACTATTCACAGGAACTGTGAATAGTAACAAAGCATTTCCTAGAAAGTGATGGGAAACAGGAATTTTCAGAAATAATAGTAAGGAAGATGATAAAAAAACCAGAAACCGTTGAAAGCGTAGGAAGGAATTGAAATGGAATTTGAGAAATTAAAGAAAATTATTGCGGAAGTATTGAATGTAGACGTGGCGGAACTTACACCGGAAACCACCTTTATTGATGATTTGGGAGCAGATTCTCTGGATGTGTTTCAGATTATTATGGGATTAGAAGAAGAATTTGACGTGGAAATAGGTAATGATGAGGCGGAGCAGATTGTAACCGTAGGCGATGCTGTGGAACAGATCAAAAAAGCCTTGGCTTAGGCAAGAGAATGTTACTATTCACAGGAACTGTGAATAGTAACAAGAGAATATCTCGTTTTCCAAGCCAAAATGTTTTTTTCGAGATGGCGACCTATGAAATATCACGAAAAAATGTTTTGGCTTGGAAGTTCTGTGCGATTGCATGGATTGTTACTATTCACGGTTGAACCGTTCCGAGAGGCGTTTTTCGAAGAAAAACCCGATTAAGTCATGCGCCAAATCGCATTTTTTGCGATTTGTGTGCATAATGGTTACTATTCACAGCAACTGTGAATAGTAACCATGGATTTGCACAATGTCATCTTGTAAAGGCTTATTAATTTTTCTGCCCACGGAGGAATTTGAATGAATTTAGCCCAACAATTAGAAATGTTTCAGGAACGCATTGGCTACCGGTTTCGTGACACAGGCTTGCTGATACACGCTCTAACCCACAGTTCCTATACCAACGAAAAGCACAAGGACAAGCGTTACTGCAACGAACGACTGGAATTTTTAGGGGATGCGGTCTTAGAGCTTGCCTCCAGTGATGCCCTATATCGAAAATACCCTACCTACCACGAAGGACAACTGACAAGGCTTCGTGCCGCCCTAGTCTGTGAGAGCGCATTGGTTTCTTACAGCAAACCCCTTGACATTGGGCAGTTTTTGCTCATGGGAAAGGGAGAAGAGAAAAATGGCGGCAGGATGCGGGATTCCATTTTATCCGATGCTTTAGAGGCAGTTATCGGAGCCATTTATTTAGACGGTGGTTTTGCTAATGCAAAAGAGTTTGTAGATCGTATGCTTTTAAGCGATATTAAGAAGCAGGAACTCTTTTTTGATAGCAAGACAATCTTACAGGAACTGATACAGGGCGGGGAAATAAAAAAAGGGGAATTAAGCTACCATTTAGTTGGCGAAGCAGGGCCGGATCATGACAAGCGGTTTATTTCAGAGGTTCACCTGTCAGGCAAGCCAATCGGTAGCGGCGAAGGTCGCAGTAAGAAGGCCGCCGAACAAGAAGCTGCCTATCAAGCTCTGTTACTGAGGAATGACTATACTATCAATTGTAACATGCGTAAAATATGAACGTGCGGGACAAATAGTTAGTAAGGGATTTAAATTCATTAAGTAAGAGGTTGATTAGGGGATAATTAGTCCCTTAATCTTTTTGAAAGGAGGATAAGAAGATGGACTTAACAAATTTTGTAGTGGGTACTTTTGTAACGTATACAATACTGTGGTTAATACCTATAGTATTAGTATCAATTGCTGTGTGTGCGGTAGTAACTATATTAAGAAACGATGACGATGAAGAGGAGGAATAATGTATGTTGAAAAGATTGCTAGATCGCATCGAACTAAATTGAAACAATAGCATATTTTTCGCCACATATCATCCGATTCCCTATCTAATAGAAAATCGGAAATGGATACGCAACCTAGAATACATAGTAATTTTTTATAAGAAAAGGATACACCACTTATGTACCTAAAAACCATAGAAGTACACGGCTTCAAATCCTTTGCCAATAAAATCATCTTTGAATTTCATAATGGAATCACCGCCATTGTAGGACCAAACGGCAGTGGAAAGAGCAATGTGGGTGATGCGGTGCGTTGGGTTTTAGGAGAGCAAAGTGCCAAGCAGTTGCGTGGTGCCAATATGCAGGATGTTATCTTTTCCGGTACGGTCAACCGAAAACCCCTAAGCTATGCTTATGTTGCCATCACCTTGGACAATGCAGACCGGCACTTGGGTCTTGATTTTAACGAAGTGACCATTGCAAGGCGGGTCTACCGCTCGGGAGAGAGTGAATATCTGATGAATGGTACCTCTTGCCGCTTAAAGGACGTGCAGGAGTTGTTTTATGATACGGGCATTGGCAAAGAGGGCTATTCCATTATCGGTCAGGGTCAAATCGAAAAGATTCTAAACGGTAAGCCGGACGAACGCAGAGAATTGTTTGATGAAGCGGCAGGCATTGTAAAATACAAACGTAGGAAAGCCGCAGCCCAAAAGAAACTGGAAAACGAAAGACAAAACTTAATCCGAGTAAACGACATCTTGTCTGAACTGGAAAAACAAGTAGAACCCTTAGAGCAGCAGTCGGAAAAAGCCCGAGCCTACCTTAAGAAAAAAGAGGATCTAAAGAGCTGCGACGTTGATTTATTTGTGGCGGAAGTGGGGCGAGTTGAAAGGGAACAGGCGGATACCGAAGAAAAAATAACATTAACTACGGAAGAACTTCGTATTTCCAAGGAAAAATACGAAGCCACCAAAGAAAAATACGAAGCCACGGAACGAGAAATGGAGCAGATGGAAAGCGCCGTTTCTTTGTTGCGTGAAGAATTGTCGGATACGGGCTTAAAAAAAGGGAAATTAGAAGGAGAAATAGACCTTTTAGAAGAACAGATTAAAAGTGTGGTGCAAAGCCGTGAGCATTACGGTAGTCGCAAGGAAGCCGTATTAAGCGAGATAGAAGAAAAAAGCCGTCAGCAAAAGGAATACGAGGAAGAAGAGGCAAAAATCGCCGAAAAGCTTCATACCACCGAAGCCGCCGGAAATAAAGCACGAGAACAACATGAAAGCCTTAGCACCCAAATCGCAGAAGAACAATCCAAAATGGAAGCGGGCAAACAGGAAGCCATTGATTTGTTGCACCACAAAAGCGATGTGAAGGTTAACCGTCAGCACTACGATACCATGCGGGAACAGGCGAACATCAGACAGGCACAGATTAACAAACTGTTGCTGGAGAAAAAAAGTGAGGAAGCGGAATTTGTTGCCAATCAGGAAGAGGCACAAAAAGAGCTGTCAAATATCAGAGAAAAACAAAGCCATTTAGCGGCGGAAGAAGATAAAATCGAAACAAAACGCAGGCAATGGCAGGAGCAACAGACAGAACTTGATCGGAAAATCGAAGAAACGACAAAGAATTTTCACCGCAGTAAGGCACGCTTAGATTCTATGACAAACATTGCCGAACGCTACGATGGATATGGGAACAGCATTCGCCGTGCCATGGAGCAGAAGGCGACAGAACCGGGCATTTGCGGTGTTGTGGCGGATTTTATTAAGACAAAGCCGGAATATGAAACCGCCATTGAAACGGCGCTTGGAGGTAGTGTCCAAAACATTGTGACAAAGGATGAGGAAACGGCAAAGAGAGTCATTTCCCATTTGAAGAAAAATCGTTACGGCAGAGCAACCTTTTTGCCCCTTACAAGCGTAGGGAAACATTTACCCCCCCCCAATGAAGCACCTCTTGCCGAAGAGGGGGTACTGGGCATTGCAAGCAGACTGGTGTCGGTGGACAAGGAATATGGCAATCTGGCGACCTATTTACTGGGACGAACCTATGTAGTGGATCACATTGATCATGCCACGGCATTGGCACGGAAATTCCGTTATTCTTTACGAATTGTGACATTAGAGGGAGAATCCTTAAACCCCGGCGGTTCTATGACGGGAGGGGCATTTAAGAATAGCAGTCATCTCTTAGGGCGAAAACGTGAGATAGAGGAACTGGAAAAAGAAGTTGCCTCCTTACATGACAACTTACAAAGTGATAGGGAACGTTTAGAAGGAATAAAAACGGCGAGAGAACTGTTAAAGGACGACCTAAATCAAATCAGAGAGGACTTACAACAGGCAGGATTAGAAGAAAACAGTGCCATACATAAAACCGAAACCTTAGGGGAACAGATTAAGAATGCGGCAGATAAAGCGAAGGACTTGCTTGCAGAAAGCAATGAAATCGAACAGCAGATTTTACAGCTGAAAGAAGAAAACAGCAAGATTTTAGAGGATATTGAAGCGGCAGGAATCAAAGAAGCAGGCTTAGAGGAAGAAAACAAGCGATTAGAAGAGAAGATTGACAAGGACAAGTTGACCTTAGAGGAGTTATTTGCACAATTGTCCGCATTACAGCTTGAAGAATCCACACTAAGTCAGCAGGATGGATTTGCAAAGGAGAATATTAACCGTACCAAAGGTGAAGTTGGGAAGCTCACAGAGGAGCTTGATTTGTTGACCGCAGATTTTGAACATTCCGATGAGCAGATTGACCAAAAGAAAGATGAAATTAAGAAGCTTACGGAAGAAATTAAAGCACATAAGGAGGCTTATGCAGGTTTTGAGGAGCATTTAGCCAATCACCAACGGCAAAAAGAAGAGATGACCGCTCGTTATAAGGGCTTCTTTGGGGAACGAGAAGCGATCGCAGAGGAAAATTCCCGTCTGGATAAGGAATTGTTTCGCTTAAATAACCAGTTGGAACGCTTAATCGAAAGCCTTACAAATCGCAATGCCTATATGTGGGAAGAGTATGAGTTGACTTATCACAATGCCTTACCTCTTGCAGGCGATGAGGAAATCTCTTCTGATGTCTTAAAAGCAAAGATTTCCGAATTAAAAGAGGAAATCAGATCCCTTGGCAATGTAAATGTAAATGCAATTGAGGAATACAAGGAAGTATCGGAACGTTATTTCTTCCTAAAGACCCAGCATGATGACTTGATTACGGCGGAAAATACCCTACTTGGCATCATAGAAGAGTTAGATGAGGGGATGCGTAAGCAATTCTTGGAGAAATTTACGGACATTCAACGGGAATTTGATGCAGCTTTTCGGGAGCTGTTCGGAGGGGGTAAGGGCAGCCTTGAATTGTTGTCAGATGAGGACATTTTAGAGAGCGGGATTCGCATTATTGCGCAGCCGCCCGGTAAAAAACTGCAAAACATGATGCAGTTATCGGGGGGGGAGAAATCCTTAACAGCCATAGCGTTGTTGTTCGCTATTCAAAACCTAAAGCCCTCGCCATTTTGTCTTTTAGATGAGATTGAAGCGGCCTTAGATGATTCTAATGTGGGAAGATTTGCAAAGTATTTACATCGATTGACAAAGAATACACAGTTTATCGTCATCACCCATAGGAGAGGAACCATGGCGGCGGCGGATCGTTTGTATGGCATTACCATGCAGGAGAAGGGCGTCTCGACCTTGGTTTCGGTGAATCTGATTGAACATGATTTAACGGAGTAGGGCAAGAAATCTCTTTCAAGAAGTTTTTGACAATCCCCCCAATTTTTGGTATGATAGAAACAGATTGTTTCTGTCGTATGAAAAGGGAGAGTGAAACGATGTACTACCTAAAAAACAAAACAGACTGTTCCATTTCAGAACCTACCGTACTAAGCCTTGGGAAATTTGACGGCTTTCACCTGGGTCACAGGCTTTTGATGGAACAGCTTTTGCAAAAGAAAAAACAGGGGCTTGCGGCAACGATTTTCACTTTCCATATTCCCCCCCGAACTCTTGTAAATCAAGTGGCCCAAAGGGTTCTTTTGACCAATCAGGAAAAACGTTATTTACTGGAAATGACAGGCATAGATTATTTCGTGGAATACCCATTTACCAAGGAAATTCGTCAAATGGAGCCTAGGGCATTTCTAAAACAAATTACGGAACAATTTTCGGTGAAATGTATTGTGGCAGGAGAGGATTTTCGTTTTGGCAAGGATAGGAGCGGAGATTCTCATACCATTATAGAATGGGGCAAGGCATATGGCCTTGAAAGCATCATCATAGAGAAAAGGCAGTATCATGAAGAGGAAATCAGCAGTACCCGTATCAGAGAATACCTGCTTTTGGGCAAGCTTAAGGAAGCCAACGAACGATTGGGATACCCTTTCTTTTTAAGGGGGGGGGTACTGCATGGAAAGCAACTGGGACGAACCTTGGGATTTCCCACCATCAATCAGATGTCTCCGGAGAAGAAATTGCTGCCTCCTTACGGCGTATATGTGACACAGGCAATTGTTAGAGGCAAGACCTATGGAGCCGTTACAAACATCGGAAAAAATCCAACCATAAGAGCGGGATTACCGGTTGTGGCGGAGAGTTTTTTGTTTGATTTTAATGAAGAAATCTATGGGGAAGAAGTAGAAATCCGGTTTCTGGAATTTCTGCGAAGTGAGATGAAGTTTCACTCGCTAGAAGCCTTAAAAGAGCAGATGGAGCGGGATGCGGCGAGGGCATACGCATTCCTTAAAGTGGGAAGAAAGTTCACGCCATAGAAGCAGGAAAAGCGCAGATGGAGTGAGATACTGTTTTAGGCACACGCATTTCTCAAAATGAGAAAAAGTTTCCGAAAGGAGAGTTGCCATGTTAAAGAAAAAGATAAGAACACCGGATAGCGTAAGCAAAGCCGAACTCAAACAGAAAATCGAGTCGGCAAAGGAACATTTGGGAGAACTGCAAAGACAGTATCGCGAGGCAGGGATTCCTGTCATACTGGTGTTTGAGGGCATGGGAGCCGCAGGAAAAGGAGTTCAAATCAATCGTCTCATTCAAGCCTTAGATCCGCGCGGGTTTTCTGTTTATACCGGCACACGCCCTACAGAAGAGGAGCAATTACGCCCATTTTTATGGCGATATTGGGTGCGTACCCCTGCAAAGGGTAGGATTGCCGTTTTCGATCGCAGTTGGTATCGTATGGTGCAGACGGATCGTTTTGAGAAAGAAGAAAATCAAAAAATAATAAATTCGAAAGAAATAAATGAGCATTATGAGGACATCAATTCCTTTGAAAAACAATTGGCGGATGACGGAGCCGTTATCATAAAGTTCTTTTTGCATATCGATAAAAAAGAGCAGAAAACCAGATTCAAAAAGCTTTTAGCTGACCCGGAAACGGCTTGGAGAGTGACAAAAGAGGATCAGCATAGAAACCGTGAATTTGAAAAATTCGAGAAAATTAATGGGGAAATGATAGCGGCTACAGATCAGCACTATGCCCCATGGACGATAGTTGACGGAACAAAAAAGCAGGAAGCGGCAGCTCACATCATAGGAACGGTATGTCAGCAATTGGAAAACTTCCTTGAAAGGCGCAATCAAAAGACTGCTTTAAAGCAGCCGGAACCTGCACCCTATAGTATGGGGACAAACATTCTAAGCAGAATTGATTTAACAAAAAGTCTGACGGAAGAGGAATACCAAAAAGAAAAAGAGGTCTTACAAAAACGTCTGGAATTTTTGCACAGCGAATTGTATCACCACCGTATCCCCCTCATCATCGGCTTTGAAGGTTGGGATGCGGGAGGAAAAGGCGGTGCTATCAAACGGCTAACCAATCGCTTGGATCCAAGAGGTTATCAAGTGATTCCAACGGCGGCCCCCAGCGATGTGGAGAAAGAACATCACTATTTGTGGCGTTTTTGGGAACATATGCCAAAGGCGGGACACATTGCCATTTTTGACCGCACTTGGTATGGGCGAGTTATGGTGGAACGAGTGGAAGGCTTTTGCAGCATGGAGGAATGGAAAAGGGCTTATCGTGAAATCAATGCCATGGAATTGCATTTGGCAAATGCAGGAGCTGTGGTGCTGAAATTCTGGATGCATATTGATAAGGACGAACAGGAAAAACGTTTTACAGAACGTACCAACAATCCCTTAAAGGCTTGGAAAATTACGGAAGAGGACTGGCGTAACAGGGAAAAATGGGATTTGTATAAGGCGGCAGTCAATGAGATGTTGGTGAAAACCTCTACCGATTACGCTCCTTGGATTGTCGTGGAGGGCAACGATAAATATTATGCCCGAATCCGGGTGTTAAGGAGCGTGGTAGAGGCGTTAGAGGCCGAAAGCACCTTAGCGATTAGCGAGCGTAAGCGAAGCTAGAGCTTGGTGCGAGGTCGTTCCCGAACCTTAGTGAGTGCGAAGCACGAACTAAGCCCTGTTCTTTAGGGTGCTGCTTACCGCAGGTTATTTCGGCGGTAAGATTGTTGTGAATTATATTAACGAACCAACCCCTAGCCTATAGCTTGCCACACCCCCAACACAGCAATAATCCCTCCGGAAATGGGTGCTGCAAATTCACAGAGCTTTTGCGGGCAGGATTTTTTTCCGAGCAGACTTCCCAGAAACAGAAAGAGAATGCTAAGCACAAGGGTCAGAACACAGGCTAGTGTTAGGTTCATGCCGGACAGTCCTGCGCCAATGCCCATACCCATATTATTGAGGGATAAAACAATGCCCAAAAGCATGGATTCCTTTACAGACAGCCGAATGGGCGTACATTCTGCTGCTAAGGCATTCGGGGGCAGTTTCTTTCGGTCATAGAAAAGATATTTTAACAGGTAGTAGAGACCCAAGATGAAAAGCAACAGTCCGCCCGCCCGATTTGCGTGGGCGGAGGGCAGAAAGCTTGCCACACCCATTCCGCAGAAAATGGAAATTACCGTGCCGAAAAAGGTAATACCGCTGATGAAAAGGTTTTGGGCAAGGGAAATCTGCTGTTTTTTCAAACCGTAAGAAAAACCAATCAGCAAAGTGTCGATATTTACACAAAAGGCGAATAAAAAAGCCGAGAAGATAGGCATAAAAGCTCCCGAGGAAACATTGATTTAAGATAGTATATTCTTTTTTATAGAAAGAGTGAGAATAGAGTTACAGTTCACACATAACCATTCCGCGAGGTGTTTTGCAAAGCAAAACCCGAGTAGTCCATGCACCAAATTGCGTTTTTTGCGCTTTGTGTGCATAATTGTATTGTTCAGTGTTTTTCTGCTGAACAATAGAAAGAGGTGACACGCATGGCAAGGCTTACGCCCATGATGCAAGCATACGTAGATACCAAAGCTGCTTACCCCGATACCATCTTATTTTATCGCTTAGGCGATTTTTATGAGATGTTTTTTGAGGATGCAAAAACGGTATCTCGGGAATTGGAGCTGACCTTAACAGGGAAAGACTGCGGCCTTAGCGAACGTGCGCCCATGTGCGGGATACCTCATCATGCCTGTGAACCTTACCTGAACAGGCTGGTAGAGAAAGGCTATAAAGTAGCCATCTGTGAACAGGTAGGGGAGGCATCTTCCGGGAAAGGTTTGATGAAGCGTGAAGTGGCACGAATCGTGACCCCCGGCACCAACATTATGTCTGGCAGTTTAGAGGAAAGCAAAAACAACTATCTCATGTGCATTGCCTATACCCAGAACCATTACGGCATTTCCGTTGTAGATGTCAGCACGGGAGATTATCATGTGACGGAACTTTCGGAAGATAAAAAACTTCTGGACGAAATCGCTCGCTTTGCCCCTGCGGAAATCATCTGTAATGATGCCTTTTTTATGAGCGGCATTGACATAGAGGATTTAAAAAACAGGCAAGGCATTGTCATTTATCCATTGGAGGCGTGGTATTTTGACGATGATACCACACAGTTAGCTTTGACGAATCATTTTAAGGTAAAAGACCTAAAAGGACTGGGATTGGAGGATTTTTCTCTGGGTGTTACAGCCGCAGGTGCATTGCTTCGGCACCTCTATGACACGCAGAAAAATGCCTTGTCCCATCTATCCCATATTCGCCCTTACCGAATCGGCGGACATTTGATTTTAGACGGATTTACCAGACGAAATTTAGAACTGACGGAAACCCTGCGGGAGAAACAAAAGCGGGGTTCTTTGCTGTGGGTCTTAGATCAGACGAAAACTGCCATGGGAGCCAGAATGCTTCGATCCGTAATCGAAGAACCCTTAGTTGACAAAGAAGCCATCATAAGGCGCCAAGATGCCCTGTCGGAATTAAATGAACAGCCTATGTTACGGGAGGAAATGAGAGAGTACCTAAATGGAGTTTACGATATGGAACGCCTGATGGGGCGAATCAGTTATCAAAGTGCAAGCCCAAGGGATTTGATTGCCTTTCACAATTCCGTTTCCATGATTCCTGCCATTAAGTTAATATTAGGTGATTTTAAGGCAAACCTATTAAAGGAACTATTTACGGAAATGGACGAACTCCCTGATTTATGCAGTCTGATTGAAACCGCCATTGATCCTACCCCCCCCCTTTCTGTTCGGGAGGGAGGGATAATAAGAGATGGTTACCATGAGGAAGTGGATCGACTGCGTAAGGCGAAAACAGAGGGTAAGCAATGGCTGATGGAATTAGAGGAACAGGAGAAGGAGGCCACCGGCATTAAGAACTTAAAAATTCGTTACAACAAGGTCTTTGGCTATTATCTCGAGGTGACCAATTCCTTTAAGAGTATGGTGCCACAGACTTACGTGCGAAAGCAGACCCTAGCCAATGCCGAGCGTTACATTACGCCCAAGTTAAAGGAATTAGAGGATGTGATTTTAGGGGCGGAAGATCGGCTTATGACATTGGAATATGATTTGTTTTGTCAAGTCAGAGAGCAGATAAAAGGGGAAGTTCTGCGGATCGGGCGCAGTGCCAAAGCCATTGCCTATCTGGATTTGTTGATTTCTCTGGCAGTGGCGGCTGAAAAAAACAATTACTGTCGCCCCCTAATAACGGAAGATGGAAGCATTTCCATTAAGGACGGACGTCACCCGGTTGTGGAGAAGATGATTCCCAATGATATGTTTATTGCAAATGACTGCTATCTGGATCATGACAGTCAGCGAATTTCCATTATTACAGGTCCTAATATGGCAGGGAAATCCACCTACATGCGTCAAGTGGCGCTCATTGTCCTAATGGCACAAATCGGTAGTTTCATACCGGCAAGTTCCGCACAAATCGGTATCGTGGATCGGATTTTCACCCGTGTGGGGGCTTCGGACGATTTGGCATCGGGACAGAGTACCTTTATGGTGGAAATGACGGAAGTCGCCAACATCTTACGGAATGCCACGGAAAACAGCCTTTTGATCTTAGATGAAATTGGACGGGGTACCAGTACTTTTGACGGCCTGTCCATTGCTTGGGCGGTGGTGGAATACATCAGCAACCCCGGGCTTTTAGGGGCAAAAACCCTATTTGCCACCCATTATCATGAGTTGACAGAGTTAGAGGGTCACCTCTCCAATGTCAATAATTACTGCATTGCCGTTAAGGAAAATGGCGACGACATTGTATTTTTACGAAAAATCATACCCGGAGGTGCAGATCGAAGCTATGGCATTGCTGTGGCAAAATTAGCAGGAGTACCGGATCCTGTGATCGAACGTGCCAAACAGATTGCCAAAGAACTGTCGGATCATGATTTGTCCGCCGCCATTAGTGAGCTGCATATTGAGAAGAAAACAACGAAAAAGAAAGCCATTGACGAGGTGGATTGCAACCAGATTTCCCTGTTTGATACCGTGGGCGACGATGCCATTATCCGTGAAATCAAGGAAATGGATTTGGGACAGCTTACCCCCATAGAATCCTTGAATTTTCTGTATCAAGTGCAAGGGAAAATAAAGAATAGGTGGTGACCGAAAGCACTTTAGCGACTGGCGAGCGGAGCGAAGACAGAGCTTAGTGCGAGGTCGTTCGTGAACCAAGCCCTGTTCTTTAGGGCGCTGCTTACCGAATGTTCTTTATTCGGTAAGATTGTTGTGAATTATTATGAAATAGTGAAGTGCGAAGCACGAGTTTAGCCCCACGAACATCCTTGGAGGATTATTATGCCAAACATTTCAATACTAGACAGACAGACCATTGATCAAATTGCCGCAGGGGAAGTAGTGGAACGCCCTTCTTCCGTGGTGAAAGAGTTGGTGGAAAATGCCATTGATGCAAAGGCAGGAGCCATTACGGTGGAAATAAAGGAGGGGGGTATCTCTTTTATCCGCATTACCGATAATGGCTGCGGCATTGACAAGGAGGAAATTCCTCTGGCTTTTTTACGCCATTCTACCAGTAAAATCAAAACCGCAAAGGATTTACTTTCCATAGCCTCCTTGGGTTTTCGTGGGGAAGCCTTATCCAGTATTGCGGCGGTCGCCCAAGTGGAGCTGATTACAAAGACACCCTCTGAAATCAGCGGCGTACGCTATTGTATTGATGGGGGCGAGGAAATCTCCTTGGAAGAAATCGGTGCGCCGGGGGGCAGTACTTTCTTGGTACGGAATCTGTTTTATAATACTCCTGTCCGCCGAAATTTCCTGAAAACCCCTGCCACAGAGGGAGCGTATATCAGTGACCTTATCGAACGCTTAGCCTTGTCCCACCCGGAAGTGTCTTTCAAATTCATTTCAAATAATCAGGTAAAATTTCAAACGACAGGCAATTCCAATGTGAAAGAGATTATTTACCAGATTTACGGTAGGGAAGTGGCGGGCAACTTAATTCCCATTAAATTGGAAATGGGGCAGCTGTCAGCGAGTAGCTTAAATTACGTTAAAACGAAAGCGGAGCAACGGTCAGCAGGGGACATAAATCCTGTTAAAACGGAAGCGGGGCAGTTATCCATAGAGGGTTTTATTGGGAAACCTCTGTTGGCTCGGGGCAATCGCAATTTTGAAACCTATTTTGTCAACGGGCGTTATGTAAAAAGCAATCTCATTGCAAAAGCCATAGAAGAGGGATATGGCTCCTTTCTCATGCAACACAAATACCCCTTTGCCGTACTGTTTGTAAAGGTTTTGGGGGACTCCTTAGATGTAAATGTGCATCCTACAAAAATGGAATTACGGATTTCAAATGAGGAACAGGTTTATGAATGTATCAAGGAAGGGGTACGCCGAGCGCTAAATAAAGAAGAGCTGATTTACCCGGTAGAATTGGGAGAAAAGGAAAAAGAGGAAAAGGGCAAGGGGGAGAATATGCCGGAACCCTTTGAAACAAAACGCTTGGCTTCGGCGGTTTTACAGACCGATGTGATACAGGGAAAATTGCAAGAGCATTTATCGCATATTAGGGAAAAGGTGCGTTTGGACAGTCCTTATGAGGCGCAGTATCAGAAGTCGGAAATATCCGGTGAAACTTCGAAAGGGTATGGTCAAAGGGAGGAGGAGATTTTACAGATCAAGGAGGGTCACTCTTATGGAATAAACGGAGCCGATTCAGAGAAAAATCTACAGTTGACACTTTCTATAGAAGACAATCTTTCCATAGAGGGAAATTCAGAAGCCACCCTCTCTGCTAAGCTCTTAACGGAAGCCGCCAAACCACAGCATAAAATCCTTGGGCAGCTCTTTTCCACTTATTGGTTGGTGGAACTATCGGATACACTCTACATCATAGATCAACACGCTGCACATGAAAAAGTTTTGTATGAACGTCTGATGGTTTCCCTTGCAAAAAGGGAATATACCTCCCAAAACATAGTCCCCCCCCTCATCATAACCCTTAGCATGACAGAGGAGGAACTTCTAAACAAATATAGGACGTATTTTGAGGAACTGGGATTTGTAATAGAGCATTTCGGCGGAAAGGAATATGCCGTGACGGCGGTGCCGGATAATCTGTTTGGCTTAAATCAAAAAGAGTTGATGCTTCAAATCTTAGATGATTTAGGCTCTTTGCAAGGGAAAGACAGTCCCGATCTGATTACCGAAAAAATAGCCTCTATGTCTTGTAAGGCGGCGGTCAAGGGAAACCAGAGCCTGTCTGAACCGGAACTAAAAGCCTTGATTGATGAACTTCTCACATTAGAGAACCCATACCATTGCCCCCATGGGCGACCTACCATTATTTCCATGACACGGTATGAATTGGAGAAGAAGTTTAAGCGAATCGTGTAACGACTATTCTAATTGTAATTCCAAACGCTTGCCCACTCTGTAAAAAAGATCCCTCGCTTAAAGCATTTCGGGCAAGCCCCTACAAATACGCCTTGCAGTCAGCAAAAGTAGGCTTCCTGCAAGGAGGGTCTTCCCTACATTTCGCTCGAAGGTTCTTTTTTACAGAGTGGGCAAGCGTTTTCCTGCTACACCTAGAATAGTTTTGTAAGGAAACAATACATCATTACAAAATGACAGATACTCCCCGCTAAAACAAACAGATGGAAGATTTCATGGGAACCGAAGTTTTTTGGCAACAGATTGAATGCTTTTAATTTGAGGGCATAGATCACGCCGCCTACTGTATAGAAAAAACCTCCTGCCATAAGCCATACAAAGGCAGCACCGGATAAGGCTTCAAAAAGCTGAGCAAAGGAAAACAGACACAGCCAACCCATGCCAATATACAAGGCAGAAGAGAACCATTTAGGGCAGTCAATCCACACGCCCTTAATGACAATACCGACTACAGCAATGCCCCATACCAGAGCAAATAGTAAGAGCCCGGAACCGTGACGAAGTGCCAACAGGCAAATCGGCGTATAACTGCCTGCAATCAAGACAAAAATCATCATATGATCCATTTTCTTCAAACGACGGTTTATGATGGCACCCATGTCAAAAGTATGATAAATGGTACTTGCCGCATAGAGTAAAATCATGCTTACAATAAAAATCGTAAATGAAAAGACGGGAAGCCCACCGCCGGGAGCCGCCTTTATGATTAGGGGAATAGCACCGCACATGGCAAGTACCATGCCGATAAAATGTGTGATTGCACTTCCCGGATCCTTTAGTTTTAATGTTGTTCTCATAAAATAATACCTCCTGTGTGGCGTGGGATGATAGGTGAAGAATACGTATTATCCCGCACAATTCATATCTGATTTCGAAAACTCTACTATGTAGTTCTCGAAACTACATAGGGTTACTTTATATACTACATCATATTATGGAATAAATCAAGCCCAAATATACATAAATTTCAGATTTTTTAGTATTTTCGTTATAAGTTAGATAACATAGTCACAGGCAGTACCATCATTTTTTGTGACTTGCGGAGGCACGGAACAAAAAATGATGGTACTGCCTGTGACGATCGGATATATTTTTACGTCTACGAAAGGAGCAAAATATGAAACCACCCCTCATTATCCTATCCGGTCCAACTGCCGTGGGAAAAACGGCTCTTTCCATCAAACTGGCACAAAAAATAAACGGTGCAATTATTTCTGCGGATTCCATGCAAATCTATCGCCATATGGACATTGGCTCTGCCAAAATCACAACAGAAGAAATGCAGGGCATTCCCCATTATTTGATTGACGAATTAGAACCAACAGATGAATTTAACGTGTTTCGTTTTCAGCAAATGGCAAAAACTTATATAGAACAAATCCGTCAGGCAGGTAAAATTCCCATTCTCACAGGAGGAACGGGATTTTATTTGCAATCCATACTCTATGACATCGATTTCACAAAGGAAGAAACCGACAGCATCTACCGCAAGGAACTCACCGACTTGGCGAAAGAACAGGGGAGCGGTGTACTCCATAAGATGTTACAAATGGTTGATCCCATAGCAGCAGAGCAAATTCACGAAAATAATGAGAAACGCCTAATCCGTGCATTGGAATTTCATCATTTGTCCGGAGAAAAAATATCTGCCCATAATGAAAAAGAAAGTCAAAAGGAATCCCCTTACGCATTTTCCTATTTTGTACTAAGCATGGAACGATCAATTCTCTATGAACGAATTAATCGGCGAGCGGATCAGATGATGGCACAGGGATTGTTAGGTGAGGTGCAAACCTTAAAAAACATGGGGCTAAACTGCGGCATGACCTCCATGCAGGGCTTAGGCTATAAGGAACTTTTGGATTATCTGGATGGACTATGCAGTTTAGAAGAAGCCGTATTTCGTATCAAACGGGATACCCGTCATTTCGCCAAACGCCAACTTACTTGGTTTCGCAGAGAGAAAGAGGTAATCTGGCTTAATAAGGAGGCATTTGGCAATGAGGAGGAAATGCTAAGGTTTATGGAAGAGCAAATCAGGGTGAGAATCGGAGAGGGGTAGTATACAAAACCCGTGCGAAGCAAATTTACGGCTATGCTGATGACCGCATGAGAGGAACAGTTCCTACAGAAGTACCATAACCTGTGCTAAGTAATGTTCCGGGTTTGCTATGCTGACTTCATCTTGCACATAGAGCACATATACCCCCCCCTTATAGTTCAAATCATTTTCCAATTTGTACGCCAAAAGACGTTCCGGGAGTTCCCCCATTTCCCCATAATAACCCCGTGTATAGCCAACGGCATAAGAGCCTGCCGGCCACAGATCCAAGCGTGTGGGAGCTAATGAGAAAAAACGCTTTGGACAGGCGGAATTTGACAAAAATGATGAAAAGTTCTCATAATAACCGCCAATGGGATAGCATAAATTAACACCATTTTCACAAAACCAGTCACAGGCCTCCTTAAAGGTAAGATAAAAAGCACTACTGTCGACAGAAGCAGCCTCCGGTGCAAATGTGATAGATAGTTGTTCCATTTTTTGTATGACAATGACACTTTCATCCACAGACAAACTCTCTTTTAGTAAACGTTTTGAAAGACGTATCACAGCTAAACTATCTGTGATGCGATTCAATTCATCTGTCAGGTATTCTTCCTGTCGCTCCAGCAATTTTAGGGTTGACTTGGGCGTGCGTCTTGATGTCCTAGGCTCGATTTGACCCAATGGAACCTTCAAGCTAGACAGTTTTAGAATCTGATTTAAGGTGATAATCTGAGGATAGGCATAGTAGCGATAATTGTTGTTGCCTCGAAACATGGGGGAAAACAGCCCGATTTTGTCATAATAGCGTAGCATGGACTCGGGAACCCTGGTGAAGTTTGAAAATTCTTTAATGGTAAGCAGATTGTGTTTTTTCATGATGTCTTGTAACCTCGCTTTCTAATAGTTGTACAGCCCATCATACTATTATAAACATTAAACCTGCTTTAAGGTCAAGGGGTTTTTGAATTTAATTTGAAACTCTTTTGTTCTATGTAATTGAAACCGACTGCCAACTCTGCCCCAAAGAACCCTCGCTTAAAGCATTTCGGGCAAGCCCCTTTCAGTACGCCTTGCAGTCAGCAAGGGCTTCCTGCAAGGAGGGTCTTCCCTCCATTTCGCTCAAAGGTTCTTTTGGGGCAGAATGGGCAGTCGATTTCATTCTACGCTTAGAATATCTGTTATCAAATGTATAAATCTTAGTTGTGCTACTTGTATTACCGTTTTTCCGCTTCCGCCAACTTAAGCGCCCTTACCTTTAAGGGCAGTCCGAATAAGGTGATAAATCCGGTTGCATCGTGGTGGTCATACAAGTCGCCGGTCGTAAAGCTTGCCAAGGATTCGCTATACAAGGAATAGGGAGAGGTGGTGCCTGCCTTTATGATGTTGCCCTTATAGAGCTTTATTTTCACTTCACCGGTCACGTATTTCTGTGTAGACGTCACAAATGCGCTGATGGCTTCCCGAAGAGGAGTAAACCACTTGCCTTCATAGACAATCTGTGCCAGTTTATTGGCAATGTCCTTTTTGGCTTCCATGGTGGCACGGTCTAAGACCAGTTCCTCTAATTGCTGCTGAGCTTCCATCAAAATAGTACCGCCGGGGGTTTCATATACGCCCCTTGATTTCATGCCAACTACACGGTTTTCTACAATATCAACGATGCCAATGCCGTGTTTTCCACCCAATTCATTTAACTTGCGTACAATATCGGATAACTTAAGTGCATCTCCGTTTACGGAAATAGGAACGCCTGCCTCAAATTGCAGTGTCACATACTCCGGTTCGTTGGGTGCTTTCTCCGGAGATACGCCAAGCACCAGTAAATGATCATAATTCGGCTCTAAGGCGGGATCCTCTAATTCCAAGCCCTCATGGCTAATGTGCCATAGGTTGCGGTCACGGCTATAGCTTGTATTGGCGGAAAATGGCAAATCAATGCCGTGCTGTACGCAGTATTCGATCTCATCTTCCCTGGATTGCATGGTCCAAATATCCGTCATACGCCAAGGAGCGATGATTTTAAGGTCGGGAGCCAAAGCCTTAATGCCCAGTTCAAAACGGATTTGGTCATTTCCCTTGCCTGTTGCACCGTGACAAATGGCAGTAGCTCCTTCTTTTCGGGCGATTTCCACCAAGCGTTTTGCAATGACAGGGCGTGCCATGGAGGTGCCAAGGAGATACTTGTTCTCGTACACAGAACCTGCCTGTACGCAGGGCAGGACGTATTCATCACAAAATTCGTCCACCACATCCTCTATGTAGAGCTTGCTTGCACCGGAAAGCTGCGCCCGCTCCTTAAGTCCGTCTAATTCCTCTTCTTGTCCGCAGTCAATGCAACAGCAAATGACCTCATAATCAAAATTTTCTTTCAGCCATGGGATAATGGCGGTGGTGTCAAGGCCGCCGGAATAGGCCAGTATTACTTTTTCTTTCATGGTTCGTTGCTCCTTTCGATTTCTACCTATAAGTTACTATTCACGGTCAACTCCAAACGGCTGCCCACTTTACAAAAAAGAACCCTCACTTAAAACATTTCGGGCAAGCCCCTTTCAATACGCCTTGCAGTC
>BNZC01000018.1 GCA_026000755.1 Clostridia bacterium
TTAGAGAATATGCCTAAGCATTGCAAGGGTACAGTAGAGTATTATTTAATTTGGAGGTATGTATTTTGTCTAATGTTATTGTTTTAACCCAAGTGGGTGGTTTCTTCGGACCTTTTGCGAAGATGCTGGGATTTGTTATGGATGGTATTTATTTTGTACTGAATAGTATCTTTGATGTACAGAATATTGCGCTGTGTATTATTTTATTTGCTGTTATTATTTATTCTTTGCTGTTGCCTTTGACTATACGTCAGCAGAAATTTTCAAGGGTTTCCCAGAAAATGCAGCCTGAAATACAGGCAGTACAAAAGAAATACAAAGGAAAAAAGGATCAAGCCTCTGTTATGGCTATGCAACAGGAACAAAAGGCTGTTTATGACAAGTACGGTGTTTCTCAAGCAGGCAGTTGTATTCAAATGTTGATTCAGATGCCGATTCTCTTATCCATGTGGTATGTAATCAATAAGATACCTGCTTATGTAACGAGTTTTAAAGAACAGTTTAAGCCTGCGGTGGATGCTATTGTGAATACAGCTGATTATCAGGATAAGATACCACAGTTTTTACAGGATATCAATTTGAAAACAGTGCCTTTTCACTTTGGAGGAGATTATACTGCTACTCAGACGCAAAATTCTATTATTGATATTTTATATAAATTAAAAAGTAATGATTGGCCAAAATTAGATGCGGCATTTCCAAATCTTTCTGATTCAAATATATTGACCGGTTTGGAGCAAACCATACGGCATTTTAATAATTTCTTCGGGTTAAATATAGCGGATGGTCCCATGGGCATTATTAAAAGTGCTTTTGCAGATGGAAAGTATTTAGTAGTATTGGGTGTTTTGTTAATTCCTCTTATTTCTGCCGGAGCGCAGTTTGCCAGTGTAAAGCTTATGCCTATGCCTGCTATGAATGCAGATAATCCAAATGATACCTTGACAAGTTCTATGAAAACCATGACTTATATGGGACCATTGTTTTCCTTGTTTATTACATTTACGGTTCCTCTTGGTCTTGGTATTTATTGGTGTGTGGGTTCTGTTACCAGAGGTGTTCAACAGTTTTGTATTAATAAATACATGGATACTCTTGATTTAGATGCTTTGATTGAGAAAAATAAGGAAAAAGCAAAGAAGAAACGAGAAAAGAAGGGTATTACAGGCAATCAGATTTACAATGCCGCCCATACCAGTACCAGAACGATTTCTGATAAGGCTTCTGTGAATCAAGGTACCGGGAAAGAAAGTGCTGCAAGTGCTAATACAAGTAATAACGCATCACAGCGATATACCACAAATGCAAAGCCCGGCAGTATGGCGGCTAAGGCGAATCTGGTGAAAGAATATAATGAGAAAAAGAATAAGTAGGAAGGAGGATTCATCAAATGGAATTTGTAGAAGTAAAAGGAAAAACAGTTGAGGATGCGATTACACAGGGTTTGGTTGAATTGGGTGCAACAAGTGATCAAGTGGAATATGAGGTAATTGAAAAAGGTACAAATGGTTTATTTGGACTTGGAAGCAAGCAAGCAGTCATTAAGATTCGCAAGAACTTAACCTTAGAGGATGAGCTTCGTCATTTTTTGGCTGAGATATTGCGGACGATGAATATTGATGCAGAGATTATTATTACTCATAATGAGGATGAAAAGACATTTGATATAGAATTAAAGGGAACGGAAATGGCTATTTTAATTGGAAAGAGAGGTCAGACCTTAGATTCCTTACAATATCTCTTGAATCTGTTTGTAAATAAAAATTCAGATAAGTACATAAAGGTAAAATTAGATACAGAGGGTTACCGTAGAAAGAGAAAAGAAAGCTTAGAAATTTTAGCAAAGAATATTGCTTATAAGGTGAAGAAAACAAATCGCCTAGTGAAGCTTGAAGCTATGAATCCTTTTGAACGGCGTATCATTCATTCTGCCTTACAGCATGATAAATTTATTTCTACTTATAGTGATGGAGAAGAACCTTTCCGCCATGTAGTAATTGCCCCGAAGAAAGCTTATCGGAAACGTTATTAAATAATTGCTGTGAATTTCCGCTGTAGAATTTTTACAGCGGAAATTTTTATTATTACTATTTACGTTTTCATTTTAACTGTGAATAGTAACTATAAGGAGAAGTTCATTATGCAAGATTCTGATACAATAGCAGCAATTGCCACTGCACTTACTAATTCAGGAATAAGTATTATAAGGATAAGCGGAGAAAATGCTCTTTCTATTATGGATAAGATATATCGCTCAAAAAATGGGCTTAAAAAAATATCGGAACAGTCAAGCCATACGATACATTATGGTTATATTTATGATGGGGATCAATTGATTGATGAGGTTATGGTTTTGCTCATGCATTCGCCTAACAGCTATACAAAAGAGGATGTAGTAGAGATTGACTGCCATGGGGGAAGTCTTGTCACGAAACGAATCTTAGAGGCGATACTTTCTCGTGGTGTAAGATTGGCGGAGCCGGGAGAATTTACAAAAAGGGCTTTCTTAAATGGAAGAATTGATTTATCTCAAGCAGAATCAGTTATGGATTTGATTTCTGCAAAAAATGATTTTGCCCTACAAAGTTCTCTCCGTCAGTTAAAAGGTTCCGTCAAAGAAATCATAGGCAAGATGAGAGAAAGACTTCTATATGAAATTGCTTTTATAGAATCCGCTTTAGATGACCCGGAGCATATCAGTTTGGAGGGTTATGAGGAAAAATTGCTTCTTATCGTAAGAGAGGAAAGAATAAAAATAAAAAAGCTCTTGTCTGATTCGGAAAATGGAATTTTATTAAAAGATGGAATCCAGACGGTGATTGTTGGCAGACCCAATGCAGGAAAATCTTCGTTATTAAATTTATTGATTGGGGAAGATAGAGCCATTGTAACAGAGGTTCCCGGAACGACAAGAGATATATTAAAGGAAGAAATCAATTTAGAAGGAATCACCTTACATCTGGTCGATACGGCAGGAATACGTGATAGTGAGGATCAAATTGAACAGATTGGGGTCGAAAAAGCGAAAAAATATTTATTAAATGCAGATTTAATTTTATATTTAATTGATGGTTCTAAAGACTTAGAGCGAAGTGATAATGAAATGATAGAATTGATACAAGGGAAAAAGACAATTGTGCTGTTAAATAAATATGATTTGGGTTCTGCCTTAGAAAAAGAGGAATTGCAGGATAGGATTAAACAGCCTGTGATTGATTTTTCTGTGAAAGAAAAAGTTGGAATTGAGGAATTGGTGCAGACGATTAAGAATTTGTTCTTTCAAGGAAAGATTTCTATAAAGGATGAATGGGTGATTACAAATGCACGCCATGTTTCTGCATTACAAGAGGCAAAGAAAAGCTTGGATTTGGTAGAAGAGAGTATTGTATCCGGTTTGCCGGAGGATTTTTATTCCATTGACTTGATGAATGCCTATGAAGAGTTGGGGCGTATCATTGGGGAGTCAGTGGGGGAAGATTTGGTGAATGAAATTTTCTCTAAATTTTGTATGGGGAAGTGATGTTACTATTTACGCTTAAATCCAAACGGCTGTCTGCTCTGCCCAAAAAGAACCCTCGCTTAAAGCATTTCGGGCAAGCCCTTTCAAGTACATCTTGCAGTCAGCATAGGCTTCCTGCAAGAATTGTTCACTCAACTAAGCTCGTGCTACGCACTCACTAAGGTTCGTGAACGACCTCGCACTAAGCTCTGACTTCGCTAACGCTCGTCAATCGCTAAGTTGCTTTCGGCCTCCATTTCGCTCGAAGGCTCTTTTTGGGCAGAGCAGACAGCCGTTTTCAAATAAACCGTTAATAGTAACGATATATAAAAATAACATATTGATTAACTTATAAGCGGAAAAAATATACAGGAGTGTAGAAAAATGTCTTTTGTAGAAGAGTATTATGATGTTTGTATTGTGGGTGCCGGTCATGCGGGTTGTGAAGCGGCCTTAGCTTGTGCAAGGTTTGGCATGAATACGATTTTATTTACGGTTAGTATTGAGAGTATTGCGATGATGCCTTGCAATCCAAATATTGGAGGAAGTTCAAAAGGACATTTGGTACGGGAAGTGGATGCCTTAGGGGGGCAGATGGGAATCAATATTGATAAGACTTTTATCCAGTCGAAGATGTTGAATCGATCGAAAGGTCCTGCAGTTCACTCCTTAAGGGCGCAAGCGGATAAAAGAAATTATAGCAATGAGATGAGAAAGACCCTAGAGCAGACGGAAAATTTGACAATTCGTCAGATGGAAGTGACGGATATAATAATAGGAAAAGAAGAAAGAAATTCTGATGATGGTTCTCGTCAGATGGAAGTGACGGATTTAATAACGGATGTAGTATTAAGAAGAAAAGTAAAAGGTGTAAAAACAGCTTCCGGTGCTTCCTATTATAGTAAGGCAGTTGTTTTATGTACAGGTACTTATTTGAAATCTAAATGCTTATATGGAGATGTGGTAAATGAAACGGGTCCAAATGGATTACAGGCAGCACAATATTTAAGTAAATCCTTGCAGGAAAGTAATGTAGATTTATTCCGCTTTAAGACAGGAACTCCTGCAAGAATCGACAAAAGAAGCATTGATTTTTCAAAAATGCAGGAACAGCCCGGAGATGAGGTCGTTGTGCCGTTTTCATTTACCACAGATCCGGAAGAAGTACAAAAAGAACAAGTACTTTGTTGGCTGACTTATACAAATGAAAATACCCATGAAGTGATTCGAAAAAATTTAGATCGCTCGCCTCTATTTTCCGGAAGGATTGAAGGAACAGGTCCAAGGTATTGTCCCTCCATTGAAGATAAGGTGGTGAGATTTTCGGACAAAGACAGACATCAACTTTTTGTGGAACCCGAAGGACTTGATAGTAATGAAATGTATATTGCGGGTATGTCAAGTTCCCTGCCGGAGGACGTGCAATATGAAATGTATCGAACCGTTCCCGGATTAGAGCAAGCAAAAATCGTGAGAAATGCTTATGCTATTGAGTATGATTGTATCAATCCGATTCAATTGAAATCTTCTTTGGAGTTAAAGGAGATTGAGGGATTATTTTCCGGTGGGCAGTTGAATGGAAGTTCCGGTTATGAGGAAGCGGCGGCACAGGGGTTAATTGCCGGAATAAATGCGGCTTTGTTTGTTCAGGGAAAAGAACCCTTTATTTTAGATCGTTCCGAAGCTTATATTGGGGTTTTAATTGATGATTTGGTGACAAAAGAAATAACAGAACCTTACCGTATGATGACTTCACGAGCGGAATATCGCCTACTTTTACGTCAGGATAATGCGGATTTAAGGCTTTCTAAGAAAGGATTTGAACTTGGATTAATTGATAAGGAACGATATGAAAGGGTATTAGAAAAAGAAAGGCTGATTAAAGAAGAAGTTAAAAGAATAAAGAATGTGAATATTGGAGCAAGTACAAAGGTACAGGATTTCTTAGAATCACATGAAAGTGCTACATTGAAGACGGCAGTTAGTCTGGCAGAATTGATTCGACGGCCGGAGCTTTCTTATGATGATTTGGAGGAGTTGGATTCGGAGCGACCGGAGCTTTCGCATGATGTAAGAGAACAGGTGAATATTCAGGTGAAGTATGATGGTTATATCAAAAGGCAGATGAAGCAGGTGGAGCAGTTTAAGAAGATAGAGAATAAAAAATTGCCGGAACAGTTTGATTATGATAAAGTGGATCATTTAAGGATAGAGGCTAGACAGAAGCTTAATTTGTATCAGCCTCATTCGATTGGACAAGCTTCTCGAATTGGGGGGGTTTCACCGGCGGATATTTCTGTTTTGTTGGTTTATTTCAATGTTAGGTGAGGGTGAATAGTTACTATCCAATACCCAATGTCATTTACTTAAGCTAAAAGGCATCGCTTTTGTAGTGCCAATAGCCACTCCGTCCTATCATAGAAAAAGCCTCGCTCCAAAGAAGTTCGGACAAGCCTCTTAAAAACGTATTTTCGGGAACAGAGGTTCCCAAAAATGGGAGTCTTTCCTCCCTAGTCGCTCTAATGCTTTTTATAGGGTCTGACCCAGCGAAGCGAGGTCATTGATAGGCGGAGTATCTATTGGCTTCTACATCTGTCATATCCTGTTTTAGCTTAACTAAAGGACATTGGAGGGTGAGTAGTAAACTATTCAATACATTTCAGAATGAATTTAGTAGAAAAATAATATTGAAAAACAGAAAAATTTTGAAAGGAGTATCAAATGGATACTAGATTAGACATATTGAAAAAAGGATTAGAGAGTTTGGACTTAAATTTATCGGAGGTTCAGTTTCAGCAGTTTTTGGATTATTATGATTTGTTGATAGAAAAAAATAAGGTCATGAATCTGACAGGCATTACGGATTTTTCAGAGGTTGTTACAAAACATTTTCTGGATAGTTTGAGTTTGATTCGAATAATAGACTTTCGTAAAATGTTAAATGTAGACTTAAAGACAAGAATAAACTTAGAAATAAATAGGAATTTGGAATCAAATAAAGATTCTGAATTAAGTATAAGTTCAAATGATGTAAAATCATTTCCAAACAAGAAGAATATAAATAGAACCTACCGACTTTTGGATTTGGGAACAGGAGCGGGTTTTCCGGGCATTCCTCTTAAAATAGTATTTCCGGAATTGGAGATTGTTCTCCTTGATTCTGTGAATAAGAAACTTGTGTTTTTACAAGAAGTGATTGATACTTTGGGTTTGAAAAAAATAGAAGTGGTTCATGGTAGGGCAGAGGATTTGGCAAGAGATTCAGCTTATCGAGAAAGCTTTGATTTTTGTGTGTCAAGAGCAGTAGCCTTGTTATCTTCTTTGAGTGAATATTGTATTCCATTTGTAAAGAAGAACGGTGTTTTTATTTCCTATAAATCAGGGAAATTTGAGGAAGAATTGAAAAAAGCAGAAAAAGCGATAGGAATATTGGGGGGAAAGTTAGAAAAGGTAGAAATGTTTCAATTGCCTGATACGGATATGAAACGCTCCTTAATTCTGGTTCGGAAAGTGAAGAATACGAAAAAGCTTTATCCAAGAAAAGCGGGGTTGCCCTCGAAACAGCCGATAGGGGAGAAACCCGTTACGGTTCAACGGGAAAACGTTGAATAATAATGAAGATTCAATGATGGTATGATAGAAAGGTTTTCGTGATGGTATTGATAGGAAAGTTGTTTTTCTTTCCAATTATGGATATGGCGGATACAGCGGATACAGTTGACACAGCTGATTACTTAAAAATTTCTCCTTCAGATGATATTTCCTTTCGGGTGGGAAGTGAGAATGGTATCATTACGCTGAAGGCGGAAATGAAATAACTCCTTATGTTAAACTGGATAGAGAGTGGTATATAGGATTATATGATCCATTGGAAGAGTTAAATCAATGGGCAAACAGTATATTGGGAATTACATACTCTTGAAAGCGTTAAAGAAGCGAGTGATTAACTCGTTTTTTGATTCAAAATCAGAAAAACAGGATGGAAAAGGTGATATTAGCTGAATTTATTGCAACGCTGAAAGAGGACACGTTGCTTTTTCTTTATTTAATCAAAAAAAGCACAAATAATATATTTAACAGATAAATTTAGTAATATTTCACAAAAAATCAGATGCAAGTCAGATGATTAACACGTATTTTTTATTGAAAGTAACGAAATTGTAATAATTTGCCAAAATTGGTTGACAAATGCAATGTGAGGTGCTATCCTATAGAGGTAATTTGGTAACTAACAATGTGTTCGTTTTTTAGCAATCGAAGGAGGAAGTGAACATGAAAAACAACAGAGTAAAAGAACAAAAACAGAACAAGGGTAACAGCGTAGCAAAGCGTTTGGGTGTATCATTAGTAGTCGTAGCACTTGCAGTCAGTACCTGTTTGCCGGTATTTGCTAGTTCGTTTACAGATCGGACTATTTATGGAAGCAAGTGGACAGCTATTACGGCTGGAACGCTAGGTAGTGGTGCAAAGATTTATGGAACAATTACTAAGATTTATAATAGTGATAATGTGGATAAGGGTTATAGTCAGATATTAGTGGCTCCATTTTCTGGATCCACACAACTTTTAGGAGAGCAAACGGTAACGAAAAACAAAGCCTATTCCATTGCACTTCCTGCATCTTATGCGGGTAAATCGGTCACGTTTAGTGCAAAAGGTCACAATAGTAGTTTGAATGCTATTATTAGTGGAGATGTAACATTTAATTAATCGATAGAACAATTTAGTAATGTGTGTTCCTTTGCTGTTGTGTGAAGGAACACATATTATTTATCCAAAAATCGATGTTATGATGAAAACTAATTCTATGAGATGAATACCAATGTAAATGAAGGAGGTCATGATGTTTAGACAAGCATTAAAGATGCAATTTTCCCTAATGATACAAAAGAAATCATTTCAAGCAGTTTTTGGTATTGTCCTGTTCTATGTGATAGCTACTTATTTGTTTTATTGTTTCCGTTATTGGGGTGGAGAGCCATCTAATTTTCTTTCAGCAGATGCTGTATTTGCAGGGAATAATACTACTGTGTTTGCATTCTATTTAGATTTACTTTTTCCTTTTTTGATAGTTCTTCCATTTGCATTTTCTTTTCTAACCGATAAATCAGTTCATATCTTACCTGTGCTTCAATCAAAGATGAGTAACAAAATGTATTACCTTTCTAAAGCAATCGTATGTTTCATGGGTGGATTTCTTTTGTTTGTAATTCCTTTTTTGATTAGCATTTTCTTAAACCATATAACATTTCCGATTCAAGGAACTACTGTTTGGGGAGATTTATATAGTTGGAATTTCGCAAATGACATCACGGGAAACAATGTAATGATTTCGGTTGTAGGAAAAGGTTTGCCGTTCTTGGGTCTTTACCTATATAGTCCATTGCTTTATAATGTGTTGTATGTCTTTTTTTTCGCTTTTTTCTCGGGAATCTTAAGTGTTTTTGCGTTTGCAACATCTTTTTTTATCAAAAAATACAAGATTTTTGTGTTCGTTCCAATATATTTAATCATTTTTGGACTGAATATTCTGACTTTTATGCTTGATACAGACGGAGCCACGAAGTTCTATAATTTCTTTGCTTTTCAATATATTACAGTTAATACGGAATATGGTAAAACGCCTGTGTTTATTGTTACTTTGACACTTGCTTTTGTGATTGCATCGGTTTTCATAATTCTACATAAGGCAAGCGCAGATCAGTTGGATTAAATGGTGGGAATATGAAGAAAAATTTGATGAAAGCCTTGTTAGCCATTCCTGTTACTCTTGTACATCATATTATGGAATTGCATAATTATCAAGCGACACATGCACCTGTTGCAGAATTGTTCATGGAACATCTTTTTTCAGGTAGTCCCAGTAGAACAACAGATGATATTGTCATGAATGTAATAGGTCTGTTTGAGATATTGATTTTCAACTTAATCTTTGGCACATTTCTTTATCATGATTTGAATACCAATGGCATTTATGCTATTGCACGGCAAAAAGGAAGGCATACTTGGTATTTTAGGAAAGTAGCGGAATTGTTTTTATATACCGTTATATGGGTGAGCGGGTATCTGACAAGCGTTCTTTTGTTAAGTAGTTATACGACTTCTTTGTCAATTGATTCTGTGGCGGTTACCATGTTTGTCACAACCTTGATTATACTGACTTTCTTTGCTTTTGTCATAACCTTGCTTATCAATCTATGTGCTATACGTTTTGGCAGTAATTTTGGTTTTGTCATTGTCTATCTTGCACTTATTTTATTGACAGGATTAGCTATTATAAATGAAAAGATACCATTTCTAAAAAACTTACCGCTTCTGCTGAAACTAAATCCCATGGCGAATGCGGTTGTGAATTGGGATTTGAGCGGGTCAAAAACATTATTTGCTTGTATTTATTTCTTTGCGTTTAGTCTGCTTGCGGTTTTGATTGGTTTGCGTTATATTGCCAAAATGGACATTGGAATACAGGATAGGGAGAATAGCCAATAACAGGAGGATTTTTATGTATACGATTGAAATAAGAAATCTCTGCAAAACAATAAAAAATGCAGTTATCCTAGAAGATATTAACTTGAAATTAGAAAGTGGAAATGTCTATGGCTTTGTGGGAAAGAATGGATCGGGCAAGACTATGCTGTTTCGTTCCTTGGCGGGCTTGGTGCATCCCACTTCGGGGGAGGTAGTTATAAACGGAAAAATTTTACACAAGGATATTGCCTTTGTGGAAAATCTGGGACTGATTATTGAAAATGTAGGCTTGTATCCTGAATTTACGGGATTTAAGAACCTAAAGCTATTAGCCAAAATTAACAACAAGATAAATGATGAGCAAATCAAGGCAACTATCGCAAGAGTGGGCTTAGATCCGGAGGATAAGCGGACAGTGAAGAAATATTCCTTGGGTATGCGTCAACGCATTGTGCTTGCACAGGCATTGATGGAATCGCCGGATGTTCTTCTCTTAGATGAGCCAACGAACGGTTTAGATGAGGCGGGAACGGAATTGATTCGTAGTATTTTAAGGGAAGAAGTAAAACGTGGCGCACTCATTGCCATTGCCAGTCATGATAAAGAGGACATTGCATTTTTGTGTGATACCAAATACAAAATGACAGCAGGCAGATTGGAGGAGATGGCATGAGCGTAAAACACTTCATTCTGGCAGTTGTTGGTGTAGTGGTTTTAACCATCGGCATTGGTTTGTTCTGCAAAAGTCATTTCAGGGATATAGGTATTTCAGGGATACGGACACTTTCTGATGTGAAAGCCTTAGATTGTCAAGTGGGCTTTGTTATAGACGATGAATTTGTGGAAGGTAGTTTGAAAAACTTTAGCTACGAGAACTTCGATCAGGCACCGATTGCACTGATTGTAAGCCCCACTAACAAGCTTCGCCAGTATAACCAGATGAATGTACAGGAGGTTACTGTCATAAAGTCGATCAAAGGTGATGTTCCGGAGCAGTCAACGATTCGTGTGATTCATATGGGGGGCGTTGTGCATTATGATTTTGGAGAGAATAAAAATAACTTTACGCCGATTTTTGCAGATGTTATGAATCTCATGCAGGCGAGGAATGAGTACCTCATTTTTCTTACGCCCTATGACTTAAATGAATATACAGGCGAAGCGGATTACGACATCGTGTGTATGGGAGCATTTAACTATTTTAACCTGACTACAGATGGAAATGGAGTAGTGGCGAAAGGAACAACAGGAATATCTTGTTTGGCAGATTTTGAGGGAGCGGAATTTCTTACCGATACGAAGGAACATTATGATACGCTACTGGAGATGAAACATAAAGTGATAGAGAGGTATCTTGGAGAACGGTAATTCATTACGATTATGAAATACTTGGCATTGTGAATCATCTATTTTGAATATTTAGAAAATAAGTAATATCATGACAGATTTTCGAAGGGGCATATCTTAATGGATATGTCCTTTGTTGCTTCACATATAAGCATTTTGGAAAATAATTCCTTAATTTTGAAACTATCCTATCACCTAAAACGAATATAACAGTATATAGCAGCACCATGCCACATGGAACTGCTATACAAGAAATCCGGAAGGGAGGCTTCCTTTTGAATGACGAGCTACGTCTGATACGAAAAATACAAAAGAATGGCAATCGCATTGCCGCCGATACCTTGATTCGCAGATATTATGATGAGATTTATCGTTATGTTTATCGGCAAACAATGGATAAAGATATTGCCATGGACTTAACGCAAGAGATTTTTATTTCTATGCTTTCTACGATTGCACATTTTGATGGGAAGAAAGCAGGATTTCGCACTTGGCTCTATAAAATCGCTACGAATAAAACTGTTGATTATTTTCGAAGCCGTGCTGTTCATAGAAAACAGATACTTGTGATAGATGATTTGGAATTGGCAGACGAAACAGATTTTATTCATCAATTAGAGGATGCTGACTTAGTGGAACAAATCATGGAATATATAAATGAACTTCCGGCAGAACTTCAACAGATTTTCCGATTGAAGTTATATAGTGAATATACATTTACGGAAATTGCAGAACTGCTGTCTATGCCGGAGTCATCTGTGAAATCCAAGTATTATCGGTTACTCCGTACTTTAAGGAGAGAGTTTCAAAATGAGTATGACGGGGATTAGAAAAATAGAAAAGATCTCAAAATGTTTTAGGAAAGGAAGCGTAGAATGATCATGAATGAAACTATAAAAACAGAACCTACACAAATAGAAAAAGAACAATCTATAGAAATAATCCTCTCAAAAGGTCTTAAAAAACCACGCTCTATCTGGTCATTATTTCGTGAAATGCACCAATTGCTTGGTTTTCGATTTATCTTTTGGGATACAGCTTTGGCATTTGTCTTATCTTCCGTTGTGCTTATCGCTGTAGTGTTTCCACTTATTTTTGCACCAAAAGCACTTAGTTGCACCATTTTATTCGCTTGTTCCCCCTTGTTATTTTTGATTGTTTTATTTTTCTCGGAAATGATAGAAATCACAGGTAGCTTGTATGAGTTAAAATTGACTTGCAAATATTCCATACGCCAAATCACAGCTTACCGCATTATGTGCTTTTCCCTGTTGGGACTCATCTTTTGCATTGGCATGACGGCACATCAATCAGAAAATATTTATGAACTTTTACATTTGTTTGCCCTGTCCTTATGCTCGTTCTTCTTATGTGCCTTTGTAAGTTTGTTTTTCATTCGTTGTTTTGCAAGGAAAGCTCGATTTGCATTTGCCATAAGTTTGTGGTTTGGAATTTTATGTCTGCCTGCACTCTTTTTTGGAAAAAAATGGGAATTGTTTTTATCGGAACTGCCTGTTGCCGTTAGCCTTGGAGTTGCCATATTATGTGCTGTGCTATTTTTATTTGAAATCAGAAAATTTGTTACTGCGAACCCAAAGGAGGAAATGACCTATGTTACTCGTTAATCATAGTGCTAAGAAATATCAAAAGTTTCTTTTCATCTCATGTCTCATAAACTCAAAGGAGGAAATGACATATGTTACTCGTTAATCATGTTACGAAAAATTTTGGAAAATTTACGGTGCTTTCGGATCTTACACTTGAATTTGAAAATGGTGTTTATGGGTTGCTTGCTCCCAATGGTGCCGGGAAAACGACCTTAATTAAAATGCTGACGACTTTAATCTTTCCAAGCTCCGGGGAAATTCTCTGGAATGGAAATGAAATTGTGAAACTCGGAGAAAACTATCGGGATTTGATTGGTTATTTGCCCCAGGAATTTGGCTATTATAAGAATCATTCCCCTTTTGATTTTCTTATGTATTTATCTGCCTTAAAGGGAATGGAAAAAAAGGCGGCGAGCAAGAGAGTGGAAGAATTGTTGGAACTTGTTTCCTTGTCTGATGTGCGAAATAAGAAAATGAAGAAATTTTCAGGTGGCATGATTCAGCGAGTGGGCATTGCACAAGCCATGCTAAATGATCCGAAAATCCTGATTTTGGATGAACCAACGGCAGGACTTGACCCAAAAGAACGTGTGCGATTCCGGAATCTGATTTCCTCTCTTTCCAAAGATCGGATTGTGATTTTATCTACACATATTGTTTCGGATATTGAAACAATTGCAAATCATGTCGTTTTGTTCAAAGACCATAAATTATATTGTGACGATTCTCCGGCAAATGTTTGCAGAACCCTTGTGGGAAAAGTTTTTGAAACACAGGATATTTCTTCTGTGAAAGAACCCTATTTGTTATTGACCGAACGGCAGGAAGAGGGATATACAATTACTCGCTATGTCTGTGAGGGGAAGGGGCAATTTGATGCCAAGTCCGTTGTTCCGAATCTGGAAGATGTATTCTTATATGTGTATCGAGATGAGGTGCTAGAGTGAGAGTGTTAAAAATAGAAGATATATTTTTATATGTATATCAAGATGAGGTGCTAGAGTGAGAGTGTTAAAAATAGAAAATGTATTTTTATCTATTTATGATGGCGAGGTGATTAAGTGAGAGTATTAGGACTTGAAATGAAAAAAATCATAAATTCTTATGCAATATGGGGATTTTTACTTGTTTGTATTTTATTTAATGTAGTTTTAATTTTATCAATTGGAATTGATCCCTATGCAGATTATGTAAAAAAAGTGTCTGTACATACAGGCCTGCAATTGGGCGAGAGGTTTAATCAAAAACTAACAGCTTTTGTGCAAGGTGAAAATCTCAAAAATGATAATTCAGAACAGCTTGTAAGTGAAACAAATGAAACAGAAACGAATTTTTTACAAAATGAGGACCAAAAACAGTATAATCAAGAACAGCTTGCAAGTGAAACAAATGAAACAGAAGCGAATCTTTCACAAAAAGAGAGTCAAAAATGGCGTAATTCAGAACAGTTCTATCAAGAATCCCTTATCCAAGAAACTACAGAAGTCTCAGATGTCTTTGATGGGTATGACACAGGTAAAATCGCAGACACATATGTGCAAACATTCCGCTTAAAAGGAAAATTAGCGGAAAATATGCGTAATAAGTACGCAGACCTGCAAAAGATAGCAGATGAAAAAGGAAAACATGACGATAGTCTTAGTCTTTATTTTGCAGGATCTACTTATGGACAGCATCACAAATTGTTTTTCTCTGTCATGCGTAGTATTATAATTGAAGGAGTTCTTCTTAGTGTATTGATTGTGTTATTTTCCATTGGATATGAGAATAGCAACCGAATAGAAGATATTGTCTATTCCTCAAAGGCAGGGCGACCGATTGTAATGAAAAAATTAATTGCTGTGGTTGTTACAGGTATTTTCTTCTATTTACTATTGCTTGGAGCTAGTCTTGGCTTGTATTTTTCTGTCAATGATTATAGTGGCATCTGGCAGAGCAATGTATCAAGCAGCTTTAATGGGATAGGTGATATTATAATGGGATTTCGTCCTTTTCTCACTTGGCACAACTTCACGGTTTTATCGTATCTTTTTGCCACGATTGGAGTATCCCTTATCTTAATTTTATGTTTTTCTTTGATGGGGTTTGTGGCAGGGATTTGCATTCGCAACAGTTATGTAGGGTTCTTCGCATTATTTTTTGTAAATGCTCTCTTAGTGACAGTCACCGCCATATTGCCGCCGGATTCTTATTTTTTGTTTACACTTATGCTCTCACCAATATGCTTATTGATCAAACAACCGGTGTGGTTTACCGATGGCGGATTTGATATTCTATGGAAGAATTTTGAAATAAGAGGTGTGGGTGCGTCCGTTGTAGTGATGGCAATTATTGTTGTCGTTGCAGCAATCAAATTCAGAAAGAGGGAAATTATATGAAAATCATATGGAATGAGTGTGTGTCGTTTGTAAGGTTTTTCCTGTTTGGCATATTCGCTGTCGTTGCAGTAATCAAATTCAGAAAGAGGGAAATTATATGAAAATCATATGGAATGAAATGAAAAAAATATGGAATTTGAAAAATATAATCATGATTATACTTTTGTCTACTATGTGTTATATTGTATTTTTACAATTCCATATTAAGCATTATCCAAATGGACATCCGCAAGCAGAAACTCTTGCCTTATCTACCATGCTTACAGAAAAATATGGTTCTACCATAGAACCGGATGAATTTAACGAATTTCTACAGATGAGAGAAGAATTGGTAAAAGCGGCAGATCAAGCTATTGTAGAAAACTCCGACTTGGCGAAACGGGAAATAAAAAATTATGCGGAGTTACAGGAGTATGAAAATCGCTTATCTGATGAAAATGCAACATGGGAAGATCGAGAGGAATTACAAAAGATTATGAATGAGTTTTATAATCTTCCGGCAGATACCGGATCCGGTGTGACGGAATTTTATTCTGATTCAGAAAAAAAGAAATATGGATCCGATACACCAAAATTGGCTTATATGCTACCTGCTTTTGATAACATTGTTGAAAAGTATGAAAATGGTGCAACTCATTTATTGCAAAGCGAAGCTCCCGCTATCTACCATAAGAGATGGAACGATATGATAAACACGGGAGAATGGAGAAGTCCTATTTGTTGGGAAGTAATCGAGAATACCACTCAGTATGCTCAAAATCTTGTTGCACTTCTTATGCTCTTATCACTTTTATGTTTTGCTCCTTTGCTAACATCAGACCGTGTCAGAAAAATTCATCTCTTACAGTATACGGCAAAACAGGGACGTAAGATAATAGGAAAGCAACTTCTGGCTGTTCTAATTTCTTCTATCCTGCTTACTACAACCTTGTTTTTGGTCTTTGGAGGTATTTATGCACAAAACGATACACAATTGTTTTGGAATAATTATGTATCTTCCTTTAATGGCATGATGACATCAATTCCTCTAACATTTGGTCAGTATGTTATTGTAATTTGCATCATGATGTATCTGATGGGAATCGCTGTTTCTGTCGTTGCCTTTCTCTTATCAAGATTTGCTGCAAATTACATTGTCTTGCTTGCAGGTTTGATTCCTACCTTTGTGGTGAGTGTCATGCTTTGTGATAAACTGTTTTTCAATCCTTTGAATGGATTCAAAAATGGGATTGCCTTGTTTGATCCCATGGTTTGCGGAATTATATTGTTGGTTGTTGTAGTTGTGGGAGTGGGGGTTTTGGTAAGGGAAAGGAGAATTGATATTCTTGTCTAGGTATTCCTTATCGTTACGGGTAAAATATTTTTGTTTTGAAAAAAACTTTGTAATTTGCTTACCGAGGTATTCCTTATCGTTACGGGTAAAATATTTTTGTTTTGAAAAAAACCTTGTAATTTGCTTACTAGAAGATTTTGGCTGTAATCGGCTAATTTGATTTTGAGCTTTGCAATTCCGGATTCAGAATAAACGTTCCCTCTACATCTCTGAGAAAAGGCAGGACATTTACAACAGCACTTATATTTAACAAACCATAAATATGTGGGAATGCGATACCGGAACTTTCGTCGCATTCCCATTTTATTTCAGAGGAAATTTTTGTTGTATCAATACACAAAAGAACAAGTGAGTCTGTTATGTTTGCAAAATTTGGAGCGACAAGAGAAAATGTTTCCACTTCGGAACAATGGATAAATCCTTCTGTTGCTATATAGCTTTCGCCATAAAATGCTTTATTTTTATATGTTTCCCATGTTGTTTTTCTTAAGCAATGAATTATAATCATTTTCAAATTTCTCCGATTTATTATTTTTCTGAATCTTTGATTTCACAAAATTAACGAATGACTTATCAATGAAATGAGTAACAAGAAAACTAAATTTTTATTTTTTCTGAATCCTGGTTTTACAAAATTAACGAATAACTTATCAATGAAATGAGTAATAAGAAAACTGAATTTTTATTTTTTCTGGAGTCTTGATTTCACAAAATCAACAATTGGTTCATCAATGAATAGCAAGAAAAAAGCATAGAGTGCATTTTCTGATGGTACAATAATAATGATAATAACGATAACAATTAAAGTAATAAAAGTTACCCACCTATGATGAAAGGATACTTCTGTTTTTTCTAAAGCTTCTTCGTATTTTATAATATGAGCATAGATACATTGTAAGAGTAGCATATTTACAAATAAGAGTGCAATGTAAAATAATATATTCTCTCTCAAATATTTGCCGGCAACTGCTTGTGTGGCAAAAGGAATGCAAACAATGGTAAGCAACCAGAATGTATTTAAGCGAGCAACGAAGCCATCGGCTAAGACAATGCATTCAAAAAGTCTTCGATGAGCACTCCAGAGTTTCATGATAACAATGAAGCTTAGAGTAAAAGCTGCTACAGTAGAAAGATTCTCCTTTAATAATATGAATACACTTATCGATTCCTTAAGGGAATTATATTCAATTGCTAAATCTGTTAGCGGGATAATCAGCAATGTTAATGCAATGGCAACAACCGCATCTGAAAAAAATGTAAGGCGTTCAAGACCTTTTTCTGATATGATATTTTTCATGAAATCAAATCTCCTGTTTTTGTATTAGTGCAAAGGATGTTACTATTCACAGTTCCTGTGAAAGCAACAATTATGCACGGGACACCTTACCGGAGGGTCTGCCCCAGCGAAGCGAGGGTACAAAGAACGTTCGGTAAGTATCGCCCTAAAGTACAGGGCTTAATCGCAAAAAAGTGCGATTTGGCGCATGATTTAATCGGGTTTTTCTTCGAAAAACGCCTCTCGGAACGGTTCAACCGTGAATAGTAACCAAAGGATACCGCTTAATGAGTAGGTTTTACAGTACACTAGTAAAATACATTACTTCCGATAAAATCCATTATAACATTAAAAAAACAAAAAATCAAATATGCCTTTTTATAGCGGCTTAACTTTTATTAGACTGCTTGTTAAGTTGCTATAGCGACTTCGCTTCGCTGGGTCAGACCCTGATTTCCTAAATCTGCCCGAAATTATATTTCGGACAGATTTTAATCAAAGCACTATATAATCGAGTCATAAGTTATTTTTGTTGCCGAAGGCCTAAATCCTAGAAGTTAAAAGTTTTTTGTAATTTTTGAAATTTTCTCTTGACATATAGTGTGGTACACTATATAATGTGTATACAAGTATATAAACAATGCTATAACTTATCAGAAAGTTTCAACAGGAACTTTTGGTAAAAAGGGAGGTGATGAATGTTGGAAAAAGAAGAGATTCTATCGAGTTTTTTATTGGAGCTACGTCGTGGAACGATTACCATCTGTGTATTAGCAAATCTAAAAGAAGCAAAATACGGATACAGCTTAATTGCAGATTTATCTGATACAGGTATATCAATTGAGGCCAATACTCTATACCCTCTTTTGCGGCGATTGGAGGGTCAGGGTCTGCTTGAAAGTTCGTGGAATACAGGCGGGGCAAAACCACGTAAATATTACATAACGACAGATTTCGGCAGAGAGATGTTAGCAGTATTGAAACAACATTGGCTTTCTACTGCACAAAACATGGAAAGGATTTTGGAGGATTAACGGAGTTACTATTGTTGATATAGGAAGTGTTCTTTACTTCCTGTAATATTAGGAGGATGAAAAGAGGATGAAAACTGATTTGATTGAACGTTATATTTATGCTGTTGCTCGCCACCTGCCATCTAAGTTACGGTCTGATGTGGAAAAAGAATTAGATAGTTTGATTGCAGATATGTTGACAGAACGCTGTGGAGATGTTTTGCCCACGGAAAAAGATATAAGGATTGTTTTGACGGAACTTGGTATGCCGGAAGAATTAGCCGCAAAGTATAGCGGAGAGGAAAACAAGGCACTTATTAGCGGACATTATTTTTTACAATATAAGCAGATTTTAACGATTGTCTTGCCTATTATAGCGGCGGTGACTTTGATTTCCAGTATTATACAGGTTTTCGCGGAATGGGGAAAAGAATCGGCTTATGATCTTATCTTTCAAAAAGTGATCGTACAAACAATCGGTGGGGCAATAGGAGGAGTGGTTTGGGCATTTGCAGTTATCACAATTATTTTCGCCGTCGTTGAACGTAAAAAATGGAAAGTCGATGATGGAGATATAGATTTGGATCTTCCTCCTTTGCCGAAAAATAAGGCGGAAATAAAAAAGCATGAAGTGATTATTGGTATGGTGTTTTCTGTGATCGGAACGATTGTCTTTCTTGGTTTTACACGAATCTTTGCAGTGAAGATTGCACTTGATGGAGGATGGATTCCCATTTTTGATTCACTTGTTATTCGACAGTTTTGGATATTTTTTATTCTTGCTATGGTTTTGAGTATAGTAAAAGAATCTCTAAAATTGATAGATGGACGGTATACCAAACGGATTGTCATTGTCACGATTCTTTGTAATGTCATTGCCGGAATTGGAGCCGTGATAGTTTTTTGGAACGGAAACATATTAAATTCTGAATTTGTGAATCAAATGAAAATAGTGCTTGGTGAGAATGCTCAGAATGCTTTTGGATTCTTTCATAATTTTAATCGTTTTCTTTTGGGGATGATATTTCTTGTGATGATTTGTGAATCAATAGGTGTTGCATGGAAGGCATGGAAGTATAATAAAGATTAGGAGCAAATAAAATCAAGAATAGTTTTATTTGATTGATAGGATAAAAGGACAGAGCTTTCTGTTCTTTTATCCTTTTTAACAAATGTCATTGGAATCATAACGAATGTCATGAGCAGTCGCAACGAATGTCACGAGCAGTCGCAACGAATGTCATGAGTTTTTTAGCGAATATCACAAATGTATTTTTCCAATGTTTCACGTGAAACATTGGAAAAAAGTAAAAAGTTATCAATATATTGTTTTGCTGAAAAAGAAAAAAGCAAAAACGATACAAGATGTAGTTCTATAAGTAAAAATGTTTCACGTGAAACGTTTTGGCACTTTTACCAATGGTAAAGATAGATGATATGTGATATAATAACATAGTTACAGTTCACATCCAATCACATCTAGTTGAGTTAGAAACAAGATACGAATGAGTTCTGAATGAATTTCTGCAAAAGTGAGATGTGAAAGTAGGTGATTGTGAATATAACGGTAGGTTCAATTAAGTGGCAGTTTTCCAAATGATATAATAATAAGTAAGGCTTCGAATTGCCTGTTTCCTGTAATTTGTGTGTAATTTGTTTCTGTGAACGGCAAAGCTATGAACAGTAATGATGAAAGGGTTTTAACAAAAGAAAAAAATACAATGAAACAAGAAAGAACAAGTAATAAGAAAATATCAAGAAAGGAGATACTATGGGAAGAATTATTGCGATTGCAAATCAAAAAGGTGGTGTGGGTAAAACGACTACTGCAATTAATCTTTCTGCTTGTTTGGCAGAAGCGGGCAAAAAGGTTTTGGTTATTGATTTGGATCCACAGGGAAATACAACCAGTGGCTTAGGCATTGATAAAAACACGATGACAAATACCATCTATGAACTAATACTAGGCGAATGTACGGTTCGTGAAAGTATACACAAAACAGGAATTGAACACTTGATGCTGATTCCTTCAAACGTAAATTTGGCGGGAGCGGAGATTGAGTTGTTAGGAGCATCGAACAAAGAATACATTGTAAAAAACGAAATTGATTATGTGCAAGAAGATTTTGAATTTATTATAATTGATTGTCCACCGTCCTTAAATATGCTTACAATCAATGCCATGACGACAGCGAATACAGTGTTAGTTCCAATTCAATGTGAGTATTATGCACTGGAGGGTTTGAGTCAGTTGATTCACACCATCAATCTGGTACAGAAAAGATTAAATCCGGATCTTATTTTGGAGGGTGTTGTATTTACTATGTATGATGCCAGAACAAATCTATCCTTACAAGTCGTAGAAAATGTAAAGAACAATCTGGACACGATGATATACAAAACAATTATACCAAGGAATATACGATTGGCAGAAGCACCCAGTCATGGAAAACCGATTAATTTATATGATGGGAAATCGGCGGGAGCAGAAAGTTATCGTTTGTTGGCAAAAGAAGTAATTGAAAGGAAAGCAGTATAATATGAGGTTGAGAAAAAATTAGACCGTTTGATTGCAAATAAAATCAAAGAAACAATCGAAAGAAAAGCAGTATAGAACGGATTGGGAAAAGAGATAGGTAGATTGATTACGGATAAAATTGAAGAAGTAATCGAAAGAAAGGCGGTATAAAATGGGATTGGGAAAAGGATTGGGAAAAGGATTAGACAGTCTGATTACGGATAAAATTGGAGATAAATCAACGGAGGGGGGAGGAAAACAGTTTGTAGATATTGCAAAAGTAGAACCGAACAAGGAACAGCCCAGAAAACACTTCGAGGAAGATTCTATTTTAGAGTTGTCCGAATCCATTAAGAAACATGGTATTCTACAGCCACTTTTGGTACAGGATAAAGGGGAATACTATGAAATTATTTCGGGAGAGAGGAGATGGCGGGCAGCAAAGAAAGCGAGTTTGTCAAAGGTACCGGTTATCATTTTGAAAGATTTGACACCGCAGGAAATTGTAGAAATCTCTTTGGTGGAAAATCTGCAAAGAGAAGATCTAAATCCCATTGAAGAAGCACTAGGATACAAACGCTTGTTGGATGAATTTAATTACAAACATGATGAAATAGCAGAAGGTGTTTCAAAATCCAGAACAGCCATTACCAATTCCCTCCGATTGCTTAAGCTTTATGGGAATGTACAAGAGATGGTGATTGAAGATAAGCTTTCCATGGGACATGCCAGAGCTTTGCTTGGGATTGAGGAAGAAGATAAACAGTATGCCATTGCCCAGAAGATTTTTGACGAAAAATTGAGCGTAAGGGAAACCGAAAAGCTAATCAAGAAGATGCAAAATCAAAAAAAAGAAGAAGGAAGAAAAAAAGAAGAAAGTGCCTTAGATGTTGTCTATCAAGACATTGAGCAAAACTTAAAAAACATTATAGGAACAAAGGTTTCGATTCATCAGAAAGATCATGAAAAGGGAAAGATAGAGATAGAGTATTATAGCAGGGAAGAATTTGAACGAATTGTAGACTTGTTCCGTTCTATGCACTGATATAGATACAACAGAACGGATTGTGGATTTATTCCGTTCTATACACTAATACAAATATAACACAGAATCATAAAATACAGAAAGGAAAATATCAATGTTTATGTTGCGCTTCACATAAACATATGATACGAGGAAAAAATGTTAAACTACATTGGTATCAACTTAGATGATATTTTAGAATATGTTCTACTGGGAATATTGGGATTGTTATTTTTGCTTTTCATTTTACTGCTTGTCAATATTGTTCAAAATCGAAAACTAAAGAAACGTTACAATGCCTTTATGGCAGGAAAAGATGTTCAGTCCCTAGAAGATAATCTGATTCAAAGAATCAATCAGATAGAGGAATTGCTTGCTTCTAATCAAAAGAACAGTCGAGAGTTAGGATCTGTTTCCGGAAATTTGAAATTAGCATTTCAAAAGTTGGGTCTGGTAAAATATAATGCCTTTCAGGAAATGGGAGGAAAATTGAGTTTTTCTTTGGCACTCTTGAATAAAGAGGATGATGGATTTATCATCAATGCCGTGCATAGTAGGGAAGGTTGTTATACCTATATCAAAGAAGTGATTAAGGGAAATTCGGTTTTAGTACTATCCGAGGAGGAAAAGAATGCTTTGGATATTGCAATGGGAAAACAAAAAAGATTTGAAGAAGGGGATTAATAGTTATTATTTACTATGAAATGAAAACGGCTACCATTTTCATTTCAACCGTGAATAGTAACATTAACAGGAGAAGATAATTTATGAAAAAGAAACTTATACTAACTGTGTGTATTTCTCTTGGACTTCTACTTACCGCTTGCACCGGAAATAAAACAGACTCAAGTAGTAAAAATGATGTGACGGACACCGGCAATACAGATACAAGTGCAACTTCCGATCAAGCAACTGCGACCACCGAAGATTGGATTGCTATAAACAATACCGCCACGGGAAGTTATGATGAATCGGATACACAAGATTATACCGGTGTGGACAACGATGGATCCAATTTTATTAAAATCGGACAGAACAAAGACGGAAAAGACATTTATTCTCTTTTTCGTTTTCCCCTCAAAGGAACATGGTTAGCCAATGAAGTTGTTGAAGCTAGATTGTATTTGAAACTTAAAAAGGGAAATGTTCCGGCTACCTTTCGTGTTGGATTTGTGACAGGGGATTGGGAACCGAACGACACGACAAGAACAAATGTTCGCACCTTGGTTGATGACACAAGTTTTATTTCTGTTTCGGTACAGAAAGAAAAAGATGGTTGGGTCAGCATACCGATTACGGATTTTGTGAAAACATGGTTAAATGCAGATAAGCCGGATTATGGGATTGCCCTATTTGGTGAAAAGGCAGGAGAGAAAGCCACCTTTGTTTCGGGCTTTGCGGAGTCAGAATCGGAGATTCCCTATTTGAAAGTGAGTGGTGTCGTGAGTGAGCGTGTTTCCGATTATGGGAAATTTGCTTATATGCAAATGCCCTTGTCCGAGGAATCAGAAGAAAGTGGAAATTGTTTTTCCTTTGCACTACGAGATGAAGATATGATTCTGTCGGAAGATATGGCATTTGATTATAAGGAACTGACAGATATTTATGACAGCTCCGGTGAAGAGGGTGTTTTAGATTATGTAAGAAAAGATGTTATAAATTATGTAGAGGCAGATAAAGACGGACTTAAAATTTCTGATTTCCGCCAAATCGAAAATTTTGATTCGGAAATTGACCCAAGTAAAGAATACCGTATTGCTTTGCGGGTTGGTTGCAAGGTATCGGATGAGGTGCCGGACATAAATGAGAAAAATTTTGATTTTCATTTTTGGGTGCAATTAAATGACGGTCAATGGGCACAAAAATTTCCACAAGATATTTCAGATAAGATACCTTGGTCAGGTCCCGGTATCTCACCGGAAAAATATTCTTGGGATGCTGCCATACAATGGGCTGAAAAGTTTAAGAATTTTTATGATAGCAAAATCATTTATTTTGCCGTCACAAAAGATACAGACCATTTCACAAAACATAAAGGAAAGTAAGTTAAAAAAAAGAAAATACGAGTGTATCGTCATGTAAGGTCAATTGGGTTTAACCAAACATAAAACAAATAATTTGCAAAAAGAAAGGAGGGTACTAGTGCATAGTTATTTAAAGTCAATTGGGTTTAACCAAACATAAAACAAATAATTTACAAAAAGAAAGGAGGGTACTAGTGCATAGTTATTTAAAGTCAATTGGGTTTAACCAATTTACAAAGAAAAAAGAAATTGATGCCTTAATTCAAGATGTGATTGCTCATGCGGATAAGAAGTCCATAATGGAAGATAAAGATGGAAATGTTTTTGCAGAGCTTCGGAAAAGCTATGGGGGTTATATTGGGATTGCCGTAAGGGGAGAATATCGTGAAGATGGAACCTTTGATTCCCATTATTATTATCCCTACTTTCATGGAACCGGGATGAGTACCCAAGAGAAAGTTGATGTGGAAAAACACGCAGATAAATATTCTTATGCCGGTGTGTGTGACGAAATCAAAATCGGTGTTACATTAATTTTTTATTTGCAAAACATGATCGAATATTTTAATCATGAAAAAAACACAAAGATACCGCAACAAAATACAGGAGCTACCTTGTCGGCACTTTCCAATTCGGGAATGATTCTATTACCTGTTCAGAAAGATGAAGAAGAGCGGCAAAGCAGGGACGGATGGGTAAGGGAACGAAATCATTTAATTGAAGCAGCAAGAGAAGGAAATGAAGATGCAATCGAAACGCTTACCCTAGATGATATGGATACTTATTCCATGATTTCAAAACGGATTTTGAGTGAAGATGTATTGTCTATTGTCAACACCTATTTCATGCCCTATGGAATCGAAAGTGATCATTATAGTATCTTAGGTGAAATTTTGGATTATCAAGTTGTGGAAAATCAAAAGACAAAAGAGAAAATTTATCTCCTAAACCTTGATTGCAATAATTTGATTTTTGATATGTGTATCAATAAAAATGACTTAATGGGCGAGCCTGCAATCGGACGTAGATTTAAGGGAAATATTTGGATGCAGGGCAGAGTGAATTATGAAGTTTGAAATCAGGTGCAGATTTAAGGGAAATATTTGGATGCAGGGTAGTGCAAATGTTGAATCTTGATGTCAGGCAAAAAACAAGTATGGGCAAAAAAATCTTTGACAATTTTAGGAAATATGCTATAATGAAATAAGTCTTACCGAAAATATGTTTCGATAAGCTGTACTACAGAATTGTCCGCGTAGCACAGCAGGATAGTGCGACCGCCTCCTAAGCGGTAGGTCGGAGGTTCGAATCCTCTCGTGGACGTAGAAAAAAGTCTTTGCGAATAGTTGCAAGGACTTTTTTCTTATGGAAATACAGTTTCGGTAAGAGGGGCGTTCTATCGACTACATACTAGCAAGCAAAGCTTCGATTTCTTCCGGTGTCATAATTTTATTCGGATTTGTCATGTCAACAGGAGCAGGCTCTGCTTTGGGAGTGTCCACAACGGGAGCTTCTTCCACAACAGGTTCCGACTCACTAGAAGAATCCTCTGTTCCCATGTTAGCCAACAAAGCGGCAATATCATCGGGACTCATGGGTTTATTGGGATCGGATAAATCAGGCATGGGAGGAGCAGTTTCAATAGGAGCGGTTTCAACAATCGGTTCCGTTTCACTAGGAGAATCCTCCGTTCCCATGTTAGCCAACAGAGCGGCAATATCATCGGGACTCATGGGCTTATTGGGATCGGATAAATCGGGCATGGGAGGAGTGGTTTCAAGCGGAGTGTCCACAACGGGAACTTCCGCAACAATTGATTCCGTTTCACTAGGAGAATCCTCTGTTCCCATGTTAGCTAGCAAAGCGGCAATATCATCGGGACTCATGGGTTTATTAGGATCGGATAAATCGGGCATGGGAGGAGCAGTTTCAATAGGAGCGGTTTCAACAGGAGTTTCTTCCGGTATCGTTTCCGGTTCATCGGAATCTTCTTCAATTTCGGGCAGTTTCTTAAATTGAATGCCGGATACCCTATCTTCTTTTGGAAGAGGTTCTTCTATTTCAATCGCTATATTTGTTTCCGTGTTTTCAGAAGTAACCGTTTCCTCAAGGTCAAAATCTATAGGATCGTCTGTAGCAAGGGGGGGGGATAAGATCTCTGTCGCACTTATATCTTCTTCCATCGTAGAAAGATTTTCATAGTTTGCAGAAGAAGCAGGAGCAGAGGAAACAGCACCTGTTGTTACCACTACTTTTGGTTGAAGATTTGAAAGCTTATTAACGGCTTGCAGTAATTCATTCTTAAAGGATAATTCGGCTTCTTTCAAAGCAGATAATAATTCTGCTTGTTTATTTTCAATGTTTCTGATCTCGGATTCATAGTTTAATTGAGAAATCTCGGATTTGACTTGTTCAAGATTTTGCGAAAAACTAGCTTCCATGTTGCTTAACCTTTGTTCAAAGGCATCTAATTGGTCGTTTAGGCGAGTATTTGCCTTCATTAGTTCCACAGCATTTTCTTTATTCCGATTGATTGTGATTTGGGCAATTCTTTTTTGCTCATCCAAAAAATGCGGCATGGTCTGTGTAAATTTTGCATCATTTTTTTCTAGGGATCTGCTTAGGGCAAATATGTTTTCTTTGATTTGCAGAAGCCCTTCCCCTAAATCCTTGAAATTGTTTTTTGCCAATAAATAGACAGCTTTTTCTGAACGAAAAAGGATGGCGGTTTGCTCGCCTTTCTCTTGATTGCTCAGGGTCGTTTTTTTCAAAATAGATAGGATAAGGAGATAACAATCTAAAAGAATCAGAATTGCCAGACCTCCCAGATAAAGGTAATGGTGGGAGCGATTAATCAGAAAATAAAGTTCCAAAAGTGTAAGCAATACAAGTAGCACAGAAAAAAGCAGGATGTTCAAATGATAAAATCCTCGAGTTGGTGTGGTTCCTTTGATTTCTTTTTGTTCCTTCTTCTCTTTTTCTTTCATAAGGCAAATCTCCTTTGTTCTTTTTCCAATCAAAAATTCTATTTCTATAATAGCATAAAAGTAGAATAATTACAATCAAATTCAATTTAGAACTCCCATTGATGTATATTTAATGTTTCGCCATTTTTTTGTACAATAAAATTTTCATCCCAGAAACCGGTTATTAATTGGCGTAAAATGTGAATGGATCCTTCTGTTATTTTTACAGACATACCACTTAGGGCGGAAACTTTTTGTGCATAATCCATTACAGGCAAAAGAGGATAACTGTTTGTATCAATAATCACAAGTTTCTGATAAGAGCGATACATGGTTTCAAATATTTTATCCGCCATTTCTTCACCAAATCGTTGTTTGTTTTTCTCATGTACAGCGAGGATATTCTCTTTCGGATCCAAACTCCAACCACGGGTAAGATAAAAAGAACCAATTTTCAATAAATTTCTTTGCTCTCGTTTTTCCGTGCATAATAAAAGATTTGGGCAATCATCAAATTTTGGAATAATAAGTTGTCCCCTTGGATGAGATAAACCACAGGTACCTTTTCCACACAGACCATAAGCTAAAAGAATCTGCTCATAATCGCTAACATCATTTATTGTTTCCTGCAAACGTTTCCGCAAATGTTTTGGGGTATTATGTAAACCCTTTTCCATCCAAATGATGGGAAGAGAACACTTTGTTTCCTGTACTGCTTTTTTGATTTCATCTTCCATCATAGAGCAGGCAATTAAAATCTGTTTCACGAGAGAGAATCTCCTTTGTATTATGATTTGTCAGACTTGCAAGTCAAAGACTTGCTCATTGTTATACTCATTGTATCACAGAATCGACTTTTTTCATATAATAATAAAATCAAGAAAGTATTATAAAACATCGTTTGTGACTATTTACTGCTTGGGGTTGACCGTGTATAGTAACATCTATAATGATTGGCACTTATAGGAGGGGAATAATCGTGGGAATAAGAAAAAAAGATCTAAAACAAAAAATGGCAGAATACACCTACCACAAACCATCTATGGAAAAAAAGGTATTGCACATAAGAAAATCGGTGAATGAAATATCTGCTATTTTGGGGAGCGGTGAGCAAAAAAAGAAATAAAAAAGAACGGATTAACCGTCCTTCTTACTGCGCCTTCAGGGGCTCGAACCCTGGACAACCTGATTAAGAGTCAGATGCTCTACCAACTGAGCTAAAGGCGCAAACAATGATATGATGTGTAAATGTGTGACGCAAAGACTATTATATAATACTTACAAAAAAAAAGCAAGCGATTTTTGCAAAAAGATTATAAAAAAATTACGAATGTTAATTCCCAAAGTAAGTTCCACTATGGAATTTGATGTGGAATTTAATCTGGAACGGATTTCTGGTAGAATTTAATCTGGGAAATTTTCTTTGAGAAGGAGAAGCATCATGCCAGACTTAAATT
>BNZC01000019.1 GCA_026000755.1 Clostridia bacterium
CTACGTTTTTCTTGGTTTTGTAACCTAATCGAATCATTTCCCAGACTAAATTCAGCCTGTTATTTCACGGTTTTTCAGAGTAAGTTCCACATCATAAAACTAGTAGAACTTACTTTGGGAATTTACGAAAAAAACACTTGCAATCCCCTCATTCTCATGTTATAATCAAAAAGCGTGTCTATCAGAAGGATACAGCAAGCACATATGCGGACTTAGAAAACGGTGCGAAAGCCCTTTCGCTCTTTCTAAGGAAGAGGCGTATGGAAGACAAAACCGAATGGAGGAACAAAAAATGGGCGTTATTTCAATGAAACAACTGTTAGAGGCAGGTGTTCACTTCGGACATCAGACCAGAAGGTGGAACCCGAAAATGGCTCCGTACATCTACACGGAGAGGAACGGTATTTACATCATTGATTTGCAGAAATCAGTAGGAAAAGTAGACGAAGCTTACCATGCCATTGCTGACATTGCAGTGCAAGGAGGTTTAATCCTTTTCGTAGGAACGAAGAAACAAGCGCAGGAAGCCATTAAGGCGGAAGCGGAGCGTTGCGGTATGTATTATGTCAATGAGAGATGGTTAGGCGGAATGCTCACCAACTTTAAGACGATCAGGAGCCGTATTGAACGCTTAAAAGCCATTGAGAAAATGGCGGAGGATGGTACTTTTGACGTGCTTCCTAAGAAAGAAGTGCTTGCACTGCGAAAAGAATGGGATAAATTAGAGAAGAATCTGGGCGGAATAAAGACCATGAAGCGGATTCCCGATGCGATTTTTGTAGTAGATCCCAAGAAGGAAAAAATCTGTGTACAAGAAGCCCATACCTTGGGCGTTACCTTGATTGGAATCGCAGACACCAACAGCGATCCTGACGAGTTAGATTACGTCATTCCCGGAAATGACGATGCCATTCGTGCCGTGAAGTTGATTGTTTCCAAAATGGCAGATGCCATTATTGAAGCAAATCAGGGTGCAATGGGACAAGAAGAAAAGGCAGAGGTAGAAACCGAAAGCAACTAATAAAATCCAGGAGGAAAACATGGCTATTACAGCAGGAGCAGTAAAAGAATTAAGAGAAATTACAGGCGCCGGCATGATGGATTGCAAAAAGGCGTTGACAGAAACCGACGGTGATATGGATACGGCGGTGGAATATTTAAGAAAGAACGGACAGGCAAAGGCAGAGAAGAAGGCCAGCAGAATTGCAGCAGAAGGACTTTGTGCCGTGGCTCATGACGGAGAAACAAAGGCGGCAGTGGTAGAGGTCAATTCGGAAACGGATTTTGTTGCCAAAAACGAGACTTTCCAGAGCTTTGTGGCAGCGGTAGCAAAGCAGGCCGTCTTGACAGATGCTACGGATTTGGACAGCTTTTTAGCGGAAGATTTTCCGGAAGAGGCGGGCAAGAGCATCAGTGAAGTTTTGGTGGAGAAGGTTGCCGTTATCGGAGAGAAATTAAGCATTCGCAGATTTGAGAAAGTGGTTGCAGAAGAAGGATTTGTTGCTTCTTATGTACATGCAGGCGGAAAAATCGGCGTATTGGTGGATGCAAAGGCAGCTGTCATCAATGACACAGTCAAAGAAGCCATCGCAAACCTGGCAATGCAGATTGCGGCACTTAGCCCCAAGTACGTAACACGGGCGGAAGTAAGCCAGGAATATATTGCTCATGAAAAAGAAATTCTTCGTGCGCAGATCTTAAATGACCCCAAAGAATCCCAGAAACCGGAAAAGGTAATAAACGGTATTGTGGAAGGTCGCATCAGCAAGGAATTAAAGGAAATCTGTCTGCTTGATCAAGTCTATGTAAAGGCAGAAGACGGAAAACAGACCGTGGCACAGTATTTAGAAGCAGTATCAAAGGAAGCAGGAAGCCCTGTATCCGTGAGTCGCTTTGTTCGCTTTGAAACAGGCGAGGGCTTGGAGAAGAAGGAAGAAAACTTTGCGGCGGAAGTAGCGGCACAGTTAGGCTAGACCTAAATTAGGAAAGAGGCTCGCCCCGGACTGTTCGGAGCGGGGCTTTTTCTATGATAGGGCAGGAGAGTTCTCTGCACTACACAGTCCTCTTTGCTTTTTTTCAAAATCTCCTTGCATAATCCCTATTTTTCCGATATAATAAAAATGACGAAGTTTTTTAGGCACTCTGATAGTTCATGGTAGATTATAAATAGATAGACGGGGGGTGATAGGGCGGATGGATCAGCAAAAGAAGAAGCAAAAGAAAGAAGAAGCTATGTTGGCGGCATATGAATTTGTTATGCAGTCCGCCGGTCTGGCTTTCTGGCGGAAGAATGCACAGCAGGACTCTCTTGTGCTTAGTGATTCCGTGCAAGATTTGTGGGGCTATAAGGCAGATTTTTTTGAACACAAACTATCCACCTTGGAAACGATCATACCCCCCCCCTATGTCGCACGTATGCACAGGGCAAAAGAAGACTATCAGCAGGGAAAGACAAAGGACTATCGTTGTGACTTTCCCATTCGAGCACAAGACGGTACGGAGCGATGGGTGCGTTCTAAGGGGCTGTTTGTAGATCCGGAGAAGAAAGAGGAGATGTTTGGTACTTTTTTGGACATTTCCGAATTTAAGGAAGATGAATTGCGCCTGAAGAATTGGGCATATCACGACTTTTTGACAGGAGCTTACACCCTCCAGTACTTAGCAAGTGCCTATACTTTTTCCCCTGATGTGGACTGTACCTCTTGCGGAGGCTTGATGGTCAACGTGAGAGATTTTCATCGTATTAATGATGTATACGGTTATCAAAGCGGCGATGATCTCTTGGTTGTGCTTGCGGTTGTCTTGGGAGCCCTTATGCCCGGAAACAAGTTGGTTCGGGTGTCAGCAGATTGTTTTCTGGCGGTGTTTGAAAATCCCACCGAGATGCAGATGACTCGTACAGCAGAGAAGATTCTAAAACGTTTCAGTAGCCCCATTCGAGCCAGAGATTTCACCATGAACATTGAGATTAATATGGGCATTATCATTTCCGAAAATCTGGATTTGATGAATTTGTTAAAAAATGCGGAAATTGCTTTAGCTTGGGCAAAGAAGAGCCATGAACATTACTGCATTATGACGAAGGAACTCTTAAGCACCATTGAAAAACGTATGAATTTAGAAGATGAGCTTAAGAAAGCCATAGGCCGTCATGAATTTGTCATGTATTATCAGCCCAAGGTGTCCTTGCGGGAGAAAAAACCCATTGCGGCAGAGGCATTAATTCGTTGGATTCATCCGGAAGTGGGCATGGTGCCGCCTCTTGATTTCATTCCCCTTGCAGAAGAAACGGGCATGATTGCGGAAATTGGGGAATTTATTATCTGGGATGTGATCCGCCAAACCAGTAAGTGGTATCAGGAAGGCTTGGATCTTAAGATTTCCTTGAATCTTTCCGTGAAACAGTTTAATAATCCAAAATTAGTAGACTATATATTAGATACCTTAGAGCAATTTCAATTGCCGCCGGAGCATTTATCCTTAGAGCTGTTAGAGAGCGTTATGGTAACGGATTTTACCCGTATTAAAGGAGAATTGGAACGCCTGCGTTCCCATGGCTGTAAGATTGAACTGGATGATTTCGGCACAGGGTATTCCGCCATGAGTTATCTGACCCGTATGCCCATTGATTTTTTGAAAGTGGATAAGAGTTATATTGATTATGCGGACAAAGAGGAAGCGGATCGGGCGATTTTAGAATCCATCTTATACATGGCTCATCGCTTGGGATTTATCGTGGTTGCAGAGGGTGTTGAAACCAAAACTCAGTTAGATGTTTTAAAAGAATTTGGCTGTGATTTGATACAGGGCTATTATTATTCAAGACCCCTGCCGGCTGAAGAATTTCACCGTTTTGTAACGGAATGGAAGATACCAGAGGATTGAGGAAATGCCAAAGGAAGAAACAAATATACCCGGCATGAAAGAGCAAAGGGAGCGCCGCCAAAGGATTAATCGTTATAAGTCCATGATTATCTTTGGCTTAGGCATATGGGTTATTGTGTCTATGTTGTTTTGTGTGGGTATTTTGATAAAAGTTATACAGATGGATCATACCATAAAAGAAATTAGCGGGAGGTTGCCCCAGATGGTGACCACAGAAGATGCAAGTGCTCCCGCAGGCACAGGAGAATCACAGTCCGTGGATTTAACAGGGCAGACAGCAGATTCGGGGGGGACTGACACGAATCAGCAAACACCCACCCAAAAATCGGAGCCTATACCGGAAGGGGAAACACGGAAGGTCTATTTAAGTTTTGATGACGGACCAAGTGAGAATACAGGAAAGGTGTTAGACATCCTAAAGGCAAAGGGCATCAAGGCTACCTTTTTTGTAATCGGTCACGAAGGGGAAGAGGCACAGGCGTATTACCGCAGGATATTGGCGGAAGGTCATACCTTGGCGATGCACTCCTATACCCACAAATACAGCGTGATTTACAGTTCCGTGGAAGCCTTTGCCGAAGATTTTGACCGTTTGAATGACTATCTCATCAGCGTTACAGGTGTTACACCGAAATATATGCGATTTCCCGGAGGAAGCAGTAACAAGGTGAGCAATGTGGATATGAAAGAGTTTATCCGCTATCTAAAGCAGAGAGACATCACCTATTTTGACTGGAATGTAGACAGTGGGGATGGCACAAGCCAAGCTTATACAGCAGAAACCGTTCACCAAAATGTTTTAGAGGGCGTGGGTAAATACCACACATCGGTTGTGCTAATGCATGATGCCTCGAATAAGAAATCAACGGTAGAAGCCCTGCCGGGTATCATTGACGATATACTGGCAATGGGAGCAGAAATCTTACCAATTGATGATAATACGAAACTGATTCAGCACATTAGTGCGGACAGCGTAGAATAAAAGAAAAAACAAAAAGAGCAAAAAATGGAGGTACAACATGGGTTTATTTAAGGAATTCAAAGAAGATTTCACACAGGCAGTAGATGAGCTTGTTCCGGGTGGAGATATTCCTGCCACAGGGGAAACCAAAGAAAGGGCGGCAAGTAGCCTTGCGAAAGATGTGGATATTGCGGCTGAAATGGAAAAGGTAAGCAGCTTATTTCAAGAACCAAGCAAGGCAGCAACACCTAACGTAAAACCTACGGCAAAACAACCCGCAAAGCAAGCGGCACAGGCACCGATAAAGAAAACGACGGAAGAAAAACCGTTTCAGGAGGAGAAAAAGATGGCAGAAGAGAAGAAGTTGGATTTGGGATTTGGGGCAGATGTATCGGATGTGCAAGCACCGGCAGAGACTGTGGCAACTCCAAAGGGAGAGGTTACCAGTGAGGTTACGGTGATTACAGAGGGTACGGTGATTACCGGTAATATTCAGTCAAGCGGTTCCATTGAAGTGCGGGGCGGAATCAACGGCGATATTGATTGCAACGGCAAGCTGATGATTACAGGAACCTTAAAGGGCAATTCTGTTTCCTCTGAATTTGTAGCAGACAATGCAAAGATCGAGGGCGAAATCAAGACCGACGGAACCGTAAGGATTGCTTTAGGTTCGGTAGTGATTGGAAATATTTCCGCAACCAGTGCTGTGATTGCAGGTGCGATTAAGGGCGACATTGATGTACCGGGTCCTGTTGTGGTAGATACCTCCGCAGTGGTTATGGGTAATATCAAGTCACGTTCGGTACAGTTGAATAACGGTGCAGTAATCGAAGGCTTTATTTCTCAAAGCTATGCAGAAGTGGATGTGGCAAAACTTTTCGAGAACAGGTAATCGTATGAAACGAATTTTGTTAAAATTAAGCGGGGAAGCCTTAGCAGGAGAGAAAAAGACGGGATTTGACGAACCTACGGTAACAAAGGTGGCAAATCAGGTTGCTCAATTGGTGTCAGATGGCGTACAGATTGGCATCGTGATTGGCGGTGGCAATTTCTGGCGAGGCAGAAACAGTGAACGGATTGACCGAAGCCATGCCGATCAGATTGGAATGCTTGCTACTGTCATGAACTGCCTTTATGTTTCCGAGATTTTTCGCTCCGTAGGTATGAAAACCCAGATACTTACCCCCTTTGTCTGCGGTTCCTTTACGAAGCTGTATGCAAAGGATAGGGCGGAAAAATATTTTGCCAAGGATATGGTTGTGTTTTTTGCGGGAGGTACGGGGCATCCGTACTTTTCCACAGACACTGCCACAGTGCTTCGTGCAATAGAGATTGAAGCTGACGGCATTTTGCTTGCGAAGTCGGTGGATGGCGTATATGAGGACGATCCAAAGACGAATCCCGATGCCAAGAAATATCAAGAGGTTTCCATTCAGGAAGTGATTGACAAACAGCTTCAAGTGGTAGATCTTACGGCATCTGTTTTGTGTATGGAGAATCATATGCCCATGTATGTGTTTGGTTTGTCACAAGAGAATGCCATTGTAAACACAGTGTCCGGGACATTTACCGGAACAAAGGTGAGGGTATAGCAATGAATGAAAAGTTAAAAATCTATGAGGAAAAAATGCAAAAATCCTTTCAGAACTTACTGGAAGAATTTGGCTCCATTCGTGCAGGACGTGCGAATCCCCATGTCTTAGATAAGCTTAAAGTGGATTATTACGGAACCCCTACCGCTATCCAACAGGTGGCGAATGTTTCCGTGCCGGAAGCGCGCATGATTGTGATACAGCCTTGGGAGGCTTCCATGGTCAAGGCCATCGAGAAGCTGATTTTAAGTTCTGATCTTGGAATCAACCCCACAAATGACGGAAAGGCCATCCGCCTTGTGTTTCCGGAACTGACAGAGGAACGCAGGAAGGATTTGGCAAAAGAAGTTAAGAAAAAAAGTGAGAATGCAAAGATCGCCATCCGTAATATCAGAAGAGATGCTAATGATGCCTTTAAGAAATTAGGCAAGAACAGCGATGTTTCCGAGGACGAGGTAAAGGAATTAGAGGATGAGGTACAAAAACTCACGGATCGTTTTACCAAGGAAGTTGATAAGGCAGCAGAAGAGAAATCAAAAGAGATTTTGACGGTATAGAGCCTTTTGCAGTATTTTTCAGAAACGAAATACGAGATTTCAGATGAGGGGGCGTTTGCCCCACCGGCTTGGTGTAAGGAGGATGCCCATGAAAACACCCCTACATATTGCGATTATCTTAGACGGAAACGGCAGATGGGCAAAGAGCAAGGGTTTGCCCCGGAATATGGGTCATCGAGAAGGCGCAAAGAACGTAGAGGTGATTTGTGAGGCTGCTTGGGATTTGGGCGTGAAATATCTGACCGTTTATGCCTTTTCTACGGAGAACTGGAGTCGTCCTTCCGCTGAAGTAGATGCCTTGATGAAGCTGTTCGGGCATTATTTGAAGAACTATCTGAAAAAAGCCATGAAGAACAATATGCGGGTGCGTATCATCGGAGAACGAAGTCGCTTATCCCCCGCCCTTCAAAAAGCAATTTCACGTTTGGAAGAAGAAACTGCCGCTAATAGTGGTTTGAATTTCCAGATTGCCATCAACTATGGCAGCCGAGATGAAATGATTCGGGCAATGCGAGTCTTAGCACAAGATGTAACAGAGGGGAAGTACACGCCGGAAGCTTTAGACGAAGAATTATTTTCGACCTATCTGGATACGGCGGGCATACCGGATCCCGATTTGTTGGTCAGAACCAGCGGCGAGCAGCGGATTTCCAATTATTTACTATGGCAATTGGCATATAGTGAGTTGTATTTTACCGATGTTCCCTGGCCGGATTTTTCAAAAGAGGAATTAGAAAAGGCGATTTTCGCTTATAATAATAGAGATAGAAGATATGGTGCGATAGTAGAGGAGGAGTAGTCATGTTAAAAATGCGTTTGCTCAGTGGATTTGTGGTCATTCTATTTCTGCTGGCATTTGCAATGGCGGGAGGGGATCCTCTTCTTGTTGCACTCTGTGTGGTTTCTCTCATCGGTTTGTTCGAATTTTACCGCGTAATGGGCATCGAGAGTACCATTTTGGGATTTATAGGTTATGGTGCTACGATTCTCCATTATTGGGGCATTCGTGAAAAGGTCTTTCTCTACCATGAAAACCTCTTTTTCTTTCTAATGATTATGCTGTGTCTCCTGTTGGGTGCTTATGTATTCACCTATCCGAAATTCCATATGGAAAATGTCATGGCGGCTCTTTTTGGCATAGCATATATTAGCCTTATGCTCTCCTGTGTCTATCTCTTGCGTATGTTACCGGGGGGGGAGTCTTTGCTTTGGGTGGTGTTTATCGCTTCTTGGGGTAGTGATACCTGTGCCTACTGCGCAGGCAGCCTATTTGGCAAGCACAAGTTAGTCCCTATTTTAAGTCCGAAAAAAACAATAGAGGGTGCCGTTGGGGGAGTGATGGGATCCTTAATGATAACACTCCTTTACTCTCTTTATCTGCGGCAGCAAATGGATTTTTCCTTGCGACATATCCTGTTTTTGATGGCGATAGCAGGAGTAGGTTCTCTTGTTTCCATGATTGGAGATTTGGCGGCTTCGGCGATCAAACGCAATTATGACGTAAAGGATTTTGGAACCATTCTTCCGGGACACGGCGGAATCATAGATCGCTTTGACAGCGTGATTTTAGTAGCACCACTGGTGTATTTCCTGTCCTTGTATTTGATAAAATAAGTGGAGCATTGCGACTTGCAAGGCTTCTCTTTTCTGATTTTTTTCGGTTTCATGTATGTGTCACAGCTTTGTGAATGATTGCGTAGGAGGATTTTATGAAAAAAATCGTAATCCTAGGTTCAACCGGTTCCATCGGTACACAAACCCTTGCCATTGTAAGAGAGCAAGATGATATTGAGGTGACTGCTCTGTGTGCAGGTGCAAATGTACGGCTTTTGGAGCAACAAATCAGGGAATTTCATCCATTAGCGGTGGCGTTGTGGAAAGAAGAAGATGCCAAAGCCCTGCGAGAATCAGTAAAAGACCTTAACGTGACGGTGTACTCCGGCATGGAGGGCTTGCTAGAGGTTGTACAATTGCCAAATTATGAAATTTGTGTGACCGCCATGGTGGGTATGCTTGGGATTCGCCCAACCATTGCCGCCATTTGTGCAAAAAAGACCATTGCCCTCGCCAATAAGGAAACACTTGTTACGGCGGGGCATTTGATTATGCCCTTAGCGAGGGAGCATGGAGTGTCTATTTTGCCGGTGGACAGCGAGCATTCTGCCATTTTCCAAGCCTTGCAAGGGGCGGGTGAAAATCCGGTGACGAGGATTTTATTGACTGCATCGGGAGGGCCATTTCGGGGAAGAAATTCCGAAGAACTAGAACAAGTGACCTTAGAAGATGCCTTACGGCATCCCAACTGGTCCATGGGGAAGAAGATTACGGTGGATTCCGCCACCATGGTGAATAAGGGACTGGAAGTAATTGAGGCAAAATGGCTTTTTGCTGTGAATTTGTCACAAATAGAAGTCATTGTACATCCGGAGAGTATCATACACTCTATGATAGAGTATGAAGACGGTGGCGTGATTGCCCAATTAGGTACGCCGGATATGCGACTGCCCATAGCCTATGCGCTAAATTATCCAAAACGCCATAGCCTATCGGGAAAACGTTTGGATTTTTATGAATTGGCTTCCGTGCATTTTGAAAAACCGGATACAGAGGTCTTTTATGGACTGCGTTTGGCTTATGATGCGGCAAATAGGGGAGGGAATATGCCCACTATTTACAATGCGGCAAATGAAAAGGCGGTGGCTTTGTTTTTGGCAGGAAAGATTCGATTTTTCGAGATTCCTGCATTGATTGAGGGAGCAATGGCGCATTGTTCCTATCGGGAGAATCCGGATCTTTCCGAGATTTTGGAAACAGAGTTAGAGAGTCATGAGTGGGTGGCGATTCATGGGAATGGTATTTAACCGGAATCGGAAAAGTCAGTAATAATTGTATGGGTATCTCAAAATGAAAGAGGTAAGTTGATTGAATATTGTAATTGCTATTTTAATCTTTAGCTTAATTGTTCTGTTCCATGAACTCGGGCACTTTGCCTTAGCCAAGAAGAATGGGATTCGTGTCAATGAATTTTGCTTGGGTCTTGGACCTACCCTGATTGGATTTACAAAAGGGGAAACCAAGTATTCCATCAAACTTTTGCCTTTTGGCGGTGCTTGCATGATGGAGGGAGAGGACGGGGACGGGGAAACCTCGGAACCAAATTCCTTTCAGAGCAAGTCCGTTTGGGCAAGGATTAGTGTAGTGGCGGCAGGTCCTATCTTTAATTTTATTCTGGCTTTTGTGCTTGCCCTTATTTTCGTATCTATTATTGGTTATGACAAGCCTGTGGTAGGTCAGGTGAAAGAGGGCTTTCCTGCACAGGAGGCAGGCATACAAGCGGGAGACACGATTCTTTCCATGAATGGGCATAAGATGCGGTTTTTCCGTGATGTTAGTCTCTTTCCCCTGTATTATCCGGGCGAGGAGATTCATATTGTCTTTGAACGAAACGGAGAGAAGATGAATGCGAGAATCATGCCTCGTTATGACGAAGAGTCCGGGCGAAGTCTAATGGGTCTGATTGGGGGAGGGGAGCAAGTAAAAGCCAGCAATCCTCTTATTTTGGCGAAATATAGTGCCTACGAAGTGGGCTACTGGATTCACATGGCGATGCAGAGCTTGCGGATGCTTGTGACCGGTCATGCGGGGGTACAGGATTTGGCAGGACCGGTGGGCTTAGTGAAAGTGATCGGCGATACCTATAATGAGAGTAAGAGCAATGGGTTGCTTATGGTTTTTGTCAGTATGCTTAATATCTCCATTTTGTTGTCCGCTAACTTAGGTGTGATGAATCTTCTGCCCATTCCTGCCCTAGATGGGGGGAGGTTGGTGTTTTTGGTGCTTGAAGCAATACGAGGGAAGCGGATTGATCCGGATAAAGAGGGTAGGGTGCATTTTGCGGGGTTTATGTTGTTGATGGGGCTGATGGTCTTTGTTATGTTCCATGATATACAGCGATTGTTTTAGTTGTTACGATTCGTAAAAGCGAAATGGTTTCGCAGTAATTCAAAATGAGGTGACCGCCTAATGGGCAAGGAAAGAGCTTACACCAGAAAAATCCAAATCGGAAATCGTGTGATTGGAGGGGGAAATCCTGTTCTAATCCAGTCCATGACTAACACAAAAACACAGGATGTGGCAGCAACTACGGCACAAATCAAGCGTTTGGAAAAAACCGGCTGTGACATTATTCGCTGTGCGGTACCTGATATGGAAGCTGCCTTAGCTTTGAAAGAAATCAAAAAAGGCATTGCGATTCCTCTTGTAGCGGATATTCATTTTGATTATCGCTTGGCAATTGCTGCCATGGAAAATGGTGCAGACAAAATACGGATTAATCCGGGGAATATCGGGAGCAAAGAGAGAATCAAGCCAGTCGTAGAGGTGGCAAAAGAGCGTAATATCCCCATTCGGGTGGGTGTAAACAGTGGTTCCTTAGAGCAGGAGCTGTTGGACAAATACCAAGGGGTAACGGCAGAGGGGCTTTGTGAAAGTGCCTTGCACAAAGTGGGCTTGATTGAGGATTTTGGCTATGAAAATCTGGTCATCAGCATTAAGTCCTCTGATGTCTTAATGTGTGTGAAAGCCCATGAATTGTTGGCAAGCAAAACGGATTATCCCCTTCATGTGGGCATTACCGAGTCGGGAACCATCACTAGTGGAAATATTAAGTCGGGTATCGGTCTGGGCTTGATTTTGCACCAGGGCATTGGCGATACCATACGAGTATCCCTAACAGGGGATCCCTTAGAGGAGATTAAGTCTGCAAAAATTATTTTGCGTACCTTAGGACTGCGTGAGGGCGGCATAGAAGTGGTATCCTGCCCCACCTGCGGCAGAACCAATATTGATTTGATTTCTCTTGCAAATCAAGTGGAAGCTCTTGCAGAGGAATATCCCTTAGACATTAAACTGGCAGTTATGGGTTGTGTGGTAAATGGACCGGGGGAAGCGAAAGAGGCGGATCTTGGCATTGCAGGCGGTATAGGTGAGGGGTTATTGTTTCGAAAGGGCGAGATTCTGCAGAAACTGCCGGAGGATCAGTTGTTAGAGGGCTTGCGGCAGGAGCTAGATGAGCTTATTGTTTAGGAAAGAATACAGAGTAATGATGCTTAGTGTAAAAAATATTATGAATTGTATGGTTGGGAGGGCGACAGTTTGTGTATATCCCATAGCGATGTAATTGGATATTAAGGAGAAAACTATGCCGATAGATTTCAAGAAAACGGAAAAAGAACTATATCAACCGAAAGGCATTGCTATCCTTACTGTTCCTAACATGAAATTTATCACGATAAATGGCAGAGGCAATCCAAACGGCGAGGAATTTCAAACGGCGACCGAAATTTTATACGCACTTAGCTATTCCATTAAGATGAACAATAAAGAGAAACTCGAATATGTCGTGCCACCTTTGGAGGGTCTTTGGTGGAGTGGTGTTTTGGATTTTGTCGATAAAGAGGAATTTATATGGACGATTATGATCCGTCAACCTGATTTTGTGGATGATAACATATTTCATAACGCTTGTGAAATGGTTACAAAAAAGAAAAAGTTAGAGGTTGCCATGGCGAACTTTTCAGAATGGAGTGAGGGCAAGTGCGTTCAAACAATCCATATTGGCAGTTATGATACGGAGCGTGAAACGATTGACAGTATGGTGCAATTTGCAAAAGGGCAAGGATATGAGATAGAGCCTTTTGGCGAGCAGCATATGCTGAAACGGACACATCATGAAATTTATCTTTCAGATCCACGTAAAACGACACAGGAGAAATTGAAAACGATTATAAGGTATCCGATTCGAGGGTGAATTTATTAGCGTTGATGCTTTTTGGATAGATTTTGGCCCTGAATTTGAAAAAAGTAAGGAGGATGTCGCAATGATGAAAATGGAGATTGTGTTTGATGAGGAAAAGGTCAGGCGTGAGGGAAAATGGGATATTGAAAAGATGTATAGCGTTGTAGATGAGTTTTTTGCAGAGCATAGAATGACAAAAGACGAAAAAGGCTTATACATTGGTACAGGTGATAAAGACGAATTTGCGTTTATGGGTGTTGCTTATTTGTCGTTCAGAGATGAAAAGTGGTTTACAGAAAATGTGAAGAAATGGAACTGGTATTATCCGGATACCTTTGCGCCGGATGAAATTTGTTGCGATGATATGGCTGCGGGACTGATTGAATGGGGTGTTGGTGCGCCTGCATATGCCAGAGCGTATGAACCAATGTCATTTAGTTAATTTAAGAGCGACACTTTTTTGCAATAAATATTATCGTATATGAGAAAGACAAGCATTTTACAGCAGAATTTCAGAACTTGTTGATCATTCCTTACATTTTTGTGCATGGCAAATAAGCAGGTTTACATCTGCTTTCAAAAGAGGTATTATAGTAATAGATGTGACGATTTAAGAAGCTCGATATATAAAATATCGTGGCTTTCTGAAATGAGCTGTTTTGAGCCTTTTGTATTGGCGTCCATTTCGGATGGGTATCAGCTCTTTTTCAAGCAAAGACATTACATCTATTGAGTCTTTCTCCGTTCCGACACGGAGAAAGATTCTACAAATATGAGCAGCTACGCTAAAGTTTACTTTATACTCATGTTTCCCCTCTTTCTCTTTGACAACCGCATGATTGATAAGGAGTTCTGTAATATTGTAGGCAATTAGTTTCGCCCATATCTCCTGTTTGATGTATTCCGGCTTATAGGCATGAAAATTGTTTAAGCCAATCGAATATTTTAATTTTCGGAACGAAGATTAAATCCCCCATCTGGAAAAGTACACTTCGTTAATTTGTTCCGCCCCAAATTCGTTGATAGGAAGATTTGTAACAATACATTCATAAGAAGAATCAGATAGTGGGAAGCGAACAATCCGAAACAGTAGTTCGTAGGTATCTTTCGATCCACAGGGGATGAAATCAAAGGAAGTTGCCTTATCTATAAAACGTTTATACCCTTCTGACGGGATCCATCCTTTTGACTGGCTGCGAACAAGGCTCACTTTTACAGTAATGTCGAAAGAATCGTCACAGGGGAAATCAAATCCGCCTACCAGACCTTTGGAATGAATGTCTTTTGTACGGAAGAGAAAGTATTGCCCGTTCTCTATAACATGTGCCATATTATTATAGGAACAATATCCCCTGTCTCCAATAAAGACATTTTTTGTATCCGGAAGGACATCGTGCCGGTCAACAATATCACAGAATGCTCGGAATTCATCTTTCTTATGAATTGGTTGGATCAGTGCATCGGTATAAATATGCTTGGCAAGGTCATAAACAGCGTTTAAGTGCATACTGTAAAAACCCTTGGCAGAATGCCCTCCAGACACATAGTACACATCCGGTGCAAAAGAAGGTCGACTAAAAAAAGTGAAAGTGGAACCGTCTACCGCAAGAAATCTGTATCTGGAATGTTCCTCCATAGAAGGAACGGAAGCATTAAATTGCCTAAAAACAGCTTCCAAGGCATCTGATTTGAGTTTTGCACGTTGTTGGTTAAATGCAGAAACAGTAGGTGCAAGAACGTCCATGTCGAAGAAATCCAGAAGCTCATTTTTTGTACTTGAAGCGCCTTGCGAAACGAGAAAAGAGATAAGTTTCTTCGCCGGAAGTTTTTTGTTACGGGAAAGGTCTTTTTCCGGATGAACAGTGTATTGAGAAATATCTGACACAATACTGTCGACCGAAGAAGTAAAAAGAGATTTGATGGTTTGATGAAACATATCGTGTACCTCCATGGATTAGAATAAAATATAGTTCTAATTCATGGGCCGCTCTCGCTACCTTAAAAAAATTCGTAGCGAGAGCGGCCGCACATTTTTGGAGATACGTCAACTACTATTTTTTGTTTTCTGAAAAATTTCAAAAAAATGGTTAGACCCCCATTATGGAAAATCTAACCATGCACGTATCGAAATTAACTAAATGACATTGGCGTATGAACAGTAACGATTTACCCCGTGTTTGCAGAAACGTAGAGTTTAGAAAGATAAGCTATCATGCCAAAATTTTTTGAAGTATTCCCTACTATAACCCCGTCCAAAGAAATCAAGGACATCCTTACAGAGGCGGAGGTTACCAAGGTATCCACCAATAAACGCAAAGACTACATAAGGGTTTACTTACAAAGCTGTCAATTGATCCCGAAACAGGCGATTTATCGTTTGGAACGGGCGGTCAAGGAACAGCTTTTTCCCCGTCACGCACTTACCATTAAGGTGATGGAATCCTTTCGGTTGCCTAAGGACTACAATCCGTCCAAACTGTACTATGCCTATCAGGACAGTATTTTATTGGAAATCAAGGAACACAGCTTGGTGGATTATAATCTTTTGCGTTTGGCAAAAATAGAATTTCCAACGCCGGATACCCTTATCTGTCGTTTTCCCGATACCCTCATTGCTACGCAGAAAGCGGAGGAAATCAAAGGAATCCTGCAAAAAATCATTTGTGAACGCTGTTGCTTGGATTGTGCCATACAGGTGGAGTTTGAAGTCCCAAAAGACAGTATTCACAGGCAACAAGGGGAAAGTCTGCTTGCAGGTGAGGTGCGAAGAGTGCTTTCACAAAGTGGTAGCGAAATGGGGGGAGGGACTTATTCCGAGAGAGGGGAGGCACCGGAGGAACAAAATAGCTTAACGGGCTATGCTGCATCGGAAAGTCAAACCTCGTCTGTGGGCAATTTTGCTTCGAATACAGGGAAAAGCCCAAGTTCCGTCAATTCACCGCAAACAGCGAATGGAAAGAACACGGCCCCTTCAAAAAATGCCTTTTCTGCAGATTTCGCAAAATCCTCCAATTTCGCAAAATCGAACCGCAGAAGTGCAAGTAATCCAAGCCGCTCTGACAACCCCGATGTCATCTACGGCAGAGATTTTAACGAACCCAGTACCGAGATACAGGAAATTAACGATGAACTGGGCGAAGTGGTGATTCGTGGAGAGGTACTAAGTACCGATGTGCGGATTGTAGGCGCAAACAAAGACAAGACCCTGCTGATTTTTGATGTGACGGATTTTACCGATACCATACGAGTAAAAATCTTTCTGAAAAATGAAATCGCAGATTCGGTGGTGGACGCAATCAAAAAGGGTTTATTTATCAAGATAAAAGGCATGGCAATGCTTGACCGTTTCGACCGGGAAATCAGCATTTCTTCGATTACAGGCATGAAGAAGATAGCGGACTTTACCGAACAGCGTATGGATTACAGCGAGAAGAAACGCACCGAATTGCATTGCCATACGAAAATGAGTGACATGGACGGGGTATCCGATGCCGCCGCCATTGTAAAACGTGCAATCGCTTGGGGGCATAAGGCACTTGCCATTACCGACCATGGCGTGGTACAGGCATTTCCGGAAGTAGCCCATGCTCTGCCAAAAGGCAGTGATTTTAAGGTGATTTATGGAGTGGAAGCCTATTTAGTAGATGATTTAGATGAATATGAAGCAAGCAGTACCACAAGTCAAGGGGAACAAGCCAAGGTTGCGACCGGTCAAAACAGCAATGAAACGATCAAAACAATTGGTCAAAATGGAAACAAGAATGGCACAGATAATCAAAGTAAAACAGAAGCAAGAACCGCCGCCACCTTAAAAGAAACCCTTAAAAAACTCCCATCCCACCACGCCATCATCCTAGCCGCCAATGACGTGGGCAGAACCAACCTGTACCGTTTGGTTTCCGATTCTCATTTGAAATACTTTTACCGCCGCCCTCGTATCTTAAAAAGCGAATTTGAAAAACACAGGGAGGGGCTGATTATCGGTTCCGCCTGTGAGGCAGGAGAATTATATCAGTCCATTATCAAAGGCGAATCGGAGGAAGAAATTGTCCGTCTGGTGCATTTTTATGATTACTTGGAAATACAGCCCTTACTAAACAATGCCTTTATGTTAAAGGGCGATAAGGCTCGATTTTCCTCCATGGAGGAATTAGAGGGAGTCAACCGAAAAATCGTCGCCTTAGGCGAGCAGTACCATAAGCCGGTCGTTGCCACCTGCGATGTGCATTTTCTAGATCCAAAGGATGAGGTCTACCGCAGGATTATCATGGCAGGCAAAGGCTTTAAGGATGCAGACGATCAAGCACCCCTTTATTTGCGTACCACAGAGGAAATGCTTTTGGAATTTGCCTATTTAGGCAGTGAAAAGGCGCAGGAGGTGGTCATCACAAATCCGGAGAAGATTGCCAATATGTGTGAACGAATTTCACCTGTTCGCCCGGATAAATGCCCCCCTGTTATTGAAGATTCCGACAAAAGCTTGCGGGAAATCTGTTATCTTACGGCTCATGAAATTTACGGAGAAACCCTACCGGATATTGTGACGGCTCGTTTGGAGCGGGAATTGGATTCCATTATCTCAAACGGATTTGCAGTTATGTATATGATTGCGGAAAAATTAGTGAAAAAATCAAATGAGGACGGTTATCTGGTGGGTTCCCGGGGTTCGGTGGGTTCGTCTTTTGTTGCCACCATGGCGGGGATTACCGAGGTAAATCCACTTCCGCCGCATTATTATTGCAAGGACTGTCATTTCAGCGACTTTGATTCGGAAGCAGTCACCGCCTATGAGGGGCGAGCGGGCTGTGATTTGCCTGACCGAAAATGCCCGAAATGCGGATCAAATCTGCAAAAAGAGGGTTTTGATATTCCGTTTGAAACATTTTTGGGCTTTAAGGGCAATAAGGAGCCTGATATTGACCTTAATTTTTCAGGGGAGTATCAGAGCAAAGCCCATAAATACACGGAAGTTATTTTCGGGGAAGGACAATGTTTCCGTGCAGGAACCATCGGAACCCTTGCGGATAAAAATGCCTTTGGCTATGTGAAAAAATACTATGATGAGAGGGAAATCACCAAGAGGGGAACGGAAATCGCCCGCATTGCAAACGGCTGTGTGGGGGTGCGAAAGAGTACGGGACAGCACCCGGGAGGGATTATTGTCCTGCCTTTAGGTGAGGAAATCCACTCCTTTACTCCGGTGCAACACCCTGCCAACAAGACGGACACGGATATTATCACCACCCATTTTGATTACCACTCCATTGACCATAATCTGCTGAAACTGGATATTTTAGGACACGACGATCCCACCATGATTCGTATGTTGGAGGATTTGACAGGCACAAATGCTCAAACCATATCCTTGGATGATAAAACGGTGATGTCCTTATTTCGCAGTACGGAAGCCCTTGGGATACGGCCGGATGATATTTTGGGTTGTCCTTTGGGTGCATTGGGCATACCCGAATTTGGCACGGATTTTGTACTTCAAATGCTCCTTGATACCAAGCCGGAATGCTTTTCGGATCTGGTGCGCATTTCCGGGCTGTCCCATGGCACGGACGTGTGGCTGTCAAATGCCAAGGATTTGATCAAGAGTGGACTTGCCACGATTTCCACGGCAATCTGTACTCGTGACGACATTATGACCTACCTCATTCGCATGGGGGTAGACAGCGAACTTTCATTTACCATAATGGAAAGTGTCAGAAAGGGCAAGGGGCTGACCCCCGACTGGGAGGCGGCGATGAAAGAGCAGGACGTGCCGGACTGGTACATTGACTCTTGCAAGAAAATCAAATATATGTTCCCCAAGGCACACGCCGCCGCCTACGTTATGATGGCGTGGCGCATTGCTTGGTATAAGGTGTTTCACCCATTGGCGTATTATGCGGCGTATTTCAGCATTCGAGCGACGGCATTTAGTTATGAGTTGATGTGCGGGGGAAAGGAACACTTAGAGCATTTGCTTGCGGAATATGAGAGAATTGAAAAGCCCAGTAAGAAAGAACAGGATACCATAAAGGATATGAAAATCGTTCAAGAGATGTATGCCAGAGGGTTTACCTTTATGCCCCTTGACTTGTATCAGGCGGATGCAAACCGTTTTCAGATTATTGACGGGAAACTCATGCCCTCCTTTAGCACCATTGAAGGCCTGGGGGATAAGGCCGCCGATGCGGTGGTGGAAGCCGTAGGAGATGGGAAATTTTTGTCAAAGGATGATTTTAGGCAACGGTGCAAGGTGAGTACAACGGTGGTGAGTCTGATGACGGATCTGGGCTTGTTGGGGGAGTTGCCGGAGAGCAATCAGCTGTCATTGTTTGGGTAAGGAATGAAAAAAACTGTTGTAATATTTTAGAAATCTGTTATAATAGAGTTAAGATTCAGTAAAACTTCTGTTCCAATCCCTAGCAAAAAGGAGCAGAAGCAGTTATGATGAAGAAAACAAAAAGTAAAAAACAAAGCAAAATGAAAGTGAGAGCAATCGTTGTTCTTGTATTTTCCTTATCTGTCCTGAGTGCCTGCGGCAAGGGAGATGATTTCTCCTTGCTTTCCGAGGCTTCAACTACAGAGCAGGCAGGAGATGTACTTCCGGGTGCCTTACCCACAGGCGAGGCGGAGTTGGCGAATACCGGAGAACAGTCAGATGCCGAAGCAAATGCAGAAGAAACCCCAATTTTTGTGCAAGTATGCGGTGCTGTTGTGGCACCGGGCATTTACTCTATGCCCTCCGGCAGCCGTATTTTTGAAGCGGTGGAGCGAGCAGGAGGGATGTTGCCTACGGCGGATTTATCCTCCTTAAACCAAGCGAAACCCTTAGAAGACGGTCAGATGGTCTATGTATTTACACAAGGGGAGATGGCGGCGGAACCGGAAAGGGCAGGGGAGCAAGTAGGAGCAACAGATGGCAAGGGAAGTAAAGCAGATGGTTTAGTCAACATCAATACGGCAAGCAAGGCAGATTTGATGGGACTGCCCGGAATCGGAGAAGCCAAGGCGGAGATTATTGTTTCCTTTCGGGAAGAGAATGGGGCATTTTCGGCGATTGAGGATTTGATGAAGATTACGGGCATTAAAGAGGGCGTTTTTTCTAAAATTAAAGACAAAATAAAGGTATAAGGTGAGGAAATGGCAAAGAAGGTTTTGGTAGTCGATGATGAAAAATTAATTGTAAAGGGCATCCGTTTTAGTCTGGAGCAGGACGGTATGGTTGTGGATTGTGCCTACGATGGAGAGGAAGCCTTAAAACTGGCATCGGAAAACACCTATGACATGATTTTGCTTGATCTTATGTTGCCGAAGATGGACGGCTTTGAAGTCTGCCAGCAGATACGAGATTTTTCACGAGTACCCATTGTTATGCTCACCGCAAGGGGTGAGGACATGGATAAGATCTTAGGTCTGGAATACGGAGCTGATGACTATATTACAAAACCCTTTAACATTCTTGAGGTGAAAGCCAGAATCAAGGCAATTATGCGCCGCACCGCCGAAGAGGAGAGCCGAAACGAGAAGGGATCGGTGATTGAAAACGGCGATTTGATCGTAGACTTAGATGGCAGACGTGTTTCCATCAAGGACAAAGAAATCAACTTAACCACCAAGGAATTTGATTTACTGGAGTTGATGGCGAGGAATCCGGGCAAGGTGTACGGCAGGGAACAACTCTTGAATCTGGTATGGGGGGAAGGCTACCCGGGGGATGTGCGTACTGTGGATGTACACGTACGCCGTTTGCGGGAGAAAGTAGAGCTAAACCCAAGCGATCCGGAATATGTGCGTACAAAGTGGGGAACAGGGTATTATTACCAGAATCATGCCAAGAAAGAGTCATGAGATATTAATGTTCAGAAAGAACCATTCCGCGAGGTGTTTTTCGAAGAAAAACCCGAGTTATTCATGTGCCAAATCACGTTTTTGGTGATTTGTGTGCATAATTGTTATTATTCAGAGGGAACCTCTGAATAATAAGCCTGAAACCTTAAATCCTGAAACGAGGCAATCCTGAAAAATGAAAAAACGCAAGCTGTTCTACAGTCTGAAATTTCGTATTTTTCTGCTTTTGATTATCTTCGGAATCTTGCCCCAGATCTTGCTTCGGGCAGGTCTTATTGAGGCGTGTAAAAGTCATGCCATTCATGAAAAGAGTGCTGAGGTCTTAAGTCAAGGGAAGATGTTGGCGACACAGATTGCGGCAAACGATTATCTGCAAGACTCTGTAAATCCTGCCCTTACGGCGCAAATTTCCCTACTGTCCGGCGTTTACGGCGGACGTGTTATACTCATGAACAACCGTTTCCAAGTAATCAAAGACAGCTATGCTTTAGACGAAGGCAAAAGCATCCTTTCCGAGCAAGTCATAAAAAGCTATCGAGGTGAGGACATTAGCCACTATGATGCCAAAAACCACTATATCAAGATAACACTGCCCATCAGGGACAGCAGAACACAGGACGTGTTAGGTGTTATGCTGATCAGTCTTTCCACAGAGAGTCTACTTTTGGGCTATGAATATCTGGGAAATATTGCCTTGGCGATTGAGCTGACCTTTGCCATACTGGTCATTGCCTTAGGAGCGGTTTTTGCCATACTATTGACCAAACCATTTTCAAAGCTTGCTACCAGTATTGAGGAAATTCAAATTGGAGAGAGTGAAATGGCGGTTATGGATTACACAGAAACGGAAGTGGTTTCCACCGCTTTTAACGCCTTACTGAAACGCTTGCAATTGATTGAAGAATCAAGACAGGAGTTTGTGTCCAATGTATCTCACGAATTAAAGACCCCCCTCACTTCTATGAAGGTGTTGGCGGATTCCTTGATTGACCAGGAGAATATTCCCGCAGAGATGTATCAGGAGTTTATGGTAGATATTTCTGCGGAAATCGAGCGGGAAAACAGTATTATAAACGACCTGTTGTCCTTGGTGAAAATGGATAAAACAGCCAGTGCCTTAAATATTGCTTCTGCAAATATTAATGACCTCTTGGAATTTATCTTGAAGCGTTTACGCCCCATTGCAGGGAAAAAGAACATTGAACTGGCACTTGAAACCTTTCGCCCTGTCATTGCAGAGATTGATGAGGTGAAACTTTCTCTTGCCTTGACCAACTTGGTGGAGAACGCCATTAAATACAACAAAGACGACGGATGGGTTCATGTGTCTTTGAATGCGGATCATAAATATTTCTTTATTCGAGTGGAAGATTCCGGAATTGGAATACCACAGGAAGATTTGGATCATGTATTTGAACGATTTTTCCGTGTGGACAAATCACATTCCAGAGAAATCGGCGGAACGGGACTGGGACTTGCCATCACCAGAAATGCCATTCTCATGCACCGAGGGGCGATTAAGACCCATAGCAAGTTAGGGGAAGGCACGATTTTTTCCGTGCGGATTCCTTTGACCTATGTCAGTCCATAGTAAAAAAGGGGGGGATGTGAAGATGATAAAACAAGGGAATGGCGGTTTCTTTGGAAATCGTAGTAAATTAATAAAACAAGAAAATGGCAGTTCCTTGCTTTCATCAGATGAGGATAAATCAGATGAAAATAAGCAAGTTTTGCGAAACAGCAACAGACTTCTTCAGTCGTTGTTTCTATTGCTCCTCTTGCTTCCTATCCTGGCATTAACGGCCTGTAGTAACAGCAAAGAAGCACCCGCCTACTCCTTGTATTACATCAATAAGGCGGAAACACAGCTTGTTCCAGTCGCCTACAATCCGCCGGTTATACTCCCTGATTCCGGGGAAGAGAAGGCTCACATAATTACAGAGGAAGAAGTTCATCAGATTATTTCAGATATTTTGCAAAAACTTTCCGAAGTGCCGGAGAATTTGGAAGCCAAGCAGATTATGCCAAAGGGTGTGGCAATTACGGATTGGAACTTAACCAATCGCCAGTTATCCGTGTATTTTAATAGTGACTATGCCGCTATGGACGATGTGGCGGAGTTTTTGTGCCGTGCCGCCATGGTACGCAGTATCACCCAGTTTGATTTTCTGGACGGTGTCCTGTTTTTTGTAGGTGACAGCCCCTTGTTGGGGGTTCATGCGATTCCTCTGGGTCTTATGACCGCAGACAGCTTTGTGGAAAATCCCGGTGTCCAAGGCAGTCAGATTCAAAAATTGCAAATCGTCCTGTATTTCGCAAATCAGGAGGGAACGAAACTGGTGAAAGAAGTGCAGGATGTTTACTTTGACAAGAGCATTTCCATGGAAACCTTAGTGATGCAACATCTCCTTGAGGGTTCCAAAACAGGCGCAAGAGCTACATTGCCTGCCGCTACCAAGTTGCTTAAGGTGCAGGTGCTTGATAATATCTGCTTTGTCAACTTAAGCGAGGATTTCTTAAATGGCAACGACAATATCAAAGAAGAGGTTGTGATTTATTCCATTGTGGACTCTTTGGCGGAGCTTGCAGGAATCAATAAGGTGCAGATTTCCGTAAATGGCAACAGTAATCTAAATTATCGCGGGAAATTTTCTTTGAACACTATCTATGAGAGGGATTTGGATTATATTGAAAAGGAGTAAATTGCATAAAAGTTTTACTTGGCATGGTGCTTGATAAGTAATAATGTCATGTGGGGCTACATTGAAAGGGGGAAGTGTTATTTCGTGACAAATCGAAGTTTGCTTTGGTTTGTACTCTTCTTTCTTCTTGGAATTATCGGAACAAAATGGGGCTGTATGTGGATACTGATTCCCATTCTTGCATTTTATTTGTGGGAGAGAATACGAGCTTTTCGTGAAAATAAGAAATGGGTTTTTCTCCTTGCACCCCTTTTGCTTGCCCTGCTGTTTTTTACGGCAGGTCATATGCGATATGACAATCAAAGGCAAGCATTTCAGGAGTTTGACGAGTATCTGGCAAAGGAGTCAGGGACTCTTAAAATCAAGGGAACCATTATCAAAAAAGAAGAAAAGAATGAGCAAATCATTTATGAATTAAATCATGTCCAAATCGAAGGACATAAGAATTATTTTCCATATCACGCCCTCTTTTATGTGGAGGCTGATGTCCATACCGAATCTTATTCTATCGGAACTACCATTTTTGCAAGCGGAAGTATTCGCCCTTTTGTGGGAGCGACAAATGACGGAAATTTTGATGCAAAAGAATACTATAACAGCAAAAAGATTGCATTTGCCATGCGAAATGCAAAGTTGTTATCAATACAGGCAAGAACAAATGTTCTGATTGAGAATCTGTATCATTTCAAGAAAAAAATCACAGAGGTATATCTAAAATCCCTGAATCAAGAAGAGGCGGGGGTCATTGCCCTTATGGCATTGGGCGAAAAAGAATTTTTAGATGACGACATCAAAAAACTATACCAACAGTCGGGGATTTCCCATGTCTTGGCCATATCAGGACTGCATATTTCCCTGATTGGCTCGGGGGTGGTGCGTTTGTTACAGCTGTTACGCTTCGGGAAACGCAGCTCTGCGCTTTTTGGGCTTGTTTTCGTCTGCTGTTTTGGGTTGATGTCAGGACTGGGTATAGCAACCTTTCGGGCGGTGTGCATGTTCTTTGTCATGAGCGGTGGGAAGTGTCTTGGCAGAGGCTACGATACTCTAACAGCTCTAGCTGTCGCTATGCTGATTCAGTTGTGGGACAATCCTTTTTTGATTGCAAATGTGGGATTTCTGCTGTCCTATACGGCGGTGTTGGGGGTGGTTTATGGGAATGGGATTCTGAAGAAATTTTATCAGGGGGATAAACAGCAGAAGTGGAAACAAAAACAGAAGCGAAAGAAGCAGGAAAAAGAGAGAGAACTGCAAAAGCAGAAACAAAGGAATACCATAAGAGCTGTTTCACTTCTTCCTTACTTGCAACTCGCAATGCAAAAAGTTTTTCAACTAGCCAAAGAAACCTTTTTCATCAGTCTATCCATTCAGATAGCAACTTTACCCATTTTGCTCTATTTCTTTTATGAATTTCCACCGTATAGTTTACTGATTAATTCCATCCTACTGCCTCTTATAGGTTTGCTCTTGGGATTCGGGATTTTGGGAGGACTCACAGGGTTGATTCACCCAGTGTTAGGACAGATTTTGCTGTGGCCTTGCGAGAGGATTCTAAATTGGAATGAAGCCATTTGCAGTCTCTTTACCAAATTGCCGGGAAGTATGTGGATTACCGGGAAACCACCCGGGTGGGTCATGATCGGGTATTATGGGGTGGTGCTAGGTGTATTGGTGTTTATGTGGAGAGTGAATGAGAAAACAGAGGAGGAAAAAGAACAGTGTAGTAATTTGTTAAAAATCCCGGTAACTTCCATACTCTGCTTCTCCTTTTTCGCCCTTATCTTGATTCGTCCTGCACCTGTCTTTTCCATTGATTTTCTGGATGTGGGACAGGGGGACGGAAGCTGCATTGAAACACAGGAAGGGAAGCATTTCTTCATTGATGGAGGAAGTAGCAGTGTGACAGAAGTGGGCAAATACCGTATCTTACCTTATCTGAAATCCCATGGCATAGCGGCAATTGACGGTTGGTTTATTTCTCATGGAGATTCGGATCATTATTCGGGTTTGTTGGAACTGTGGGATTTGGGCTATTCGGTAAAATCCTTGATTCTTTCCGAACATATGATTCATGACAGCACACGGCAAGAATTGGAAGATATGGCAAAAGTCCATGGCACGAAACTCTATTATATGCATCCGGGGCAGAGCCTTAGCACAAAAAGTCTAAGCTTTCTTTGTCTTGCACCCAAGGAAGAGGGCAGGGATACAAATGGAAATTCCATGGTATTGCTTCTAACAGAAGGCAAGGATTTTCGGGCGTTTTTCGGAGGAGATTTAACAGAGGAAGAAGAGCGGAAACTGGCAAGAGAGGAACAGCTGCCGAAGCTTACCCTGTTTAAGGCAAATCATCACGGTTCAAAGACGAGTAATAGCACGGAATTGCTTAAGAGTCTCTCTCCGGCACTTACGATAATCTCTTGTGCAGAGAGAAACTCCTATGGACACCCCTCAAAGGAAGCCGTCACACGCATAGAGGAATCGGGAAGCCAAATCTTTTACACCATGAAAAGCGGACAAATCAGCATAAGGGAAAGAGGGGGACACATGTGGGTGAAGGAGAAAGTGGTTTCTTTATACAACGTTACTGTCCAACGGGAAAACGCTGAACAATAACAAGTATGCACACAACTCGCAAAAAAAGCGAGTTGGCGCATGAAATGCTCGGGTTTTGCTTCGAAAAACGCCTCTCGGAACGGTTCAACCGTGAATAGTAATAAACAACTTGCCTTGACACAAACAACAGTAGTGCAACTATTGCTAAAACAGAGCCAATTTGATATACTATAAGTATCAACTTGGATAGTACACTGCGACATATTACAAGAAAATGAAATGAAATAAAAATCAAGAACTGAACAAGGAGCATAAATCAGGATGGGAAAAATCAGACAGGTAGAACAGATTATTTGCGAAATCAATCGTATTCATCAAGAATTTTCCGCTGATTATTTTGAAACCGGTCGTGTGGAAAAACTTAATCTTTCAAGGACAATTTCAAATATTTCTCATGAGCATATCTATAACTATCGCTTGAACTTGCACGAGAGCATAAATGATTACTTGATGGGTGCTGAAATTGAAATCAAATATTTTTACCGAGTAAAAACGAGAGAAAGCATAGATGATAAGATAGGGCGTTATAAAACCGGGGAAAATCAATATCCGGTGAATAATTGGCTCAATGATATTTTTGGCGCACGCATTGTGCTTACTGCAGATGAACTGGAGAATGTAAGGCTTCGTTTAGAGGAATGGCAAGATGAGTTTTGTTTGAAAAATTGGTATTTTCGTGAAAAAGAAGGCTATCGTGGCTTACACGTCTATTTTAAGAATAAGAGCAATTTTTATTTCCCTTGGGAATTACAAATTTGGGATGAAAAGGATGTGCGAACTAATATCGAAAGCCATGAAAGATTGAAGCGAAGATTTGTGTAAGAAATAGAAGCAATATAAATAGCGATATAACAAGCGATAAAATAGCGATAAAGAAATTGACAAAATCTTACCATTGAGAAGTAAAATGTGTTGTGATACAAAAGGAGTGAACGCTGTGTATACGAAACCGCCATATACCATAACGGAAAAAGCCGCTGATTATCTGGCAAAAATCGTTGAAAACATTACACGCCTTGAATTTGGCACGAGTTTCAAACGTGATATTAAACTCCACAGAGAAAACCGTTTGCGTACGATTTACTCGTCACTCGCCATTGAGGGTAACACTCTGACCCTCAGTGAAGTAAGTGCCGTGATAGAGGGCAGGCTTGTTGCCGGAACGCAAACAGAAATAAAGGAAGTCAAAAACGCTTACGAAGCCTATGATAAGATTTTGAACTTTGCCCCATATGCCGTCAGCGACTTTCTGAAAGCCCACAAGCTGATGACAGATGGTCTTGTCAAGGAATCAGGTGCATTCCGTAGCGGCGATGTTGGGGTGTTTGATGGCAGCAAGGCGATTCATATCGGTGCACGACCTCAATTTGTGCCGGGACTGATTGCAGAACTGTTTGAGTGGGCGAAAGATTCTACCTTGCATCCTGTGCTAAAAAGTGCTATTGTGCATTATGAAATTGAAACCATTCATCCCTTTGCAGACGGCAATGGACGTATGGGGCGGCTGTGGCAGACTCTGCTCCTTGCAAAATGGAACTCAATTTTTGCATGGATACCGATGGAATCAGTGCTTTATCAAAACAGACCGCAATACTATCAGGCAATTGAGGCGGCACGAAAAGCAAACGATTCCGGTGTGTTTATTGAATTTACACTTTCTGCAGTATTCGCCATTATTACAACGCAAGAAGAGCACCAAGAAAAGCACCAAAAAAAGCATCAAGAAAAGCACCAAGTTAAGCATCAAGTCAAGCACCAAGTCAACTTGAGCGACATACAAATTGCTGTTTTGAAGTTGCTTGAAAATAAAACGCTGTCACGTAAAGCGATTTTCGCAGCAATTGAGAGGAATAGCGATTCCCGTTCTTTCAAGCGTCACATTGAGCCGCTCTTGATGAATGGTCTTATAGAAATGACTGTACCTGACAAACCAAATAGTCGAATTCAAAAGTATCGGCTGACGGACAATGGCAGGACATTCAGTCGCAAAGATAACTAAGGGCAGATGGAGAGAAAAACCGGCAACATAGAAACGAGGACATATGACACAAATCAAGAATTACCTCAAAACACATAGAATTATCACAGACGGTGCCATGGGTACGTATTATGCCCGGCGTTACGAAGGACAAAATCCTATTTCCGAAATGGTAAATGAAAGCCACCCGGAGCGGATTTTGGACATTCATTTAGAATACCTAAAAGCAGGTGCAAATCTAATCCGCACGAACAGTTTTTCCAGTAACTTAAATACGCTCCCCTTACAAATGGAATTGGAGGGGGAAGTGCAAGACTTGGAGAGTTTTTCGCAAAATACGATTCAGAAGGGTTCTTACATAACACGAACACTTGACATAG
>BNZC01000020.1 GCA_026000755.1 Clostridia bacterium
GAATTTAAGTCTGGCATGATGCTTCTCCTTCTCAAAGAAAATTTCCCAGATTAAATTCTACCAGAAATCCGTTCCAGATTAAATTCCACATCAAATTCCATAGTGGAACTTACTTTGGGAATTAACAAATTTCGCCGAACTATGATTTTTCCAAAAATATTGCTTGCATATTTTTAGAAGATGTGCTAGAATGAGAAAGAACTTGTTCGGCAGTTTGGACAACTGAATGGATTGACGAAATGTCAGCCAATGCGATTTATACAATATGTACCAGTTACTTTGATATATTGGCAGAATGCCTTTATATAAACCACACAAGAATCTAGAAAGAAGGAGGAATAATCACTATGAAGAAAATATTTGCATTAGGTCTTGCACTTGTAATGACCGCAGCTATGGGGGTTACCGTATTCGCTGCTAATCCCAGCGTTACACCGCCAACTCAGAACAATGAAGTTGTTGCTGCTCCAATTAGCAAGGAAAATGTATCGAAAGCTGTAGATGCGAACGGTAAAACCGTTGAAGTAACAGTTACCGCAGTTAGTAACGCAGCTGCTCTTGATGCGTTGAAGAACAGTGTTGTTTTACCTGCCAACGTAGCCAAAGTTGAGACCTTGGAAGTAAGCGTTCCGGCCGGTACTGTTTTCCCTGTAACCCTTACCTTTGATTTTGCTGAGGCTGCAAAGGTTGCTACAAAGGGCGTCCTTCACTGGAACGGAAGCAATTGGGATAACTCACCTACGGTGACAAACAACCAAAACAGCAAGCTTGCTGTAAGATTTGCCTCATTATCCCCGATTGCCATAGAAGTAGGCACAGCAAATGCTGCTACTGTTAATACCGATTCTACAACCGGTTCTTCTGCCACCAATCCTAAGACTGCTGACAACGGCGTTTTAGCAATCGGCATTGTAGCAATTCTTGCATTAGCAGGCGTTGCTGTAATCGGAAGAAAGAGAGCAACGATCTAATTATCGTTTGCTTGAATGAAGAAACAACAAAGAACTTGGGTGTCATGCTTTAGCGCTAATGTATGACAGTTCAAAACAATTGGGGCAAGAACTGAATTTCAGTTACTACCCCAACACAAAACAAATTATCGATAATCTAGTTTGTGTGGTATTTTTTTGTGGGGGCGGGGGTCATATTTTTCACCCCCCCCCATAAAAAATAAAAACTATCGACTTAGTATGTTTTTCAACTGTAATTTGTCCGCACTTTGTAAGGGGGAGGTATTCGTCTATGTATCGCAAATGGCATTTAGGTGTCTTAAAACATGTTGATTTTATTTTTTTAGATGCGCTTTGCTTGGAATGCGCTTTTTTACTCTCCTATTATTTGCGTCACTACATGCTGCCTTTTTCTTCTCCTTTATATACCAGCGTATTCTTTCTCCTGCCTATCCTACATATCGTTGTCAGCTTTTTCCTGTCCGATTACAAGGGTATTTTACGCAGAGGTTATTATGCGGAATTTCGTTCTGTCCTTAGCCATGTAACCATGGTTACCCTGTTACTTTCTCTGTATTTATTTGTAATAAAGGATACCACACTCTACTCTCGTCTTAGCTTTATTACCATGTATCTCTTCTTTTTAATCAGCTCCTATGCCACACACTGTGCATGGAAGCATTCCTTACGAACATTCTTAATTAAGCGCAAGGGAAACCGTGCCTTGCTCTTGATTACTTCCAGAATATATGCCAATGATTTGGTGAGGGATATACAAGAAAACAACCTCTTTAATCTTCGTTTAATCGGTTTGATTCTTACCGATGGGGAACCTTTCGATAAGAAAATCGCAGGCATTCCCGTGGTTTGCGATATAAAACAGGCGAAAGATTATATCTGTCACAACTGGGTGGATGAGGTGATGATTGATTCGGAAAACACCTCCCATGCACAAAAGGATTTGATTGCCGAATGTATTACCATGGGTATTACCGTCCACCGAAAGATTGCCGCATTGTCAGACATGACGGTAAAGAATCAGCATTTGAATAAATTGGCAGGCTGTGCGGTACTGACCGAAAGCCTAAACTCCATTTCCGTTCGCCAAGCCTTTTTCAAGCGGGCAATGGATATTTGCGGCGGATTGGTTGGATGCTTCATTTCCGCCATATTCTTCCTTGTGCTTGCGCCCATTATCTATATCGCAGATCCCGGTCCCATCTTCTTCGCTCAGGAGCGGATTGGTCGAAACGGCAAGCGTTTTCGGATTTACAAGTTCCGCAGTATGTACTTGAATGCGGAGGATCGAAAAGCTGAACTTATGAAACAGAACAAGATAAAGGACGGCATGATGTTTAAGTTGGATAAGGATCCTCGCATCATTCCCGGCGTTGGTCATTTCATTCGTTCCGCCAGTTTAGATGAATGGCCCCAGTTCTTAAACGTCTTAAAGGGTGATATGAGCCTGGTAGGCACCAGACCGCCTACAATAGACGAGTGGGAGAAGTATCAGGCACACCATCGGGTGCGTATGGCAATGCGCCCCGGCATTACCGGCATGTGGCAGGTAAGCGGACGCAGTAAGATTACGGACTTTGAAGCCGTGGTAAAATTAGACCGAGAATATGTGAACCGTTGGAGCTTTGGACTGGATGTCCTGTTGTTGGGCAAGACGGTTGTAGCAGTAGTGAAAAGAGATGGGGCGGCGTAAGCTGCCCCTGTTTTGTGTAAGGAGGATTTTCATGAACAAGGCATTTCCTGACAATTTCCTATGGGGGGGCGCAACCGCTGCCAACCAAATTGAAGGTGCCTATCACGAAGGTGGAAAGGGTGATACCATTGCCGATGTTCTGCCCGGAGGAAAGATACGCCTAAAATGGCTCTTAGGGGAGGGTAGTCTGATACCCGATACGAACAAATACAGCTATCCCAACCACGAAGCCATTGATTTTTACCACCGCTATAAGGAAGACATTGCTCTATTTGCGGAAATGGGTTTTCGCTGTTTTCGTATGTCCATTAGTTGGGCAAGGATTTTCCCAAGGGGAGATGAGGATAGCCCCAACGAAGAGGGGCTTGCCTTTTATGACCGGGTATTTGACGAACTTAAGAAATATGGCATTGAGCCTGTGGTTACGATGTCCCATTATGAAACGCCGTTGTTTCTGGTGAAAGAATACGGAGGTTGGCGCAGTCGGAAATTGATTGGATTTTTTGAGCATTATGCCAAGGTTTTATTTGCCCGCTATAAGGACAAGGTGAAATACTGGATGACCTTTAATGAAATAAACGGAGCGTTCTTCATGCCCATTCAGGGGCTTGGCTTTTCCATGGAAGATGGTCCGGAGCGCAAACAGGCAATCTTTCAGGGCTTACACCATCAGTTTGTGGCAAGTGCCTTGGCGGTGATTGCCTGCCATGAGATGATTCCGGATGCTAAAATCGGCTGTATGACCCTTGCTGATACCATTTACCCCTATTCCTGTAATCCTGCGGACGTGCTGTATGCACAAAAAGAAGAGGAGTTGTCCAATTATTACTGCATGGACGTGCAGGTGCGAGGGGAGTATCCGTCTTTTAGTGAGCGGATATGGAGGGAGCAAGGGGTAACGCTTGTGACCCGAGACGAGGATTTTGTCATTATCGCCAAGGGGCATGTGGATTATATTGCTCTTAGTTATTACCGCTCTCGCACCGAAAAGGCGGACAAGTCGGGAGCTGAAACTGCCGGCGGCGATATGGTAATGGGCGTTCGAAATCCTTACCTTAAAACCAATGATTGGGGCTGGGAAGTGGATCCTGTGGGGCTTCGTGTGGTCTTGAATCAGTTTTATCAGCGTTATCGCTTGCCCTTATTTATTGTGGAGAACGGTCTTGGGGCAGTTGATGTGGTGGAGGAAGATGGCAGTATTCACGATGACTATCGTGTGGATTATTTAAGTAGCCACATTGAAGCTGCGGCAGATGCGATTGCGGATGGGGTTGACTTAATGGGATATACGCCTTGGGGCTGTATTGATCTGGTAAGTGCTTCTACGGGGCAGTATAGCAAGCGGTATGGCTTTATATATGTGGATAAGCAAGATGATGGCAGTGGGAGTGGGGCGAGAATGAGGAAGGATTCGTTTTATTGGTACCAGGGGATGATAAGAACAAATGAGGCTGAAATTTAGTCAAACGAATCTCTTTAACGAGAAAACAAATAATTGCAAAAAAACAGAATAAAACACTTGTAAAAAAATGAAAAACACGGTATCATAGGTATTAAGAAAGCACCCAATCCAACAGATGGATGCCTCTCGGATTTTGATGGTTATGCCCTTACGGACATCGCCTATCCTGCGGCTAACAGGATAGGCATTTTTTATTTCTTCTTATTTCTCTTATCCTGTTTTACAATAGGCAGATTAACCAATAAAATACTTCCAAAAATTCCCACCTATATTTTTCCTCCAAAAGCAGATAATAGAATCAAGATAAGCATTCGCTATGGTACAGCGGATATGAGCTGTATGATAACGACAAGTCGGGCTTATCTTATTTAGAAGCTAAAGATTGTAGATTTTTGAATCTGCGACAAGCGAAAAAACAACAATATTTGGAGGTGCATTAAAATGACAGGAAGTTCTTCTACTTCGAACAAAACAGCCGTTCCCGCAGCAAAGGAAGCGATGAATCGCTTTAAGCAAGAGGTTGCTTCTGAAATCGGCGTACCCTTGAAACAGGGGTATAATGGTGATTTAACTTCTGCTCAGGCCGGCTCTATTGGTGGCGAGATGGTTAAGAAGATGATCATGAAGCAGGAACAGCAAATGTCCGGTGGAGCACAGTAATCCTACCGGGAAGATAAAAAAATGAGCTTTGCTAAGGTAATAGCCCCAAGGAAAGATTAAACTTGGGGCTGTTATTTGGGTTGGCAATTGTTAAATCTACATCTTATTATGTAAATGCAAGGTAGCTCTCTGTATATCATGACCTCGCTTCGCTGGGGTCAGACCCTATAAAAAGCATTGGAGCGACTAGGAAGAGAAGACTCCCCTTTTGGGAAGTCCTAATCTTCCCAAAAGGCGTATTTGAGGAGGCTTGCTCGGACTGTTTTAGAGCGGGGCTTTTTATAGGGTCTGACCCCAGCGAAGCGAGGTCATGATATGCGGAGAGCCACCTTGCCCTACATAACACTGTGGAAATTCTTTCTCACCCCCCTACAAGCTCTAATATTTCCTCCTGCTCCGGCATGGACAACAAAGCACCCTTCCTGGTGGTCACAATGCTTGCCGCCCCATTGGCGTAGCTTAGCATATTTTCTATGCGTTCTTTGCTTAAATTTTCGATTCCATAATCCAACACAAAATGCAGAATACAAGCAAAAAACGTATCCCCCGCCCCTGTGGTATCAATTGTATTCTTCTGCAAATAGGCGGGAGCGCTCACCTGCAAGTCCTTGTAGTATGCCATGCTCCCCTCCTTGCCCAAAGTCACAAGTATTAGGGGAATATCCGCAATTTCCCGCAATTTTTTAATCCCCGAATCGATGTCTTTCTCGCCGCTAATCCACAACAACTCCTCTTCTGCTACTTTCAAAATCCGGCAATGTCTTATACCATACAAAATATGGTGCTTTGCCTCTTCCAAGGATTCCCAAAGGGCAGCACGCAGATTTGGATCAAAAGAGAGCAGAACCTGCGCCTTTTCGGCCGCTTCGATTGCTTTTTTCGTGGCTTTCCGACAAGATTTGTGTGTCATAGAAAGACTGCCGTAATGAAAAATACGGCCATCTTCTATCAAATTCTCGTTTACCTCCGATTCCTCCAACATGGTATCCGCTCCTTGTTGGCGGTAAAAAGAAAATTCCCGCTCCCCGTCAGCCGCATTATGCACAAATGCCAAGGTAGTGGGTGCCGCTTTATCAAACACCAATCCATCTGTGGTAATTCCTGCGGTTTCAAGAGAAGCCTTTAAGCTATGGCCAAATGCGTCCTCTCCTACTTTTCCAATAAAGGCGGCGGGATGCCCTAATTTCCCAAGCATTGCCAAGACGTTACAGGGCGCACCCCCCGGATTTGCCTCATATAGCACATTACCCTCTTTACTGACTCCATTTTCTACAAAATCAATCAAAACCTCTCCCAGCGCAACAACATCATAGTTTTTCATGGCATCCTCCTGTTAAAGCTTCATTTAACAAATTAAATAATCGACCTTTCTCTCAACGCAACATCATGGTTTTTCACGATGCACTCCTGCTAAATCTTCATTTAACAAGTGCAAGAACTCATCTGCCCGTGCTTTCCAAGTATGAAATGCCAAGGCTTTCTCATAGCCTTTCTCTGCTATTTTCTCTCTCTTTTCCTTATCCTGCAACACTTCTTTTATCATCCGAGGTAATTCTTCCGGATGCTCCAAACGGTAGAGCAAAATATCCGTTTTAGAAGTAAACTCCTTTGCGAGATATTCGCTATAATCCGATACCACGAGGGATTTACCCAACATGGGATTTACTATTCGTTCTGTAAACCCATCTTTGTGCCAAGACATCACATTCAGGGAAATCTCCGATTCCTGCATAATCCGAACTCCCTCCACAGCCTCTACGGTAGGATGAACAATCAGATTTTGGTACTGAAACGCAGGATTATTCGCAAAGCCATCTCCGACTACATGGAGTATAATACCCGCATCTAAAATGGAACGAAGCACCTTTTCCCGAAAATAGTGCATGATAATGTATATCCCTTTTCGAGCGGCATGAAAATACTCAAAAAAATCCTCTTCATCTTCTCTATGATAATAAGCCAACGCCAGATGAAAGGCGGCCTCCGAAGACATATTCGGATTTTTCTTCATAATCAAGAGAAAACGATTCAACAAAAATCGCTCTGTTCTTGGTTTTTCATGTATTTCAATCAGCAGCCTTCGCCAGTTTCCCAAGGTACCCACAAAACTTAAAGGATATTTCTTTTCAAGGTTTTCCTTTGGCAACTCTCCCCCCGGCGGGAAAAAAAGGGCATCCTTTTTATAATATTGCTGTATAAAGGCGGCATAATGAGAGTCCACAGTCAGAATGTGTAGATTATCCAATGCAATCTCCAAATGATTCCGGAACCAAATCGGATGGTCAAAGAGAAAATTATACTTTGGTCCTCCAATCAAATCGTGCAAAAACTTGCCGTCTTTGGTTTTTACGGAAAATAGATAGGTCTGCACACCCACCACAGCCTTGAACTGCCTGCCTGCGAAGTGCGCCAACTCACTGAGGTCTTTTTCTCTCACATCAAAAAATTCAACTGCCTGACCCAATGCTATCAATGCGGCTGCAAACTCCTGTGCAAAATGAGTCAAAATAAAATGGCAGACATCATCTCCCTTATAAATCAAAATCGGATAAGTATCCCTTGCAATCGCAAGAAACTCCTCATCTTGCCCTATCATATGTTCCAGATAAGGCAGGATGAGGGCTTCGATCGTAAGCCTCTTCGCTGCTGCGAGAATACCCTCCACCGCCGCATTAAAAAACCCGGTTTCCTGTAATTCTTTCCCATAGGTTCCCAGAATGTAGCAATCGGTTTTTATGGACTCTGTGGATTCTTCTATTTGTATCAAGATATTATTTTCCTGCAAGTTTTCAGCTTTTATTGATGATCGTGTAAACGCAATGTCCGGTAGCGGCTCCCCATCAGAAACATTAGAAAGAATCCTTTCCGGGGAACACTTTTCTATGGCGTAAATCGGAAATCTCTTGGCAAGGCGTAGCAACAACTCATAAACCTGTTTGCTTTTTAGGCGACAATTTATCGTTCCTGTGGTTTGCAGTAAATCTCTTTTGACCGCTAACACACCGCCAAATAGCCTTTCATCTAACAGTAAATCTAAAAAAGGCAGCTCTCGGAGTTCTTCGTTATCGTACGTTTTAGATTCAGACTGACCCAAAGAACCTCGCAACAATAGAACCGAAAGCTTTTGCTCACCGGCAATTGCTGCAAAACGCTCCGCTTCTTTTTTGCTGATTGCTTTCTCTGAAAAAACAATATAATCTGCAACAGCTAATTCCTGCATATCCTTTTCCTCAATTAAATCCTAGATTCGTAAACTTACTGGACAGTAATTTCAATTTGGTACTATTCAAGGTTGATTTGAAAACCGCTGCCCGCTTCGCAAAAAAAGAACCTTCGAGCGAAATGGCGGGAAGACCCTCGCTAACGCACTATCGGCATACTCCTTTTAACTGTTCACTCAACTAAGCTCGTGCTACGCACTCACTAAGGTTCGTGAACGACCTCGCACTAAGCTCTGGCTACGCTAATGCTTGCCAATCGCTAAGTTGCTTTCGGCCAAGGGGCTTGCCCGAAATGTTTTAAGCGAGGGTTCTTTTTTGCGAAGCGGGCAGCGGTTTGGGCTTAAGCGTGAATAGTAACTTAATTTTAACATACTCCCACAGAAATGGCAAGAAATGCTTGACATTTTCTCTACTCGGCGTTATAATTTGAGTTGTTACCAATTTGTTACCATTTGAATAAAGGAGCGGATTTTTTCCGAACAATGCCATGATACGAACTTTTTTCACTGTTATTTTTATTGCACTTGCCGTTCTCATTTCTATTCCCATTACAATTGTTTTCTGGAGTATAAATAAAGCTCATCCGAAATCAACGGATGTGATTTGTTTGCGTTATGCCCAAACCATTCTTAAAATTCTCCTGTTAATTGCCGGAACCCAGGTTACGGTTCTGGGAGAAGAAAACATTCCAAAAGGGGAAGCGGTCTTGTATGTACCGAATCACCGCAGTTTTTATGACATTCTAATCACCTATTCTCGTGTTCCGAGTCTCACGGGATATGTGGCCAAGGAATCCATTGGAAACATCCCTTTGATTTCCACTTGGTTTTCTCTTTTGTACTGTCTGCCCTTAAGCCGCAGCGATACAAGGAAAGCCCTAAAGACAATCCTTACGGGCATTGAGTTTTTGAAACAAGGCATATCCATCTGCATTTTTCCGGAAGGCACCAGAAGCCATGGCAAGGATTTGCTCCCTTTCCATGAAGGTAGTATGAAATTGGCGGAAAAGAGCGGTTGCGCCATCATTCCCGTAGCCATCAGCAATTCCGATGAAATTTTCGAAAAACATATGCCTACGATTAAATCCTGTCATGTCACTGTGGAATATGGTACGCCCATTCGAATTTCGGAACTGCCAAAGGAGAATAAGAAATTTATCGGAGCTTATACCAAGACGAAGATTGAAGAAATGTTGGCGGGACATAAAGCCTTGCCCGAAGGAGCCTTAAAATAACGACCTTCTTACCTGTAATTGTTCCGGAAATACAAAAGGGGCATAAAGCCTTGCCCGAAGGAGCCTTAAAATGAAACCCCTAATCTCTGTCATCATTCCCTGCTACAATATAGCCAAATACCTGCCCAAGTGCCTGTCCTCTCTGGAAAGGCAGACCATAGGAATCGAACACTTGGAACTTATTTTTGTGAATGATGCCTCCACCGATGAGGGTACTACTTGGAATCAGATTATGGCTTTTGAAGCAAAGTATCCGGAATCCGTATTGGCGGTGCAGTTAGAGAAGAACAAAGGGCTTAGTGGTGCTCGAAATGTGGGTCTACAGTACGCCACCGCCCCCTATATTGGTTTTGTGGACCCGGACGACTGGTTGGATGACCGATTCTATGAGGCAATGTATGAAAAAGCAAAAGAACACGATTGTGACCTTGTAAAATGTGGCGTCATTAAGGAATATTCCAATGGAACAAGCGTGCTTGATCTTAACCCCAATGATGAATTAGAAATCAGCCCAAGTGCTGTGAGTGGAGGTAGGATTCCTCTGTTGAGTCTAAATACTGTCATGCCTAAGCTATACAAATCTAATCTAATTCTGAATAATAAGCTGTGGTTTCCGGAAGAACTTGTCTATGAAGATTCCTACTGGACAAAGATTGTGGAATGTTATGTTGAAAGAACTTATACTTTAAGCAACATTTTTTATCACCACTATTATAGAATTGGCTCCATTGCCCATGCAAAAAATGCCCCCCACCAATTGGACTATTTTACGGTACAAGAATTACGTCTTGAAAAATACAAGGAATTGGGGATATTTGAACGGCTTTACCGCGATATTGAATTTGATTTTCTGGAATCCTACGTTTATCAGGCTCTGGGACTGCTCTATCTTTATTGGGATAAGGTTCCTTATGACATCTACTGCCGGATTAGAGATACCGTCCACTTGGAATTTCCTGATTGGGAGAACAACCCTTACCTAAAACTGCCGGAAACTGCCATATTAAAGACTATGCTTGGCATTCTGAAAAAGAATCCTTCGAAAGCACAGTGGGAAGTGCTGAGTGCGGAACTTGCGGTGGTGTTTCGGGAAATTTTTCGACATTAGATTTTGCACCTACAATCTTCTAATCATTTGCAGATAATCATCAGATTTGTCCAACTGTAAAACCTCAAAGCTATTGACACGGTAGAAGTCAACGACCTTTTCTGCGTCATGGCATTCAACCAACACGTATCGACCACCGATAAGCGTATGTACCTGATAGATTTTATCCATACAAATGCCTAATAAATCTTTCCCTGATACCTCTTTTGCTTTCGTTTCATCTTTGCCAAACTGTCCAATCAAGGCTATTGCAACACCTTGGACTTTTTTGGAGAAACCATCGATGTCCTTTATTTTACCCTTTGAGAGCTTATCTCGGAACTCAAGCGATTTCAAGGAAAGCGTAAAATACGCAACGAGATTCTGGATCTCATCAACAAGAATAAGATAAGTCCGACTCTTATTACGTTTTTCAAACTCGAACACCTTATGCTTAAGGAAGTATTCCACATCTTTGTCTCTGCAGGCAAAACCTTCAATGGCGTTTTTGACTAGTTGTTCTGCATCTGTTCCGACGGTTTCTCGGAGTGCTTTTGTAAAAAGCATTGCCAGTCCTCCTCCGTGATTTCTCTTGAATATTGGCTCACATCCGGACGTGGCGGTGCCGGCTGATTCAGCAATGCAATCATCACATCGGCTGCTTTGTCGTCAATGATTATTCTCTTGTCAAATGTCGTAGTTGCCATAATGGTTCTCCTTTCGGAACGCTAATGTCATTCACCGAATATTATATCCTATTTCGTTAGGCTTATCATAACATGGAAAAGCAGAAAAAGCAATACCTTAGGTTTCATTGATACAATTTACGCCGGAAATGTTTCTCCTTTTCCTGTATGCAATTTGTATGCAAAAAAACCTTGTTTTATAAAGCAAAAAACACCCATTTCTAGGTGTTCTGGCGGCAAAACTCGATGCGACAAGATTTGAACTTGCGACCTCTGCGTCCCGAACGCAGCGCTCTACCAAGCTGAGCCACGCATCGAAAGTCTAAGCAGAAAGTTGTTTCAAAGTTTCAAATCAACTTCCGCTAAATTATAGTAGCATATTTTTTCCATTTTGTCCAGCGTTTTTTCTAAATCACAAAAACAAAATTTTCGATTTTTTCACTATCCTAACCCATCCTTAAAACACGCTAAACAGTAAACTTTTTCACTCCCCTCCCCCGGGTTCCTCTCCGGTTCCGGTAGGCTCTCCCCCGGTTTCCGCTTCCTCCCCATTTCCGGCAGAGGCGCCCTCTTCCGTAGGTGCAGGCGGACTTACTCCCTCATCTCCCGTAGATTTTCTTCCCTCTGCTTCCCCGTTCGGCTTTTCTCCGTCCGATTCACCCTCGGTACCCTCACCCTCTGTATCCTCACCCTGGCTTGTCGGCACGTTTTTGATATAGGGCAAAAATGGCTCATTTTCCATACCTTCGTGAATTTTCTCCATAAAATCGCGCCATATCGTACCCGGATAGGTTGCACCCCAAAGCCCCGGCAATTCCTTTGGCATGTCATAGCCCACCCATACGGAGGTGGTATAGTAGGGCGTGTATCCCACAAACCAACCGTCTTTGTTGGAGTTTGTGGTTCCTGTTTTTCCGGCGGAGGACATATCGGAAAGAGCAAGCCCCTTTCCACTCCCTCGCACAAGCACGCCTTCCAATAAATCCGTCATCATATGCGCCGCATTTACCTGATAAACCTGCTTCTCTTTCAAATCAGGGGCATAAATAAACTTTCCGTCTGCATCCAAAATCTTTACAATACAAGTAGGGGTGCGGAATTTTCCGTCATTTTCAAGAGCTGCGTAGGCGGATGCCATTTCAATGGGAGAGGTTCCGATCCGAAAACCACCCAAGGCAATGTCTAAACTCTCCTCGTCCTCTTCTTGCAACTTGGCAAAATTCATTTCTTTCAAATAAGACAGACCCACCTGTGGGGTGAGTTCCTTAAGCAAGTTCCACGCCACGGTATTGATGGACTTCTCTACCGCCGTGCGAATGTTGACCCTGCCTGAATACCCCCCCCCGGAGTTATTTGGTCCGCCTTCGATTGGCTCGTCAAGAACAGCGGTTTCCGGGGTATAACCCCGCTCTAAAAGAGGCGCATACACCAGGAGCGGCTTAATGGTACTGCCCGGCTGACGGAAGCTCTGATAGGCACGGTTTAAGGTGTAACCCTCTCTCTCCTGCTTCCTGCCCCCTACGATGGCCTTCACCATGCCATTTTGATTGTCAATGCAAACAGCGGCACCTTGCAGGGTATAAATACCCTCCTCGTTGGTTTCCTGATACTCCGCCAAATGCCCATCCACGGCATCTTGCAGTTTTTGCTGCATGGTCAGGTCAATACTGGTGTAAATCCGATAACCGTCCTGATACAATTTCTTCTGGCAACGGCTATAAGCCCCATTGTAGGCGGCATTATAGGCTTTTTGTTCCCCCTCTGTGGCAAAATTCGTTTGAAATACAAAACCTTCCTTTGACATTAAAGCACGCGCCGCACAATAATAGGTGTAGGTTTCCACGTAATCGTTCTTCTTTTTTTCCGGACGCTCCAAGTTAATATACTCCGAAACTGCCATGGCGCAGGTGGAGGAACTGATCTTTCCGTCTGCATTCATCTGACGCAAAATTCGATCCCTTCGTTTTAAGGTATTATCCTTATGCACGACGGGATCGTACAGACTTGGATTATTGGGGATTGCACACAAAAAGGCAATCTGGGACAAATCCAATTTATGTACTTCCTGATTAAAATATCCCTTGCTTGCCGCCCCAATGCCATAGTATCCATTTGCAAAATAGATATTATTTAAGTAAAATTCCAGTATTTTTTCCTTGCTGAATTTCTTTTCCAATGCCACCGACAGGAAAATTTCCTCCACTTTCCGCTCCCACGTTTTTTCCTGATTCAAAAAAACCATACGGGCAAGCTGTTGTGTGATGGTGCTCCCTCCCTGTGTAATCTCCCTATGCCTAACAAAGGAAAAGGCCGCTCGCGCAATTGCTTCTATATCAAATCCGCCGTGCTTAAAAAATTTCTTATCCTCTATACTGACAAGCGCCGCTTTCGCATAGGCGGGAATGTCCTCATAGTCCAAGTAGTAGACATCTTTTTCTCCTTTTAGGGAGGAAATCAGCTGACCATCCGCCGCATAAATCAAGCCCGTAAGGGAGGCTCGAAAGGTATCCTCTGTAGCAGATGCCGCCAGCTTTTCAGCTTCCTCTTGCAAATGTGCCACCTTAGCCCCATAGCCGCTTAAATAATAAGCGGCAACTGCCCCCGCAATCAGCAGGATAAAGAACAACTGTAATTTCAATAAAAACCAAAAGAAGCGAAATTTCTTCTTTTTCCGTGCTTTCTTTTTTGCCATACTACCCTTCCATTTGTTTGCCCAAAAATCCCGCTGCCACTACAGCCAGCTTTAATTCTGTTTCACTGATGGCATCTTTTTCCTCTCTACGGCAAAGTACCACCGCACCAATGGCATCCCCTGCGCTGATAATCGTACTGATGGCTTGATGGGCGTAGTCGGCTTTATCGTCTGTCGTAATGGAAATAAGTCCCTCCGCTGCCTTATGGCTAATGCCTGATTGCCTGCCCTCTATGGCAGCATCCAACTGTTTACTGATGGGCTTGCTGTCAAATTCCCGTTTTCCCGAACCTGCCACCGCCACTACGTGATCCTTATCTGTAATGCAGACAAGGCAGCCGCTTGCCGAAGATAAGGCTTGGGCATATTCCTCCGCCAGATGGGATAATTCCCCAATGGGGGAATATTTTTTCAATATGATTTCACCCTCTCGGTCGGTAAAGATTTCAAGAGGATCTCCTTCTCTGATTCTTAGGGTACGCCGGATTTCCTTTGGCACAACCACACGCCCTAAATCGTCGATTCGTCTTACAATGCCCGTTGCTTTCATTTTAATTTTCTCCTCCATGTTTACAGTAATTAGGTTTGCAACTTAGTATCTGTAAACAGAGGAAAAATTATACTTCATTATTTGTATCTTTAGAAAACAGCACAAGTGCTGATCCGATAAAAAGAAAGAGGTCCGACAAATTAAACACAATGCGGGAAAATTTAGGGAAAGGCGTTTTTATGCTAAAATAATCTACCACGTACCCTTTCTTTAAGCGATCATAGAGGTTCCCGGCTCCTCCGCCAACCATCAAGGCTCCCCCCAGTTTCTTTTTTGCATTGCCCGGCGTTCTGAGAAATAATAGCCACACAATGCTCAAAAGCCCCAAAGCAATCGCATTGGCACCCCGTACAAGGTCAGGCCATTTTTGAAGTGAGTCGAAGATTGCCCCCCGATTATAATGTTTACGAAATATAATGCGCCCCTTTAGAAATTCTTTTTCGTCTGTTGCACTAAGATTTTCGTCTGCTTTTTGTTTAAGAAATAAATCTCCGAAAAATGCTCCAATTGCTGTCAATAAATATATCATATGGCACTCCTCTCTCTATTCGTAAATGAAATCCTGCTCGTCGAAGCGATGCTTATCAGACATTTTTTTGGTAAGGCATCTCTGCATAATGATACCCTTATGTACCGGAAGCGGCAATCCGCCCCTGAAATTTGTGCGAGCCACGTTCCAAGCCCCGCATGGTAATCACCGGTCCGCCCTTATGTTCAATGTAATCCCTTGTAATGGTCACCGAACCAATGTTATCGTCTTTTGGAATTTCATACATAATATCCAACATATACTCTTCCAAAATCGCTCGCAAGGCTCTTGCACCAACGTCTTTTTTCATGGCGGCCTTTGCAATGGCTAAGACTGCCTCTTGTTCAAATTCAAGCTTTACCTCATCTAAGGCTAAGAGCTTTTGGTATTGCTTTAGAATAGCATTTTTCGGCTGTTCTAAAATCTGCGCCATCATCTCTTCATCAAGGGCATCTAAGGTAAATATAACAGGCAGTCTGCCTAAAAATTCAGGAATCATGCCGTATTTACGCACGTCCTCTACTGCCACCTTGCGGATGATATTGTCCTCTTTGTCGTATTTATCTTTCAAATCCGACTGAAAGCCCATTGCCGAATGCTTGTTCATCCGTTCCTTTATGATGTCCGCAAGATCGGGAAATGCTCCTCCGCAAATAAATAAAATATTCTTTGTATCAACCGTGACCATTGGCACCATGGCATTTTTACTGCCTGCTCCTAAGGGAACTTCTACCTCTCCCCCCTCTAAAAGCTTAAGCAAGCCCTGCTGTACGGCCTCTCCGCTGATGTCCCTGTGGTGTGCATCTCGTTTCTTTGCGATTTTGTCGATTTCATCGATGAACACAATGCCATGTTCGGCTCTTTCCACATCATCGTCCGCCGCCGCAAGAAGCTTTCCGATTACGCTTTCAATGTCATCTCCAATATAACCTGCTTCCGTTAAAGAAGTGGCATCTGCAATGGCAAGCGGCACATCTAAGAGTCTCGCTAAGGTCTTTACCAAATAGGTCTTTCCGCTGCCTGTAGGCCCTATCATCAACATATTGGACTTTTCTATTTCTATGCCGTCTTCATAGTCCGCCGCCACTCGTTTGTAATGATTGTAAACTGCTACGGACATGACTTTTTTTGCTTGCTTTTGTCCTATCACATATTCATCTAAGCTTGCCTTGATTTTGTGAGGTGCAGGGATAGCGGAAATGTCTAAAATAGGCGGTTCCCCTTCGCCGCTCTGATTGCCTTTTCCTGTTTTCTTTTCCTGTTTTTCTGTTTTCCCCTGATTCCTTAAATCTACAACCCGCACATTAGAGGGCATTCCGGGCATTTTTTTCACCCAGTCTGCAAAGCTCTCCTCCTGCATATTCTGTTGCATATTCTGCATTTCTTTTCTGTTTTGCGGATCTTGTAGATTGGCAAATATCTGATCGATATTAAAATTATCCGAACCGATCATATCAAAGGTACGCTGCATACACGGGTTACAAATATGGATATGATTGGGGAGCTGTACCAAGGGACCTGCCTGATTTTCCGTCCTTCTGCAAAGATAGCAGAATTTCCGTGAAGAATCTTTGCCCTCGTCTTTGGGGTCGGATTGCTGCACATGGTCTTGTTCTTCACCTTTATGTAATTCATCGTTTTCTGACATAATATCTCTCCTTTGGTTTTGTTACTGCTTATAGTAACATCTACCCTTATTGTTCAGCAAGAAAACGCTGAACAATAACAATTATGCACACAAATCGCCAAAAACGCAATTTGGCGCATGAACAACTCGGGTTTTTCTTCGAAAAACACCTCGCAGAATGGTTCCCGCTAAGCAACATCTACCTTTCTAGTATAATCCATAAGAACAAGAATCACAACAGGAAATTTTTAGTCTGCTATTCGCAGTAGTGTAAAATACGTCCATCGTCACGATAGCCCTATCATTTTTGTTCCGTGCCTTCGCAAGTCACAAAAATGATAGAGCTATCTGTGACGGTGTTATCTATTTTCATCTATTTCGCTATATGCAGCCTATAAATCCTGTGAGCAAGGCTTAGAAGAAGCAGGAAAATTCCGCCCCCTATCCCGTCTATCACCACATCTTGCCAGCAGCCGGTGCGCCCCGCCACAAATCGCTGATGAAGTTCATCGCCCGCAGCGTAAAGAAAGACAAGGAGTTCCGCTAAAGCCAAACGACATTTCCAAGGAATACGATGACAGACCTTACTATCATGATAATCATCCAAGGCATCCGCCAGTTGAAACAATTCCTTATCGGTTCGCTTGGAATTGTTGCCGGGATTTCGGATGAGATAGCAGCTGAAATGAAACATCAACAATACCGCTAAGATTCCGTATTCTGTCATGTGGGCGGTTTTTCTGACGGGAAACTGCAAGGCTAAAATCTTTGCTTCCTTTTGTTTGGAATCCCATTTCTTTTTCAATAGCTTCTCTTGGGTTTCCACTACATTTTTGGCAACTTTTTTGCTAAGTCCCCCGGATTGCTGTCCGTTCTGGGCGGAAAAGGAACTAATGAGAATCATCCACATTAGGACTAGGACTGCCGTTACAATGCGCTTTACCAGAATAGACTTTCTATTTCTTTTCATTTAATCTCCATATTGAACTTACATTAATGAGGCTCGTGGAGCTTAATTGCTTTCGGCTAGCAATTCCTTCAACAGCTGATTCACCATGCCGGGATTTGCTTTCCCTTTCATGGCTTTCATGGTCTGTCCCACCAGAAATCCAATGGCCTTTTCTTTGCCATTTTTGTAATCCGTAACGGATTCCGGATTGTTCGCTAAAACCTCTTCCACTATAGATCGAAGTTCCCCTTCGTCATGCACGGTCTTTAATCCATGTTCTGCCACATAGGATTCGGGATCCACATTTTGATCAAACATCTGTTCAAATACTTCTTTTGCCACCGTGCTGTTGATGGTTCCCTCATCTGCCAAATCCACCAGTTTCGCCAGATTTTCCGGAGAAAAGGGAATCTGTTCCGCATCCAAATTACGCTCTTTTTGCAGTCGTAGTGTTTCCACCATAAGCCAGTTGGAAACCTTCTTTGGTTTCTTACAAATAGCGGTCGCCGCTTCAAATACCTCCGCCATTTTCTTGGTTCCCGTTAAAATCTTCGCATCGTATTCCGGTATGTCATATTCCGTTTTGTAACGTTCTAGTTTCTCTGTCCGCAGTTCCGGCTGTCTTGCCTTAACAGCAGCAATCCATTCCGGGCTGATTGCAATGGGTGCTAAGTCCGGTTCCGGGAAATAGCGGTAGTCCTGTGCATCTTCTTTGGAACGCATGGCATAGGAACTTTCTTTATTGTCGTCCCAACGCCGAGTTTCTTGTGTAACGGATTTTCCCTCTTCTAAGAGTTCAATCTGCCGCACCCTCTCCCCCTCAATCGCACGAGCGATGGCCTTAAAGGAGTTTAAGTTCTTCATTTCCGTGCGTGTCCCATATTCCTTTGCGCCCTGCTCTCGTATAGAGAGATTCACGTCTGCACGCATGGAACCCTCTTCTAATTTACAATCGGAGGCTCCCAGATACTGGATAATCAATCGCAATTTATCCAGATAGGCAATCACTTCCTCAGCAGAGCGCATATCAGGCTCTGACACGATTTCTATCAAAGGTACGCCGGAACGGTTAAAATCAACCAAGGAGGCATTTTCCCACTCGTCGTGAATCAATTTCCCTGCATCTTCTTCCATATGAATTTCATGGATGCCCACTACCTTTTTGCCGCCCTCTGTTTCAATTTCCACACCGCCATTTCTGCAAATGGGCAGATACAATTGGGAAATCTGGTAGTTTTGGGGATTATCCGGATAAAAATAATTCTTACGGTCAAATTTGCTGTAGGGGGTAATCTCGCAGTTTGTGGCAAGACCTACCGCCATGGCATATTCCACCACCTGCTTGTTCAGCACGGGCAAAGACCCCGGCAGTGCGGTACAGACCGGGCAGGTGTGAGTATTGGGTGTTCCTCCAAAAACCGTGGTACAAGAACAGAAAATTTTTGTTTTCGTGGCAAGTTCTACGTGAACTTCAAGACCAATGACTGTTTCATATTGTTTGCTCATGTTCTGCTCCTTCTAATCGTTCTGTCAATCAATAAAAATGCTGTAGATAAAAAGTAAGGACTCACTATTCTCTTAAATACGAAATGCAACATGATCCATTATTGTCTAGCAGGAAGTATTATCCTTCTAACTCCCTTGCAAGGGGGCTACGCTCATACGATCTTGCCTGTTCATAAGCATACGCTGCCCGAAGGATTTTCTTCTCGCAAAAAACATCTCCAAACAACTGCATTCCGATGGGCAGTCCCGCCTTATCCTTACCGCAAGGCAGACTGATGGCAGGCAAGCCGGCAAGATTTACGGCAATCGTGTAAATATCCCCCAGATACATATGAATGGGATCTCTTAAGGATTCCCCCAGTTTCGGTGCCGTAGTAGGTGCGGCAGGAGCTAAAATCACGTCAAACATACGAAATGCCTTGTCAAATTCCTGTTTAATCAAGGCCTTGGTACGCAAGGCTTTCAAATAATACGCATCGTAATAGCCGGAGCTTAACACAAAGGAACCCAACATAATTCTGCGTTTTACTTCCGCTCCAAAGCCCTCAGAGCGGCTTTTCTTATACATATCATGAAGTCCCTCGTAATCTTCACTGCGATAGCCGTATTTGATGCCATCAAAACGTGCCAGATTCGAGCTTGCCTCGGCGGAAGCAATGGTATAATAAGCGGGAATGGCATAGTCCACCAAACCCAGTTCAAATTCCTCTACAATAGCACCTTGATTTTCCAGTGTCTTTGCGGCGGCAAGCACGGCTTCTTTGATTTCCGGTTGCAAACCCGCACCGAAATAATCCGTGGGAATGCCTATCTTCATGCCCTTTACCTCACCGGTAAGAGCCGAGGTAAAATCAGTATCTTCCCGCAACACGCTTGTACTGTCTTTGCTGTCATGAGCACAAATCACTTCCAAAATAGCCGCACAGTCCGACACGTCCTTTGCAATGGGTCCGATCTGGTCTAAGGAAGAGCCATAGGCAATCAGACCATAACGGGAAACACTCCCATAGGTGGGCTTAATCCCCGTCACCCCGCAAAATGCACTGGGCTGACGAATGGAACCGCCCGTATCAGAACCCAAGGTGTAGAAGCATTCCTCTGCCGCAACTGCCGCACAGGAACCACCGGAAGAGCCGCCCGGTACATGAGCAGTATTCCACGGATTTTTCGTTTCCCCGAAGTAAGAGGTTTCCGTGGTACTGCCCATGGCAAATTCATCCATGTTGGTTTTGCCCAAGATAACCGCTCCTGCATTTTGCAGCTGCTCCACCGCCGTTGCTGTATAGGGGGGGGTGAAATCAGACAAAATCTTGGAACTGCACGTAGTTAAAATTCCTGCGGTACACATATTGTCCTTGATTGCCACAGGCACGCCTGCTAAAGGGCTGTCTAATTCGCCCCTGTCGATTTTATCCTGAACTGCTTTCGCCTGTTTTAATGCACCCTCTTCATCTAAGGTAACAAAACTGTTAATCTGTGGCTCCGCCGCCTTTATCCGGGTAAATGCCGCCTGTGTGGCTTCTGTGACGGAAATCTCCCGTGCTTTTATTTTCTTCCCAAGTGCAAGTGCACTTAATGCTGTGATACTCAAAGGAAATCCTCCTATTCGACCGTTTTCGGTACCTTAAAGCTGTTATCCTTAACCGCAGGTGCATTCTGTAAAATCTGTTTGCTGTCATCGCCATTTGTTACCACATCTTCCCGGAATACATTTTGAATCGGGAACACGTGAGACATCGGTTCTACACCTGTGGTATCAAGACTATTTAACTGGTCGATATAATCCAACATACTGCCCATGTCCTTCTTGGCCTGTTCCTTTTCTTCCTCCGAAAGGGAGAGCTTTGCAAGGATACCTACATATTCTATGGTTTCATCGGAAATGATATTGTGACTGCTTGGGTTGTTCGGTTGTCCGCTTGCCGCATTTTGAGTGGCGTTTCCCTGAGCGGTGCCGGCTCTTTGGGCTTTTGTCAAACCGTACAACATGGCATCACATACACCTTGATTATTCCAGTCGCCCTGTATCCGTCTGCCCTCGTAGCGCAAGCCGCATTTTTCCATGACCTTTCCGGAATTGGGATTCTCCGGCGCATGGCGAGATTCCATTCGATTTACTCCCACCTCGTCAAACAGATAACGCATGACTTCTGCTAAGGCTTCTGATGTAATGCCCTTGTGCCAGTAGTCCTTGGAAATGCAATAGCCTATTTCAACGGCTTCTATTTTCTGATAGTTTTCATTTAAGAACATGGCACCCATACTGCCGATTGGCTCTGAATTTTCTTTATCAACAATGCACCAATGATACCAAGTATCTTGCTCATACTTCTTGATCCAGTCCGTAAGGATTTGTTCACTTTCTTCTTGATTTTTATGAGTAGTCCACATCAAGAATTTCGTCACCTCCGGATCGGAAGCCCAGTTTTGGTACATCAAAGGGGCGTCCTCTATGGTGAAGCGGCGAAGAATCAGGCGTTTGGTTTCTAATGTTTTTGTTCCTAAGTGTTGCATAATTTCTCCTATCTACGGTTCTAATCTACTTAAATCTCTTGGGAACAACGTAGTTTCCCTAACATTATCCTCCCCAAGCAACCTCATTGTCAAACGTTCTAGTCCCAAGCCCAATCCTCCATGCGGCGGCAATCCCCATTTGAAAGTATTGAGGTATTGCTCTACCCCCTCGGTTTCCATGCCTCGGTTGGTAAATTTCTCCAACAACTGTTGATAATCATGGATACGTTGTCCTCCCGTGGTAATTTCTATGCCACGGAACAGAAGGTCAAAGCTTAGGGTGTCGGCAGGATTTGCGGGATCGTCCATGGCATACACCGGACGTTTCTTTGAGGGGTAATGGGTTACAAACACAAAATCCGCCCCCTCTTCCTCTTTGAAATATTGGCTGATTAATGCCTCTTCCTCCGGCTCTAAATCATAGGGGTTGCGAATTTCGCGATTGTATTTTTCCGCTACTTTTTTCTTGGCATCGTCAAAACGCACGGTGGGAATTTTGTCTGCTTTTGGCATATCAACGGAAAGCAACTTACACTCCTTGGCATAATCCTTTTCCAAGAGAGCAATCATGTACTGCAAAAATCCCGTTTCCATTGCCATAATATCGGTGAAATCATCAATGTATCCCATTTCAAAATCAAGGCTCGTATACTCGTTCAAATGCCGTTTGGTGTTGTGCTTCTCCGCCCGAAACACAGGTGCAGTTTCAAATACCCGTTCAAATACACCTACCATCATCTGCTTGTAGAACTGCGGGCTTTGAGCTAAGACCGCAGGACGGCGGAAATAATCCAAGCGAAAGAGGTTGGATCCTCCCTCCGCCGCCTTGGCTCCGATTTTTGGTGTGCGAATTTCGGTAAAGCCTTGTCCGTATAAGAAATCCCGAAAGGCACGGACAATGCCCTCTTGTATCTTAAATTTCGCCCGCTCCCTGACATTACGTAGGGAAACGGAACGGTAATCTAACTTTGCTTCTAAAGAAGTGTTGAGCTTCCACTTGGAAATAGTAAGAGGTAGGGTGTCATATGGCTCTGATAACAGTCTGACTTTTCTCATGCGAATCTCGATTCCATTCGGCGCACGTTCCTCTCGCTGAAGGACGCCTTCGATTTCAATGGCGGCACCTTCTTTGACGGTCTTACTATCAAATTGGGTTACTCCTTCTTCATACACGCATTGTAATAAACCCTCTCGCTTACGCAGCACCACAAAGGCAACCTCGCCCATATCCCTGATGGTGTGTACCGTGCCGTTGACTTTTACGGTGCTTTGTTCCAATTTCGGATCAAGCAATTCCGATAATTCCAAGATTTCTTTTTTATTTACACCTGTTATATAGTCCATGATTTTACTCCTTAGTTTCTTGATTCTTCTTGGTTTCATGCAATAACTTGCAGACCGAAAGCATGAGTTCCACTTACCGAACTTCCTTATATCTATACCATACCCATATCTAAAAAAACGCCACCACTACGCAGTGGTGGCGTACAGCTGGCCCACAAGGATTCGAACCTTGAGATGACGGAGTCAGAGTCCGTTGCCTTACCGTTTGGCGATGGGCCATTATTTTGCAATCATGTATAGATAATTGTTCAAACAGAAAAACGAACCCCACCTTTTCGAGCAACACTTATCGAAGGTTCTTTATTTCAGCAAAATACCTGTACACGATAGTTACTGTTCAGCCAAAATCCCCGAACAGTAACTATTATACAGGAAAAGAATACACATTGCAAGTCTTTTTTTTGTTTTCTTACTCTTTTTTACACCTCAAAAATCAAATCTCCATAAGAAGGCATTGGCCACAATTCCTTATCAACGATCATCTCCAACTTATCTACCGGAGTACGAAGGGCATCCATGGCAACTTTTACTGCATCTCTGTAATGAACCGCTTGCTCTCTGGCTTCCAGGGTTGCACCTGCTTCTGTCACTTCGGTCAATTTCGCAAGGGCATTCTTTGCTTCTGCCAAAAGATCACTGGTTTCATTCAGCAATTCAACCTGGGTGCTGACATCCGCATCTGCCGCCGCTTTTACCGCATTGATGGATTTTGCCAAAACTGTGGTGTACTTGATAACCGAGGGGATAATCTGCTTTCCTGCCATATCAATCATGGTACGTGCCTCAATGTTAATGGTTTTGGAATAGATTTCATATAATACTTCCGCACGGGAATACAACTCCGCTTGGTTAAACACCTCAAACTTCTCAAACATAGCAAGTGACTTGTCTGTTACAAGGGCAGGAATGGCATCTACCATGGAGGTAATGTTCGGCAAACCTCTACGCCCCGCTTCCTGCACCCATTCCTCGGAATAGCCGTTGCCGTTAAATACGATTCTCTGATGCTCCGCCGCCTGCTTTTTGATCAAATCATGGACAGCCTTTTCAAAATCTTCTGCTTTCTCCAATACATCACAAGCTTCGCTTAAGGCTTCCGCCACAATGGTATTTAAGACTACGTTTGGTGCCGCAATGCTGTCGCTGGAGCCAACCATGCGGAATTCAAATTTATTTCCGGTAAAGGCGAAAGGGGAGGTACGGTTACGGTCTGTCGCATCTTTTTCCAAATTGGGAACACCCTTTACTCCATTGTCCAGAAATCCACCTTCAATGCTGCTGGTGGCTTCTCCGGTGCTGAGCAACTGACTTAACACGTCTTGAAGCTGTGCACCCAAGAAGATGGAAATAATAGCGGGAGGTGCTTCATTTGCCCCAAGTCTGTGGTCATTTCCCACATCTGCGGCAGATTCCCGAAGAAGATCTGCGTGTCGATCCACAGCCTTTAAGATACTGGTCAGCACCACAAGGAACTGAATGTTGTCGTGGGGACTTGCACCCGGCTCTAACAGGTTGATCCCGTCATCTGTGGTCAAGGACCAGTTGTTGTGCTTTCCGGAACCGTTCACCCCTGCAAATGGCTTCTCATGAAGCAGACATGCCAAACCGTGGCGTTCCGCAACCTTGCGTAACACATTCATAACCATGTAGTTGTGGTCTACTGCAATATTTACGGAAGCGTAAATAGGTGCTAACTCATGCTGTGCAGGTGCCACTTCGTTGTGCTGGGTCTTTGCACTTACACCAAGCTTCCACAGCTCTATGTTTAATTCCTTCATAAAGGCGGCAATGCGTTCACGGATTCCTCCGAAATAATGATCCTCCATCTCCTGACCCTTAGGCGGCATTGCTCCGAATAAGGTACGTCCTGCGAAAATCAAATCCTTACGCTTTAAGTATTTCTGACGGTCTACCAAGAAATACTCCTGCTCCGGTCCGACAGAGGGGGTTACTTTCTTAGAGGTGGTATTGCCAAATAATTTCAGCAAGCGAACCGCCTGTTTGCTGACAGCCTCGGTAGAACGTAAAATGGGAGTCTTTGCATCTAAGGCTTCCCCTGTATAGGAACAAAATGCTGTGGGAATACACAGGGTTGCACCTGCCGCATCCTGACGTACAAAGGCAGGAGAAGTGGTATCCCATGCCGTATAGCCCCTTGCTTCAAAGGTAGCACGTAAGCCGCCGGAAGGAAAGGAGGAGGCATCCGGCTCTCCCTTAATCAATTCCTTGCCGGAAAAACTCATCAGGACCTTTCCCTCTGCATCCGGGGCGGTAATAAAGGAGTCATGCTTCTCTGCCGTGGTTCCTGTTAAAGGTTGGAACCAATGGGTGTAGTGGGTTGCACCTTTTTCAATGGCCCATTCCTTCATCTCATGTGCCACCACATCTGCTGTTGCAGGATCTAAGGTCTTGCCGTCCTCAATGGTCTTTCTAAGTTGTGCGTATACTTTCTTGGGCAAACGCTCCCTCATTACGCTGTCATTAAAGACATTTTCCCCGAAAATCTTTGATACATTGATTACTTCACTCATAGTTTTGATTCCTTTCTTCCTTTTTGATTTTGGTCTTGCAAAATAGTAAGCCTTTTTGCTCTTTGCTTAAAACGAAAAACAGATCTGCTTTTATCTATAAAAGGGCATTCCCCTAGCCTATGGAACGCCCTTGTTCATCCTGCACATCTATTCGCTTTTCTATTAGAATACACCATTTCCATGGGAAATGCAAGAGGTTTTTGAAGTTTTTTTCAATTCCCTGTTTCATCCGAATAAATACGGTTTCGTCCGGATTCTTTTGCATTGTACAAATTTTTGTCAGCGGCGGATATAACATTTTCTATTATATCATTTGCATCGGGCATAAGCGATGTGGCACCGATACTTACGGTTACGGCAGTATCCGCACCCGTCTCGTCGGGTACACGCAACGCTTCCACTTTGGCACGGATGTTTTCTGCAACAATAAGTGCTTTGGAAAGTTCCGTTTCGGGCAAAAGAAGAGCAAACTCTTCGCCACCCAAGCGTGCAGCAACATCCGAAGGACGTCTTGCGGTTTCAAAAATAATATTGGCAACCGCTTTCAGAAGTTTGTCTCCCTGCGGATGTCCATAAGTATCGTTATATACTTTGAATTTATCAATATCAAGCATCAAAAACGAGATTGTTGTTTTATTCCGCATGGCCCTTTTCCATTCAAGCTGCATATGTTCATCAAAATCCCTTCTGTTCGGAATCCCTGTGAGAGGGTCAGTTCTTCCAAGCAGTTCATACTCCTGTATTTGAATGGCGATTTGTGTCTGCATATCATCAAGCCTCTTGTTCAGCTTATCCAAAGAGATACCGAACACATCGCCTTCAGACCTTATCTGCACTTTTGCGGTATAATCACCGTCAGCCATACGTTCCGTCACGACTTTGTTTACAAGGGTGTTCTCAATAATTCTATTGAATGACATCGACAGCTTGCCTAACTCACCGACATATGTTTCATCAACCTGCATATTGACATATCCATCCGACAATTTTAACGCTACGTCCGTAATCGTTTCAAGAGGACTTATCACAATACGTGTCACCAATATGCTTATCGCCACCACACACACGCCCAATACAATAAGGAATACAATAATATTGGTAATTATCATCTGATTGACAGGACTCATGATTGCATGAAACGAGATTTTTGAAATGACGTGCCATCCATTGTCGAGAGTATCTGTTATGTAAATTTCTTTCGGATCGCCGACAATAGATGTCGTTATTATCCTTTCGCCCGAAACAATCTGTTGCCAAAGCTTTGCATATTTACCACCTTTCACCTGTGTTAAATTCTGAAGTGTTCCATCTTCAAAGGGAGCCAAATCAGTATCAGGGTGAATGAGAATATCTCCGGACGAATTGACAATAAAAGACTGCACAAGTGGGTCTTCGTTCGATTCTTTCACAAAGTCCACCAAATCGCTAAGTGGCAAATCAATACCTACAACCCCTTCGGACACATTTTCAGGATGTACCGTCATAGAAACAGATACACCAAGTTCACCTGTGTCCATATCAAGATAAGGCTCACAAAACACAGGCATACCGGGAGATTCTTCGGCGACTTTCCACCACGCCCTATTATACGACTGCCACTGCGGATACGGCGGTATCCAACCTGTGCCGTGTATAGCCGTACCGTCTGTGTATCCGATAAAAGCATCATAATATTCACCGTTTACGTAAGGCGAGTTGATGAGCAAATTAAAAAACCTTTCGCAGTCCTCCCCGGTAAGCTTAGGATTTGCGTGTATAAACTGCGCCGCCTCATCCACACACGACTGATACCGTGCAAACGTACCGTTTATGGTTTGTGTCAGTATGATGTTTTTCTGACTGACTGAGTTTTTAACCTCCTCACTGGAACGAGCGTACAGATTGAAACCGGAAATCAGCGACACCATTCCTGTACATGCAATAAGAAAAATGATTACAAATACTAAAATTCGGTCTTTTATGCTTACGTTTTTTCGCTTCATTTTTGTTGCCACCTTTTCACTTGTAAAAAATCAAGTTTTTCAATCATTTTTCTGTTATGTAGCAATGCCACATGGAACTGCTATATCAACTGTTTGCTCTTCCATCCGCCCTGAAAATAACGGAACACCGCAATCACAAGTCCCACCAACCAAGCCGCCGGGTTGGCGTAGCGGATAATCATCCCTCCTGTGGCATCTACTAAGGCATAGGTTAGGCCTGTCCGCACAATCAGGATTGCAAGGCTACAGGCTAAGAACCAGCGCATATCTGCCGCTCCCCGCAATACCCCATTGCTTACATTCATCATGCCCATAACAAAGTAAAATAAAGACACGGTACCCAGATACTCCACGCCCACTAAAATAGAATCTGCTGCCGTGGCAGAATCCATAAACAGACCCATAATCTCATGTCCGAAAAAGTGCAAAATTCCCGCAATCAACAATCCGATACCTGCCGCCATCACAAGGCAAATGCGATAGCCAATCTTTATTCGATCGGGTTTATTTGCCCCCATGTTCTGCGCCACGTAGGTGGACATGGCATTTCCTACCGCCACCATGGGAACGATGGCCATCCCGTCAATACGTATCGCCGCCGTATAACCCGCCAAAAAGGAGGAACCCAAACGATTGACCGCTGCCTGAATCAGGAGCATTCCGATGGAAACAATGGATTGTTGAAGGATTGTGGGAACTGCCACCTGCACCATGGTTTTCAGCATAGCTCCTTCAAAACGCAGGAAAGGTTCGCTTTCTATTGTCTTGAGTTTTCGAAGCAATACCACCCCGGATAACACCGCCGAAAAGCCTTGGGCAATCAGCGTTGCCCACGCCACCCCGGGTACCCCCATGTGAAAATGAAGAACAAACAGAAAGTCCAAAGCGATATTAATCACGGAAGAAATCAGCAAAAACACCAAGGGTTTCATGGAATCCCCTAAGGCATTAAAAATGGCGGAAAAGGCATTGTACAAAAACATGAATACAAAGCCATAAAAATAAATCTTAAGAAACCCATTGGAATCTGCAAAAATATCCGA
>BNZC01000021.1 GCA_026000755.1 Clostridia bacterium
GAATTTAAGTCTGGCATGATGCTTCTCCTTCTCAAAGAAAATTTCCCAGATTAAATTCTACCAGAAATCCGTTCCAGATTAAATTCCACATCAAATTCCATAGTGGAACTTACTTTGGGAATTAACAGAAATAAAATTTTATTCCTTTTTCCCCAAAAAACTCTTGACAGGTTTATTAAAATCTGTTATAACTATATTATCGATAAAATTTTATCGATAATATAGTGCGGATATGGGTCAACGATTTATGGAATGGAATTTTCCAATGACACAACGATGATTCCGCTCTTACTTTCAGACACAAAAAATGGAGGTGATTTCTATAGCAGTCAGTATAAGTGTACAGTTATACGCCCGCACATCAAAGTACCGTGAGTATCTCGAATCGTTGGGTGATGAAGTAACGAACATTTCGGCGACGACAATCGCAAATGCACTTGACTATTATGACGTTTCCGTTCGCAAGGATTTATCCCAGATAAGCGGCAGCGGCAGACCTAAAATGGGATACGAAAAAAAAGAACTCTTGCGTGACATAAAAAAGTTTCTCGGATACGACAAGCAAAACAGTGCCATTATCGTCGGAGTCGGACATTTGGGAACAGCACTTCTTTCTTATCAAAATTTTGCAAATTGCGGGCTTGAAATAAGGGCAGGATTTGATGTTTCGCCGGATATTTTAGGAAAATCCGTAAACGGCGTGATGATACTGGACACATCAAAACTTACGGATATGTGCAGGCGATTCGGCGTTACGATCGGAATAATCACCGTTCCGGCTGAAAAAGCGCAAACTGTATGTAATGAACTGATAAGCGGAGGTGTCAGCGGCATTTGGAATTTCGCTCCTGTTACACTTAAAGTTCCGGCGGGTGTAGCGGTAAAAAATGAGGATTTGGCGGCATCGCTGTCAATGCTCACGGGTTCCATGAGTTTATTAAAGAAAACGGAGGAATAAGACAATGGGAACAACAAATCATCTTGTGACGGACTCGCCTGAAAGGCTTACTGATCTGATCCGGAGCGTTCGCAAGGCACAGGAAAAATTTGCGGAGTATCCGCAGGAACAAGTCGATAAAATATTCAAAGCGGCGGCTCTTGCCGCATCCAAACATCGCATACCCCTTGCACAGGCGGCGGTTGCTGAAACGGGAATGGGAATTGTCGAGGACAAGGTGATTAAAAATCACTACGCTTCCGAGTACATCTATAACGCATATCGTGACACCAAAACTTGCGGTGTTATTGAAGAGGATACGAGCTTTGGTATACAGAAAATTGCTGTTCCGATTGGTCTTGTGGGTGCGGTTATACCTACAACAAATCCAACGTCAACGACAATTTTCAAAACCCTCATTGCTCTCAAAACTCGCAACGGAATTATTATTTCACCTCACCCCCGGGCAAAAAACTGCACGACGGATGCAGCTCGAATTGTTCTTGAAGCGGCGGTTGCGGCGGGTGCACCTGAGGGGATAATCGGTTGGATAGATGTCCCGAGTCTTGATATGACGAATATGCTTATGTGCGAAAGCGACATCATTTTAGCAACAGGCGGTCCGGGGATGGTGAAAGCGGCTTATTCCAGTGGAAAACCGGCTCTCGGCGTAGGTTCGGGGAATGTGCCTGCGGTAATCGATATTTCGGCAGATATTTCCCTTGCCGTAAATTCGATTATCCACTCCAAAACATTTGACAATGGTGTGATTTGTGCTTCGGAACAGGCTGTTATCATTCCCGCTGAAATTTACGATACCGTTAAAAGTAAGTTTGCAAATCTCGGTTGTCATATTCTCTCTCTCGATGAAGCACAGGCTGTCCGTAAAACAATTGTTGTTAACGGTTCGCTTAATGCAAAAATCGTCGGGCAATCAGCATACAACATAGCAAAACTTGCGAATGTGACTGTCCCCGAAAACACAAAAATCCTGATAGGGGAAGCGGAAAGTCCCGAACTGTCGGAGGAATTTGCACACGAGAAACTCTCTCCCGTGTTAGCTATGTATAAGGCAACTGACTGGGAACATGCTTTATACCTGGCTGACCGATTAATCATCAACGGCGGACTTGGGCACACGGCAAGCCTCTATGTCAACACAGCAACCGAGAAAGAAAAAATTGCACAGTTTTCCGAAAAGATGAAAACTTGCCGTATCATCCTCAACACACCGTCTTCACACGGCGGCATTGGTGACCTTTATAATTTCAAAATGGCTCCCTCCCTTACGCTTGGGTGCGGAACAATGGGCGGCAATTCCGTTTCGGAAAATGTCGGCGTAAAACACCTTATCAATATAAAAACTGTCGCAAAAAGGAGTGAGAATATGCTGTGGGTAAGAGTTCCGGAAAAGGTATATATAAAACGCGGGGCTTTGCCTGTTGCGCTTGACGAGTTGAAAGGAAAGAAACGTGCTTTTGTCGTAACGGACGGATTTCTGTTTAAGAGCGGGTTCACGAAGCTAATCACAGACAAATTAGACGAAATCGGCGTTCAGCACACAACTTTCGCAAATGTTGCACCCGACCCCACACTTGCCTGTGCACGAGAGGGAGCGGAACTTATGAAATCCTTCGAGCCTGACGTGATTATAGCTGTGGGCGGTGGTTCCCCAATGGATGCGGCAAAGATAATGTGGGTACTTTACGAACATCCCGAAGTCGATTTTGAAGATATGGCTATGCGTTTTTCCGACATACGCAAAAGGATTTACACTTTCCCGAAAATGGGTGAAAAGGCATATTTCATCGCCATTCCCACCACCAGCGGAACAGGGTCTGAAGTTACACCCTTTGCCGTCATTACAGACGAAAAAAGCGGACTTAAATATCCCCTTGCGGACTATGAACTTCTCCCGAAAATGGCTATTATCGACCCAAATCTGCACGATAACGCACCGAAAGGTTTGACCTCCGCAAGCGGAATAGATGCACTTTCTCATGCACTGGAAGCCTATGCCTCAATGCTGGCAACCGATTATACCGACAGTCTTGCCCTCCGTGCAACCAAAATGATTTTTGAATATTTGCCCTCCGCTTACGAAAATGGTGCAGCTGACCCCGTTGCCCGGGAGAAAATGGCAAATGCGGCGACAATAGCGGGTATGGCGTTCGCCAATGCGTTTCTCGGCGTGTGCCACTCTATGGCACATAAATTAGGCAGTTTCCACCGTTTGCCCCACGGTATCGCAAACGCACTTATGCTTTCGGAAGTATTGCGTTTCAATGCGGAGGAAGTGCCGCCGAAAATGGGAACTTTCTCGCAATATGACCATCCGCACACGCTCCGCCGTTATGCTGAAATCGCCGAATATCTCGGTTTAGCGGGTAAAAACGACGACGAGAAACTCGAATCTCTCATTGCCAAAATCGAGGAACTCAAAGAGGAAATCGGAATCAAAAAGACGATCGCAGACTACGGAATTGAGGAAAAAGACTTCCTTGACCGCCTTGACGATATGTCCGTTCAGGCATTTGACGACCAATGCACGGGGGCAAATCCTCGGTATCCGCTTATTGCCGAAATCAAACAAATGTATCTTAATGCGTACTACGGAGGTGTGAAAGCATGAAATTGGATAAAATCATTGCGGTAAGAACCGCAAAAACGCTCTATCGCGATGGCAACTTGGCAATCAAGGTTTTCAACGAGGACTTCTCTAAATCCGATGTGCTTAATGAGGCACTCAATCAATCTCGTGTGGAGAATACCCTGCTGAATGTGCCGCAGATTCACGAAGTAGCGAAAATTGACGGCAAGTGGGCGATCGTTTCCGACTATATTGACGGCAAAACACTCACTCGTCTTATCGAAGAAGAGCCGTCTAAAAAATCTGCCCTTATCGCACAAATGGCGGACATTCAGCTTGAGATAAATCGTCAAAAGGTTGCCAAGTTGAACAAACACAGCGAGAAAATGCGTGAAAAAATCGATGCTTGCGGTCTTAATGCTACCGTACGTTATGAACTTCTCACTCGACTGAGATCGCTCCGCAATGACGAGGTTCTTTGTCACGGCGATTTGACACTCTCAAACATCATCATTGATAACGACGGCAAGCCGTTTATAATCGACTGGTCACACGCCACACAGGGTTCGGCGGCGGCGGATACGGCAAGAGCGTACCTCCGTTTCCGGCTGGCAGGGTATATCGATGAGGCGGACGAATACCTCGATATTTACTGCGAAAAAGCCAATACGCCAAAACAGGTTATCCACAAATGGTTTCCCATTGTCGCCGCAACACAACTTGCAAAAGGCCTCGAAACCGAATATGAATTTTTGTCCGAATGGGCAAATGTTGTGGAGTATGAATAAAAAGAGGAGCGATAGTCGCTAAGCTATCATAGGGAGGAAATGCGTATGCCAAGTTTCTATGAATCGCAAAAATCGAATTGTAAAAACTGTTATAAGTGCATACGGCACTGCCCTGTGAAAGCAATTCGATTTTCAGGTGAACGTGCCACACTTGATGACGAAAACTGTGTTTTGTGCGGAAAATGCTTTGTCATTTGCCCGCAAAATGTCAGAAAAATCATAAGCACGCGAGAGCAAATTATCACGCTTTTCGGTGAACGTGTTCCCGTTTACGCCACGGTTGCACCGTCTTTCATAGCGAACTTTGGCGGAGCGGGGATTCGTCAACTTGAAGACGGACTGAAAAAACTCGGCTTTGCAGGGGCAGAGGAAACAGCGAAAGGAGCTGCTGCCGTCAAGGATGAATATGAGCGAATATTGAAAGAAGAAGATCCTGATGTGCTTATATCCACTTGCTGTAACAGCGTAAATTTACTGGTGCAAAAATATTACCCGTCACTTGTGAAATATCTCGCTCCCGTGCTTTCTCCAATGCAAGCCAACGGGGCGGACATAAAGAAACGTAACCCGAAGGCAAAGGTGGTGTTTATCGGACCGTGCATTTCTAAAATGGAAGAGGCAGCAAGATATGAGGGATTTGTCGATGCCGTTATGACTTTTGCGGAAATTACGGAATGGTTTGCGGAAAAGAAAATCTTTCTTTCCAATGAAAGCGATACCAAACAAAACAGTCGTGCCCGATTTTTTCCGACGACAGGCGGAATCATCAAGACAATGACTGAAAAAACGCCAAAATACAAGTATATGGCGGTTGACGGACTTGAAAACTGCATTAGTGTACTTAACGATTTATCACAAGGCATGGTTAAAAAATGTTTTATAGAGATGTCGGCTTGCATCGGCAGTTGCGTAGGCGGTCCGGCTTGCACGTCCAAAAGCATATTTACGGGGTTTCATTCTGTGGAGAATTACACAGGTGAAAAAGCTTTTGATGTGAATTATGATTTCCTTACACACAGCAAAACATTTGATTTGCCGTCCAAATCAAGCGAATTATACAGCGAAAAAGACATAGAGGAGATTTTACGGTGTATCGGAAAAACTTCCCCCCAAGATATGTTAAACTGCGGCACTTGCGGATACGAAACCTGCCGCGATAAAGCAATTGCCGTACTCCAAGGCAAAGCGGATTTAACAATGTGTCTTCCGTTTCTGAAAGAAAAAGCCGAGAAAACAAACTCTCTTGTCCTGCAAAACTCTCCTAACGGAATTATCGTGCTTAACAGCGAAATGGAAGTACAGCAAATAAACCGTGCCGCACTTGATATTCTGCGCCTTCATAGCGAGAATGATATTTTGGGTGATAAAATCGTCCGGGTATTAAATCCCGTTCCGTTTATATGTACCCGAGATGAAAAGCGAAATATATATGGGCAAAAGGTGCAGCTGACCGAATATGATAAGTTTGTTTATCAAACAATCGTTTACGACTCCGTATACAATATGCTTATCTGTATTATGCAGGATATTACGGAACAGGAAAATTTACGTGAAAAACAAAAAAATGCAAGAGAGCAGACACTTGAAACCACGGATGAAGTGATAAAAAAACAAATGCGTATCGTGCAGGAGATCGCCTCACTTCTCGGTGAAACCACTGCCGAAACAAAAATCGCACTGACCAAGTTACAGGAGGTTGTGCGAAATGAATAAACTGTGTGCCGATATAGGCTATATGAGCATAAATCACATTGGGGAAGAACTTTGCGGAGATACTGTAAATATCGTAACCGACAGCGATGGCAATTCGGTCATCGTTTTGGCTGATGGAATGGGCAGCGGCGTGAAAGCGTGTATCCTGTCCACCCTTACCGCAAAAATTTTATCCACTATGCTGAATGCAGGATTGCCTCTTAAAAATTGTGTGGAAACAATTGTTGAAACTTTGCCTGTTTGTTCTGTTCGCGGGGTTGCGTATTCTACCTTTACGGTCATAAAAATCTTTGACGGCGAATTTGCGGAAATCTATCAGTATGAAAATCCGAAAGTCATTTTATTCAGAAATGGACATAACATAGACTATCCTACCGTTGAAATAACATACAGTCAACGGAAAGTTTTGCAAACGCACATTAAATTAGAAGAAAATGACGTAATTATAGCAATGAGCGACGGCTGTCCCTATGCGGGAATGGGTACGGCGTTTAACTGGGGTTGGAAGCGAGAGGATATTATTGCGTATATTGAACCTCTGACCATTCCCGGTGCGTTTAACGCAAAGGCGTTGTCGAAAATTTTGATTGACGAGGTAAATGCAAAATACGAGCTTGAACCGGGCGACGATGCAACCGTTTGTACGGTTCGTATGCAAAAACGCACTGCCTCAAATATTCTTTTCGGTCCTCCCTCCAATAAATTTGACGGAAACAGAATGATGTCGCTGTTCTTTTCAAAAGTAGGAAAACATATCATCTGCGGCGGTACAACATCAACAATTGCGGCGGAATATTTGGGAAAAAGCGTGATCCCTACCCTTGATTTTTACGACAACAAAATACCGCCGATTGCGAAAATAGACGGTGTTGATTTGGTAACCGAAGGTGTGATTACCATGAACCGCGTGATCGAATACGCCAAGGACTATGTGAATGAAAACGAATTGTACCATATTTGGAGCGTGGGGCGTGATGGTGCTTCCCTTATAAGCCGTATCCTTTTTGAAGAAGCCACCGACATCAATTTTTACGTTGGCAGGGCTGTAAATCCCGCTCATCAAACCCCGGATTTGCCGATAACTTTCAATATAAAAATGCAGCTCGTCAAAGAACTCGAGAAGTATCTTCTTAAGATGGGCAAATATATTAGGGTTTCCTATTTCTAAAGGAATCTTCCATTTATCGTCGAAACTATGGGTGATTTTAATGTCTTTTCGTTCGATTTCGATTTCGAGGAAAACAGATTTTCTATAGAATTATGACGAATTATTTTCAAGTAGTATTGCATAAATAGACTGTAATATGATAAAATATGGTTAGATAGAAAAGGTGGTACCAATATGACAAATAGAGAGTTACTGGAATACTGGGTTGAAAGTTCAGATAATGATTATACAACAATGCAACATTTATATAGCACACAAGATTATAATTGGGCATTATTTTTGGGACATTTAGTAATTGAAAAATTATTAAAAGGATTATATGCCAGAAAAAATGAAGAACAACCTCATGCCCCTAAAATACATAACTTGCTAATACTTGCCGAACGGTGTGATTTGGAACTATCACAAGAACTACGGGACGAACTATCTTTAATAACACATTTTAACATGAACGCTAGGTACGAAGACTATAAATTGAATTTTTATAAGAAAGCAACAAGAGAATATGCGGACATTCATATCAATAAAATTGAGGAGATACGAGGATGGTTGAAAGCAAAATCAATATAGAAATATTACAATCATTAGAAACTTATATACGTAAAATCAGTCTGTATTATCGTATAGACTCTGTTGTTTTATTTGGTTCATATGCGCAAGGGACAAACCACCAAGATAGTGATATAGATGTTGCAGTTATTTCAAAAGACATTACCGACACCATTGATGACGGTGCAAAACTCATGAGCTTAACTTGGGGTATAGACACGCGAATAGAGCCTCATGCCATAAATACAGAAGATTTTAATATCGGAGATACACCATTTATTGATGAAATCATAAAAACTGGTGTTGAACTTTATGCCGCTTAAAGTCTTTTTCTTCCATTCTGCTTTGTCTGTAACTTAGATAGGAAGCACGTTATCGTATCATCTAGGCTACCCACTCCGCAAGTCGCTTTTGCGTGATTTTAGGGTTAAGTTCCTGCTTTATCCTAAATTCTCCCAAACCCATTCCCTCAAATACCATCTAATCAAATATTATTTTTATCGTATAATCACTTATATCGTATCTGGTGGTAAGCTGTGTTTCAATTTTTGCACGAGTTTCCTCTTGAAAAATCTGTGCTTTTGATGTTTCTTGTTCTTGTTTTTCTTCTTTGATTTCCTCTTGGATTTTTGCTTTTACCTTTTTATCAAAAATACTTGTATCATCTTTTTTTGCAAAAGCGGCTAATTTTTCTTGCAGTTTATCAAGGTCAGTTTGGTCTTTTTCATGAACCGCTATCAGTTTCCATTTTTCAGGCATATCCAACTCCGTTTCTGTGGTAATCTGCCCCATACTTATGGCAATTATTCGCTCGGAATTATCCAGCACTATATTTCGATCCGATGAAAGTTGAAGAGAAACTCTACCATTTATTTTAAGTGTGGTTGGAGTCTTACCGAATCCTACGAGATTTCCTTTTGTCTTATAGGCTGACGTTTGAAATTCAAACTCTCGCCACACCGCTTGGCTGTCAAAATTGTCCAATACTTTGGTAATGTCCGCTTTTGTGATAGAAGTTTGCGATGGTTTAGCAGTTGCCTGTGGTACTTCGGTGGTTTCCGATGGTACTTCGGGCGTTTCCGGTGGTATTTCGGTAGTTGCCGCAGGCGTGTTCTCCGTATCGGCAGGTGCTTCTGCACTCCCTTTTTTGCTATCTGATTTACATGCAAGCAAGGATACACTGAGCAACAAGAGCAAGAGTAGCGTACCAAAGATTTTATATTTATGCGATTTTGTAATAAACATTTTGCTTCCCCCTAAGATTTGCCCTTCTTTCGTGGCAGGTTATTTTATTTTTCTTCTAATGCAACATTTTCCAGTCAATTATTTGAAATACGCTGCACTAAGTTCCTATTCGGTAAACCGGTACTATTCGAGAACAAATTTCAATTTATAATTATCCCGTATGTCGGGAATTGCGTTCAAAAACGACTCTAACTGTGTCTTTGCACTTTCTTGTGCTTTATCAAGCAGTCCATTTTCCTTAATCTTTTTTTCCGTATCTTTCTTATATGTATTGAACGCCTTAATATACTGACCAATTCTTGCATTCTCCGTATGGTCGGCAACATCATATATGACTTCAGCAGAATCATTTAAAGGGGCATCATGGGAAATAATATACGCCTTCGGCACCGTAATCTTTAATATCTTTCCTTCGCCATCGTAGGACTCATCCACTTTGAGCTCTTTTCCATCAATACCCATCTTAACAGAACCATCGTAGCGTACCGCATACATTTGAATGGCATCTTCTAATTCCACAAACAGAAACTTTCGTTCACGGTTGTTTTGTTCAAATACAACGTTGCTATATTCATAATCAAGCGTTGATATCTCAAAGGTTTCGATAAGTTCTTTCGGAGTCAATGAATTTCCAATCGTGCGTTCCGTATGACGTGTGACTTCATTATAAATGGAAATTGCACCTATTATCACGACAATTAGAATAATGCCTATTATGATTCTTTTTGCCTTGATACTCATTATGGAAAGAATTTGTATAACTTGTTTCCATAATCGAGAACGGGTTTTATATACTGCTTTTCCCTGTGAAAGCTCCTGTTCCGTTTTGTAATCCGAAGGGGACTTATCTTCGTTATCCATGTTTTTTTCCTTTCTTCTCAAAAATTACTTAACCCTCATTATACCCCCCCCAAGCCTGTTTTGTCAAGCGCTTTTTTCTTGTTGACAAATCCGCTTCTAATGATTATAATAATTATATGATGATGATAACAATTGGAACGAGGCTAGCGATATGAGAATTGAAAATAAAAACAACGAATTCAAGCGTGAATATGTTGAGGACATCAAGAAAACCATCATTGCATTTGCCAATACAGATGGTGGGGAACTTCTGATTGGCGTTGACGATGATGGTGAGATTATCGGTTTGGCTGATGCGCATGATGTGTTGCTTCGCACAACAAATACCATTCGTGATTCAATTCGCCCCGATGTTACACTATTTACTGAATGTGCCATCACTGATATGGACGGTAAACAAATTATTTCTGTAACCGTTCAGTGCGGCACAGCACGTCCGTATTATCTTGCAGGCAAAGGCGTTCGTCCGGAAGGCGTTTTTGTTCGGCAAGGTGCATCCAGTGTTCCGGCGACAGAAACAACAATTTTGGCGATGATAAAAGAAACAAGCGGTGACCGTTACGAATTGGCACGTTCACTAACGCAACAATTAACATTTGACCATGCAGCTGCATATTTCAAAAAAAAGGAAGTCACATTTGGCGAGTCGCAAAAACGCACTTTACATCTCATCGGTGAGGATGGAACCTATACCAATCTTGCACTCCTGTTATCTGAGCAATGTGTCCACACGATTAAGTTAGCCGTGTTTCAGGGAACCGGTAAAACAGTTTTCAAAGACAGGCGTGAATTTAATGGCTCGCTTTTTGAACAATTGGATGAAGTATATGGTTTTATTGACCGCTACAACAGTTTGCACTCCGAATTTGACGGTCTTGACCGTATTGATAAACGTGACTATCCGACCGAAGCCATTCGCGAGGCTCTGCTCAACGCACTGGTTCACCGTGATTATGGGCTCTCTCCCGCAACGCTTATCAGCATTTTTGACAACCGGATTGAAATCATCACCATCGGTGGTTTAATGAAAGGCGTGTCGTTGAATGACATTATGCTCGGCGTGTCCGCACTTCGCAATCCATATTTAGCAGATGTTTTTTACCGCTTAAATCTGATTGAAGCTTACGGGACGGGAATGCCGAAAATCACAGAATGTTACAAAGAATTTACCGTCCAATCAACCATTGAGCTGTCCGATAATGCGTTCAAAATCACTTTACCAAACACAAACTTCATAAACGAAAACGCCGCACATCTTGGCAAACGAGAAAGCCAAGTGATGTTGATGTTTGAAGAATCCGGATCAATCACCCGTTCAAAAGTTCAATATGAACTCGGCATTTCACAGGCAACTGCCATTACACTTCTGCGAGATATGCTGAAAAAAGATTTGCTTATTACTGAGGGTAACGGAAAAAATTTGAAATACAAACGCAACTGAGATTTACCCGCCGAATTGGGAAGCAATTATCTCTTTCGACAGGTTTGCTTTTGCAAGAAGAAAATGAGTGCGCACTTCAGATTCTCCCCTATTATATCCATGAACCAATACTCGCTTTTTTCCATCTTTTGTTTTTGCCATAAAATTTTTTTCCTTGTGCAGTTTGAAAAATCATTATAGGTATTTTACTTAGAAACAGGAGTGTGGATAGTTATAAAAATAGATTGCCGTTCTTTCCATAAACCTAACGAAGAGCCTCTCGGAGTTCATTTTCTGTATAACCAAAAGTATAATCTTCGTCCTCACCGTATGACTGCCAAATTAGTGCTGCATCATCAACATCCAGATATTCTCCAGTATCATCTTCAACATCATCTACTTCGTAACAATGATTTATGATAATGTCTTATGTAAAGAACTATTCAATCCTTGACAAATAATTATTTTACAATTATAATATAGTTATGGAAAACATAAAGTTTAGATGGGATGAAACCAAAAATAGGGCTAACCAAAAAAAGCATGACGTATCGTTTGACGAAGCAATGACGGAAGCAAAGCAATATCAAAATTATCAAGATTGAGGTGATAACATGAGAGAAGAGTATGATTTTTCACAATCGCAAAAAAACCCATATGCTAAAAGATTAAAAAAACAGATTACAATCAACTTAGATAGCGACACAATTGATTATTTTAAGACCCAATCTAAAAAGACCGGTATCCCATACCAAACACTTATCAACCTGTATCTTTTCGACTGTGCTACACATAACCGACAGTTGCAAATGACTTGGAAATAAAACTCCCATGCCTTGTGGTATTGATGGATACAAGTAATTTTGAACTACCACAAAACAGGGAAGATAGTTTCATCTTCCCTGTTTCGCCATTGCCCATTAAATTTTCATTTGCTCACTACAAATCTTATTTATTCCCCTTTAATCTCCCCAACAAAAACAACAGCAACACCCTCACTTCATGCACCACCAAGGGCATTACACTAAGCGACAACACCGTGAGCCAATCGGACACACCTAAGGTTCTTATTCCAAACAAACTCGCCAATGCTCCTACCTCCGTCAAGGCATACTGCAAAGCAAAGGCAATGATAACAGCTATAATCATAAAACGGTTCTCCAAATGGTCCATACGGAAAATCGAACGTGAAACATCCCTCATGCCAATGGAATGGAAAATCTGACTTGCCGCTAAGGTCATAAAGGCATAGGTCTGTGCCAGTTCCAGTTGATTTGCATTTTCATACCAGTTGCGTATTGCACTTAAATCAAATCCAACCATCCGAATAGGAGAAATCAAAAATGCCAGCAAGGTTAGTAAGGCAATCAACAATCCATAGCCTACGGTAATCGCCATACCCCCGTTGGAGAACAGACCCTCCTTTTCTCCCCGGGGTTTCTGTTTCATTGCATTGGGACTGCCCGGGTCTACACCTAAACTAAGAGCAGGCAGCGTATCAGTAATCAAGTTGACAAATAAGATATGGGTAGCTCGCAACGGTGCGGCAAATCCTGCTGCAATGGCCGCAAACATACAAAACACTTCGCCTAAATTACTGCTAAGCAAAAACAATACCGTCTTTTTGATGTTGGCATAAATCGTGCGCCCCTCGGATACCGCCTTTTCAATACTGCTGAAATTATCGTCGGTCAGCACCATATCCGCCGCACCCTTGGCAACATCCGTACCGGTAATGCCCATTGCCACGCCGATATTGGCGGCTTTTAGAGAGGGTGCATCGTTTACACCATCACCTGTCATGGAAACAATGTAGCCGTGGGATTGCAAGGCTTTTACAATCATAACCTTATGTTCCGGGCTTACCCGGGCAAAGACGTGCAAATCTTTCACACGGCGATTCAATTCCTCCTGCCCGATTTGGGTGATTTCCGCTCCTGTCATACATTCCGCTTCCCCTGCGGCAATCCCTAAATTCTTGGCAATGGCTAAGGCTGTATCCCTGTGATCCCCTGTAATCATCACCGTGCGGATACCTGCCTGTGCCAAATTTAAGACAGAATCCTTGGCCTCTTCCCTTGGAGGATCAATCATGCCCACAAGCCCCACAAAGGTAAGATTGCTCTCCGTGGCGGTTTCATCACCTTGTTTTACAGCAAGCCCTAAGACACGCAAGGCATCCTGTGCCAGTTCCTTGGCGGCCTGTTCGATACTTGCCTTATCCTCCGCTGTAATTGCCCGGGTCACTCCATTTACAAGGATTTTGTCACTCCTTGCTAAGATATTGTCCATAGCACCCTTGGTAAATGCAAGGATGTTCCCGTCCGTTTCTCGGTGTACGGTGGTCATCAATTTGCGATCACTATCGAACGCCAGTTCGTTAATGCGCGGCAATGCCTCCTCTAAACGCTCTCGTCCCAGATGATAGACTGCTCCCATATCAAGGAGTGCCAGTTCGGTAGGATCTCCGATACGATTTCCCTCTTGTATAGAAGCATCGTTACACAGAGTAAATCCTCGCAGGAAGATTTCATTTCCGGTTTCTTTTACCTCAGAAAGGGGCATCAGCTGACCGTCCAAAAACACCTTTAAGACCGTCATTTTATTTACGGTAAGGGTTCCTGTCTTATCACTGCATACCACATTGACTGCACCTAGGGTTTCAACGCTTGGGAGCTTTCGTACAATGGTATTGACCTTTACCATACGCCCCACACCCAAAGCCAACACGATGGTTACCACCGCAGGCAATCCTTCCGGAATCGCCGCTACCGCTAAGGCTATGGAAGTGAGCAACATATCCCCCATTTCCCGCTGCTGTAAATATCCCACAAGCAACATGGCACCGCAAATAAGAACAGCGGCAATGCCCAAAATCTTTCCAAGTTCCGCAAGACGTTTTTGCAATGGGGTCATTTCTTCTTTTTCGGAGGTGAGCATTTTGGCGATTTTTCCAATCTCCGTATCCATACCTGCCGCAACAACAATACCTTCTCCACGCCCATAGGCAACGCTTGTGGAGGAAAATGCCATGTTGATTCGATCCCCTGCTCCTGCTCCCTCACTTACTTTCGCCTCTGCATTCTTGTCGGAGGGTAGCGACTCCCCCGTTAAAGCGGATTCTTCTATTTTCAAATTCACCGTTTGTGTCAAACGCAAATCAGCAGGCACAATACGCCCCGCCTCTAATAGTACAAGATCCCCTGTAACCAATTCCTTGGCAGGGATTTCAATTATTACCCCCCCCCTTCTGACGGCACAGTTTGGACTGGACATTTTCTTTAGGGCATCAAGGGAGGACTGGGCTTTTGATTCCTGAACCGCACCAATGACAGAATTTAGCAATACCACAAACAAAATAATGCCGGCATCTGCAAATTCCCCTAAGAATAGGCTAATGGCCGCCGCCGCAAATAAAATATAAATCATCGCCTCATTTAACTGGGACAAAAACATCTTGAGCAGACTTTTCTTCTTCTGCTCCGCCAATTCGTTTGTTCCATTTTGAAGAAGACGGGTTTTTGCTTCCTCCTCTGTCAGACCTTTGCTTGGGTCTACTTTTAAGAGCGTACTTACTTCTTCCGCTGTTTTTTCATAGTAGTTCATGTTTTGCCTCCTTATATCGTTCCTTGTTTATTTTACCTCTCTCATCGCTAAAATACAAGTGTTTTTGAAGAGAAATCCGGTTTTCCGGCAAAACCAATGATTTTTCTTAGAAATCATCTTTCATACGTCAATTATTTGCTTCTTTTCAGGTATTCGTTATTTTTGAAAAAAATTCAAAAAAGCCCTTGACCTTAAAGTAACTTCATAGTTTATAATGAGTTTTAACAAAGGGCAGTTAGGATAAATTTGCCTGAATTAAGACAGTTACACATAAAACTGCTCTAAAAACAATAACTCAGCTTGCCGAAAAAACAGTAGCAGAAAGGCGGACAATTACATTGAAAAAACTACATCCCTGCACTCCAATGCAAACTTACTATCAAGTCAACGAAAATGGACAGACAATCTTTGAAGAGATGCTGCCCATACTGGAAGAAGCCGTTGCAAAAAAATATGCCAATGGCGGACGTAGGTCAAAGCTGTCTGTGAAAGAACAGCTGACAGCAACCTTTGCATATTACCGGGAAGGGTTCACCTATGCACAAATTGCCAAAGACTATGGTCTGGCAGAAAGCAATATTTACCGCATGATACAATGGGTTAGGAATGTCCTAAGTCAAAATGATAATGTTTTCCCTGCCTTATAAAATGGTTATGTGTGAACAGTAACTATGAAACAACTCTCTAAAAAATTAGTCTTGTTTTTTTTCTGAAAATATGCTACAGTAAAAGCACGCAGGTAAGTTGCGTGCTTTTTTCCGAATAATTTCCCCAAATAACAGTTTTACATCTTTTGCACTTCCCGCATTTTCATTGAAAATGAAGGAGGTTCTATGACTTACGAAACATTCAAAAAATCTGTGGTAAAAACACTACGTTCTCGGTTCTCACCGGACACCGCCATTACCATTCACACCATTCCCCGAAATAACGGAAATACTGCCGACGGTCTTACGATTTTAGAGGCAGGCAAAAACATTGCACCAACCCTATATCTAAACGAGTATTACCCCTCTTTGCAAGGCGGCGAATCCTTTTCGGCACTTTGTTCCCGCTTGTTTTCCGATTACCACAAATACCGTCCTGCTGAAAATATCGATGCTTCATTTTTCTGTGATTTTGGAAATGTGAAAGAACGCATTGTCTATCGACTCATCCATCGCAAGCGAAATATTGCGCTATTAAAGACCCTGCCCTATATCCCTTTCTTGGATCTGGCAATTGTCTTTTATTGCCTGGTCAGTACAGGCGAATCCGGCAATGCCACTATCTTAGTCACCAATCCCCACCTTAGTCTTTGGCAAACCGACAAGGTGGAGCTGCTTCGTCTTGCCAAGCGTAACAGTCCATTTTTGCTCTCCTGCTGTTGCAACGAGCTGTCCGATTTTCTGGGTAAGTCTATTTCTGAAACCGGTGAGGACGGTCGCTTACTCCGTAATGCAGATACCACCTCTGATGTTCCGGATGGCTCTATTTCTGAAACAGATAAGGAACTGCCAACTTTTCCACTATCTGACAGCATCCCTTCCCCCATGTACCTGCTTACCAATGAAAGTCGACTCTATGGTGCCGCTTGCATTTTATATCAGGATCTGCTGTCCGATTTGGCGGATCGCCTTTCCTGTGATTTATACATCCTACCTTGCAGTGTCCATGAAGTGCTTTTACTGCCCGCAAGAGAAGACTGTACCAAGGAACATCTAAACGCCATGATTTTGGACATCAATACCAAGCAATTAGAAGAGGGAGAAATACTGTCGGATCACGCCTATTATTACAGCCGAAAAGACAGCAAACTAGGTGCGGCATGAACAAAGGTATCTTCGTAACATCAAGCCTTAGTCATCACCCTACCCCACAAATTTCCTCTGCACACCTTTAATTCCGCAACTCACCTTACGCCAAGCAATACACTTTTTGTTCCAAACGAATCTTATCTGCAATCAGAGCGATAAATTCCGAGTTCGTGGGCTTCCCTTTCCCATTATGTATGGTATAGCCAAACAAATCGTCAATCGTATCCATCTTTCCTCTGCTCCAAGCCACTTCAATTGCATGGCGAATCGCTCGTTCCACACGACTGGGGGTTGTCCGAAATTTTTTAGCAATGGTGGGATACAGGATTTTCGTAATGGAGCTTAACATTTCCATGTCAGAAACCGACATCAAAATAGCTTCTCGTAAATACTGGTAGCCTTTGATATGGGCAGGAACGCCAATTTCATGGATAACGGCAGTCACTTCCGTTTCTAAATTCCTGCCCTTATCCTCCTTTGCTGTTTCATAGGAACTAAGCACACGCCCCACTGCCTTTGAGGTGCGATTTTTCACGTGCTTAATTCGGCTTAGCACCATCTCATTGTCAAAGGGCTTCATGATGTAGTAATCAGCTCCAAGGGCAAAGGCATCCTCTGTAATTGATTCCTGTCCGACGGCAGTTACCATGATAAATGCAGGGTGTTTTTTAATGTGGGTATCTTTCTTCACCTTGTCCAACACGCCAAGCCCATCCAGTTTGGGCATGACAATATCACAAAGCACTACATCCGGTTCCTTGTTCTTAATTAGGGCGTAAGCCTCTTCTCCGTTTTTTGCCATGCCGACCACGCTTAAGTCTTCATCTTGTTCTACCATTTCACCCAACAAAGTCCGCATTCTTTCGTTATCGTCGGCAATCACCACATTCAGCTTCTCCAACCCGCAAATCCTCCTGTCTTTCTTATAACCTTAATTATACGGTTCTTTTCACTATATTTCAACTAAAATGTATTTCCAAAATCTGACAAAAGGAAACTCTATTTGTCGAAATTTGTCGGTTCACGGCATCATATTTTCAATAAAAATCCCATAGCCCTTTGCGGCATCTTGAACAAACACATGGGTAATCGCCCCGATTAATTTTCCATTTTGAATAATCGGGCTTCCGCTCATGCCCTGCACAATCCCCCCTGTCAAATTCAAAAGTGCAGGATCTATCACCTTAAACTGAATCCCTTTGTTTTCACTGCTGCTGTTAAAGGCTATATCCGTAATTACTACTTCATACTCTTTCCGCTCTCCTGAAACGGTGCTGATAATCGTTGCCGCTCCAAGCGCAACGTCCTGCTTCATGCCAATTTCAAGGGGAGAGGCTTCCTCTAAACCCTCGGGAATGCGTTCTAATTGCCCGTAAATGCCGGATTTTTCATTTCCGGTTACAGTACCAAGACGATGCTTCGCCTGATAATCAATGGCTCCCGCAAGCTCCCCGGGCTTTCCCTTTTCTCCCTTTGTAATACCCAAAATATTTGCTTCATATAAGATTCCGTTCTCTAAAGAAATCATTTCCCCTGTATCCATATCACTGACAGGATGTCCCAAGGCGGCATAATTTAAGTTGTTTGTATAATAGGTCATGGTACCCACGCCTGCTAAATCGTCCCTCACCCATATGCCCAGTTTATACTCGCCTGCCCCCGTTTCCACAGGGTGGATCATAAGATGAATAGACTCCTCCCCCCTTACGATACCAAGGTCTATGTCTGCTCCCCCATATTGATTAATTTTTCGGATAAATTCCTCTTTCCGAAGAACCGCCTCGCCATTTATGGTTTTGATATAATCCCCGCTTTTCATCAAGTGATAAGCTGGTTCGTAATTCATACCATCCATACCCGTCACTGCACCTGTGCCAATCACCAAAATCCCGTCCGTCTGCACATAGATTCCTATGGGTGTGCCGCAGGGAATCACACTTTCTTGGGGTAGCACGGAAACAGGTACCGTTTTCACAGGCAACAGACCAAAAAGCTTACAACTGATGGAAAATTCTCCCTCTGCTTGAGAACTTAAGGTAAAAGAATCCCGCAGATTTAAGTGAATCCGGGTGGGGTCAATTTCCGTGCTTTGATTGGTAAATACAGGAACGCTCCCCTCCTTTACTTCCCCCGTAAGCGGGAGTTTCAGATGAAAGCTTTCCTCTCGCCCTGCCACCATGCGGATTTGATCGGGGATTGCATGGAGCAGCGAATGATAGGCAAATACAAAAAATAAAAGGGGCAGAAGATATGCCAAGTGCTTCGCATATCGTTGCAGTTTATGAGTAATCATAGTTCACATACCTCGTGCTGATTTTTCTTCTTTTCCTTAGTATGTGAAAAATGAGGCATTTCAATCAGAATTTTTATTACTATTTACGGTTGGTTTGAGTGTTACTATTCACGGTTGAACCGTTCCGAGAGGCGTTTTTCGAAGAAAAACCCGATTAAGTCATGCGCCAAATCGCATTTTTTTGCGATTAAGCCCTGTACTCTAGGGCGATACTTACCGAACGTTCTTTGTTCGGTAAGGTGTCCCGTGCATAATTGTTACTATTCACAGGAACTGTGAATAGTAACGTTTGAGTATCTCTAAGAACAAAAAAACGAGCATCCCCTTTTTATCTTTTGGATTGCCCGTTTTTCTCCCTATTTCAACCAAGGCACAGACCTACTCCATCCGCTCCCCTGCCAAAAATTCTACATATTTTCCTGTTCCGATTGCCACGCAGGTCATAGGCTCTTCCGCTGTTAAGGTATTGATACCTGTCCGATCTTCAATCAGTTCTTCCAAGCCGCGCAACAATGCTCCGCCTCCTGTCAGCACAATGCCTCGATCTGCCACATCGGCAGCCAATTCGGGGGGGGTCTTTTCCAATACGCTGTGTACTGCTTCTACAATCTGTACCGTAGCTTCTCTTAATGCCTCTTCTGTTTCCTCGGAAGATACGGATACCGTCTTAGGAAGTCCTGTTACCAAGTTTCTTCCCCTTACGTCCATGGTTTCATTTTGTGCCAAGGGAAAGCAAGTTCCGATTTTAATCTTAATGTCCTCTGCGGTACGTTCTCCGATTAGGAGGTTGTGTTTTTTACGCATGAAACGAACGATGGCCTCATCAAAGTCATCTCCTGCAATCTTAATAGAAGTACTGACCACGGTGCCGCCCAAAGAAATCACGGCAATGTCCGCCGTACCACCGCCTATATCTACAATCATGTTCCCACAGGGTTTTGCAATATCAATGCCTGCACCAATGGCAGCCGCAATGGGTTCTTCAATAATAGAAACCTCTCTTGCTCCCGCCTGATAGGTTGCATCCTCTACCGCTTTCTTCTCCACTTCCGTAGCACCGCTGGGCACACAGACACTGATTCTGGGCTTGCGGAAACTCTTCTTCCCCAAGGCTTTCTGAATAAAATACTTAATCATCTTCTCGGTTACGGTATAATCCGAAATCACCCCTTGACGTAACGGTCTTACCGCCACGATGTTACCGGGAGTTCTTCCCAACATCATTCTCGCCTCTTCGCCAATGGCTTTTATTTTATTCGTATCGCGGTCAAATGCCACCACCGACGGCTCCTTTAAGACCACACCTTTTCCTCTGATATAAACCAAGATACTTGCTGTTCCCAAATCAATCCCAATATCCGTTGAAACCATCTGCTTGTCCCTCTCTTTATATGCCACACACTTTTTTCATAATAGCAATTTGACTAATAATCTGCTTCCTTGATTCTTGTCCGCTCATTGCGGATAATGCAATGGAAAATAGATAAAAATAACCCACTCCCCTTTATTATATACTATCCACCTTTTTTTTCAAGCCCTTTTCAGACATTTCACGATTTTTCTGTGATAAATTTTTGTTTTATGATTTTTCCAGCAATTTTTTGACAAACTGCCCCGTATAGGATTCCGGAATCTTTGCGATTTCCTCCGGTGTACCCTCTGCAATCACCATGCCGCCGCCGTCGCCCCCCTCCGGGCCCATGTCGATAATGTAATCCGCCGTCTTAATCACGTCTAAATTATGCTCAATGACCACCAAGGTATTTCCGCCGTCACACAGCCTTTGTAAAATTTCCGTCAATTTATGCACATCTGCAAAATGCAGTCCTGTGGTGGGTTCGTCTAAAATGTAAATGGTCTTTCCCGTACTCCGTTTGCTTAACTCTGTCGCCAGTTTAATCCGCTGTGCTTCCCCTCCCGATAAGGTGGTAGAGGGTTGCCCTAATTTTACATAAGAAAGTCCCACATCATGCAAGGTTTGGATTTTACGCAACACGGAAGGAACATTTTCAAAAAATTCTACCGCTTCCTCCACCGTCATATCAAGGACATCGTAAATATTTTTCCCTTTATACTTCACCTCTAAGGTTTCCCTGTTGTAACGCTTGCCCCCGCAGATCTCACAAGGCACATACACATCAGGCAAAAAGTGCATTTCAATCTTTAAGACACCGTCACCGGAGCAAGCCTCACAGCGACCGCCTTTGACATTGAAGCTGAAACGCCCTTTCTTATAACCCTTTGCCTTGGCATCCGGAGTCATGGTAAATAAATCCCGAATCAGATCAAAGACCCCGGTATAGGTGGCAGGATTGGAACGTGGGGTACGGCCGATAGGCGACTGGTCAATGTCAATGACTTTATCCAGTTGTTCAATCCCCTCCATTGCCTTATGCTTTCCGGGTATGGTATGGGCACGGTTCAAATCTCTGGCAAGACGTTTGTATAAAATCTCATTGGTAAGAGAACTTTTTCCGGAACCGGACACCCCGGTAATGCAGGTCATAACACCCAGGGGAATTTCTACATTCACATTCTTTAGATTATTTTCCCTTGCACCCTTGATTTTCAGATAGGCGGAGGACACACGGCGTATTTCCGGCACGGGAATTTTCATTCGTCCGCTTAAATAAGCCCCTGTAATGGATTCCGGCACCGCCATAATATCCGCAGCCGTTCCTTGGGCGACAAGAGTCCCTCCATGAAAACCTGCACCGGGACCAATATCTACAATGTGATCCGCCGCCATCATGGTATCCTCGTCATGCTCCACCACAATGAGAGTATTCCCCAATTTTTTCAGGTTTTGCAAGGCATTTAATAGCTTATCGTTATCCCTCTGGTGCAGTCCGATACTCGGCTCATCTAAAATATATGCCACCCCCACAAGCCCCGATCCGATTTGGGTAGCCAAGCGAATCCGCTGTGCCTCCCCTCCCGATAAGGAAGCGGTGGCTCTTGCCAAGGTCAAATACTCCAAACCCACATCTAACAAAAATCCAATTCTGGCACGGATTTCTTTTAAGACCTGTTCTCCGATAAATTGTTGATGTTCGCTTAAATTTAAGTCCTTAATAAAATCCTGCAAGTTACGCAAGGACAGTTCCGTCAACTCATGGATATTCTTTTCTCCCACGGTGACAGCCAAGGATTCCTTTTTCAGCCGCTGTCCGCCGCAATCCTTACAAGGGGTAATCCGCATGAAATTCTCGTATTCCCGTTTCATGGTATCCGAAAAGGTTTCCCGATAACGCCGTTCTACATTTTTAATTAAGCCCTCAAATGCCACATCGTAAACGCCCTCGCCTCGCTGCCCTTTGTAGGCAACCTTTAATTCCACACCCTTGGTTCCGTTAATAATGAGGTCTTGTATTTCCGGGCTTAAGTCTTCATAGGGGGTGTTAAGGTCAAAGTTATACTCCTCGGCAAGAGAACGGAGCATGGCATTGGTAAAGCTCTTCGGGTCAGAAGAAGACTGCCAACCCATAACACAAATCGCCCCCCCCGACAAGCTTACGCTCTTATCCGGAATCATCAAATCCTCATCAAATTCCATCTTATAGCCCAAGCCAAAACAGGTCGGACAGGCTCCAAAGGGATTGTTAAAGGAGAAGCTGCGGGGTTCAATTTCATCCATACTGCTCCCGTCATCCGGACAGGTGAAACTCCTTGAAAAACGGATTGGCTCTCCCCCGATGACATCTACCGTTAAAAGTCCTTCTGCTAATTCCATGCAAGTTTCAATGGAATCCGTCAGGCGTTTTTCTATGCCCGCCTTTACCACAAGACGGTCGATTACAATGTCGATATTGTGCTTCTTGTTTTTATCTAATTGGATTTCTTCCGTCAACTCATAAGTGCTGCCATCCGCTTGTATGCGTACATAACCGCTGCGTTTCGCCTGTTCAAAAATCTTTTGATGGGTACCCTTACGCCCTCTTACCACAGGTGCCAGAAGTTGGATTTTTGTACCTTCCTGCAATAGCATGATGTGATCCACCATCTGATCCACGGTCTGGCGTTTGATTTCCTTGCCGCATTTCGGGCAATGGGGAATGCCCACCCTTGCGTACAACAAGCGTAAATGATCGTAAATCTCCGTCACCGTTCCCACCGTGGAGCGAGGGTTGCGGTTGGTGGATTTCTGGTCAATGGAAATCGCAGGCGATAGGCCGTCAATCTGCTCCACATCCGGCTTTTCCATTTGCCCCAAAAACTGCCTTGCATATGAGGACAAGGACTCCATGTAACGCCGCTGTCCTTCTGCGTAAATGGTATCAAAAGCAAGGGAGGATTTTCCCGAACCGGAAAGCCCTGTTAGGACTACAAATTCGTTCCGCGGAATATTTACGTTTAAGTGCTTTAGGTTGTGTTCATTTGCACCCCGTATTTTGATGTATGATTTTTCTGTCTGTGCCATATGGTATCCTTTCCAAACCGTCAAAACTCATATTTTTTGACAGTCCGAATCCTTCTATTTATCTTCCTGTATCTTAATCATTCTTTATTCCTTTTATTCCATATCCCTCAACATCGTCTTTAACTTTATCATTTGATCCCTCAACTCCGCCGCCGTTTCAAAATCCAATTCCGTAGCAGCTTTCTGCATTCTTTTCTGCACTTTTTCCAGCAGTTTTTTCAATTCTTTCTTGCTCATGGATTCGGGATCTTTCTTAAATTCATAACTTTCTTTTGCCACCTTTTGGGAAATGCTGATGACATCCCGCACGGCTTTTTCAATGGTCTTTGGCGTAATGCCATGCTTTTTATTATAAGCCTCTTGAATCTTCCTGCGGCGTTTCGTTTCATCCAGGGCAACCCGCATGGAGTCGGTAATCTTATCCGCATACATCAGAACACGCCCTTTGTCATTTCTGGCGGCTCGCCCTATGGTCTGAATCAAAGAGGTTTGAGAACGCAAAAATCCCTCCTTGTCCGCATCTAAAATCGCCACCAAAGTAACCTCCGGTATGTCAAGCCCCTCTCGCAAAAGGTTGATACCCACCAAAACATCAAATATATCCAGACGCAAATCCCGAATAATTTCCGCTCGCTCCAAGGTGTCAATGTCAGAATGCAGGTATTTTACCCGAATGCCGATTTCCCGCATATAGGCGGTCAAATCCTCCGCCATACGCTTG
>BNZC01000022.1 GCA_026000755.1 Clostridia bacterium
AGGCTATGAATATTTTATTATATTTATTTATAAAAAGCGTACACGAAAGGAGCACTTCCCCTGATGAAACTTATTTGTCAAAAATCAAATCTTCTTTATGGAATCAATATGGTATTGAAAGCGATTTCTTCAAAAACTACCATGGCTATTTTAGAATGTATCTTAATTGATGCCACAAAAGGAGAAATTACATTAACGGCTAATAACATGGAACTTGGCATCGAAACAAAAGTAGGAGGAACCATAGAAGAGGGTGGTATGATTGCCTTAGATGCTAAGATTTTTTCGGAAATTGTCCGTAAATTACCGGATAATGAGGTTAGAATAAACACAGATGATGGTTTTAAGACAAGCATTACTTGTGAAAAAGCCAAGTTCAATATTATTGGAAAATCAGGAGAGGATTTTTCTTATCTTCCTGAAGTAGAAAAACAAGAACCTTTGTTTATTTCACAATTTTCATTAAAGGAAATTATTCGTCAAACGATTTTCTCCATTGGAGATAGTAATGACAATAAGATTATGACAGGCGAATTATTTGAAATCAATGGAAATGAGCTAAAGGTAGCTTCTTTGGATGGGCATAGAATTTCCCTTCGTAAAATAGAGCTAAAAGAAATCTACCTCAATCGCAAAGTAGTGGTTCCCGGTAAGACCTTACAGGAATTGATGAAAATTCTTCCGGGAGAGATTAATGAAGAGGTGGCTATTTTCTTTACGAAGAATCATATTATTTTTGAATTTGAAGAAACGACAGTGGTTTCCCGTTTAATTGAGGGGGAATATTTTAAGATTGAACAGATGTTGTCCACCGATTATGAAACCAGAATAAAAATCAATAAGAGGGAATTGTTAAGTTGTATTGACCGTGCCACTCTCTTGGTAAGGGAGGGGGATAAAAAGCCCATTATTATGAATATAAGTTCGGATACCATGGAACTTAAAATCAATTCCTTTATTGGATCCATGGATGAGGAGATTGATATTCAAAAAGATGGTAAGGACATTATGATTGGATTTAATCCGAAATTCTTTATAGATGCCTTGCGGGTTATTGATGATGAGGAAATTACTATTTATATGGTGAATCCCAAGTCACCTTGTTTTATAAGAAATGAAACGGAGAGCTTTTTGTATCTGATTCTTCCAGTTAATTTTAATACGGCGGGATATTAAGTATTATGATTTTATAGAAATGTTTTTCGATTTTATTTTACAAAATGCTTTGTAAAAAGGAAAAAATTTTGTGGAATCATTTTTATTAAAAAGCATAAATGGAATTACAAAAGGAGAAAACCTTGGAAGTAATAAAGTTAAAGGCGGAATATATAAAGCTTGGACAGGCATTAAAGGCCACAGGATTTGCAGATTCCGGCGTTATGGCAAAGAATATCATTGTAGATGGACTTGTTAAAGTAAATGGAGAAAAAGAACTTAGGCGGGGAAGAAAATTATATGACGGAGATATTGTTTCTTATGGACTTGAAACAATTGAGATTGAGGGATGATTTTGAAATCCGTGGAATTAAGGGATTTTCGTAATTACGAGAACCTTACCATCCACTTTGATGAGGGTACTAATATCTTATATGGAAATAATGCTCAGGGAAAAACCAATCTCTTAGAGGCTATTTATCTAAGCGGAACTACCAAATCCCACAAAGGAAGTAAGGATAGGGATATGATTCGCTTTGATTGTGAGCAGGCGCATATTCGCACCATTGTGGATAAAGGAGGGATGGAATATTGCATTGATTTTCATATCAAGAAAAACAGTTCCAAAGGGATTGCCATCAATCGGATTCCCATTAAAAAAGCGGCGGATTTATTTGGAATCCTAAATGTTGTGTTTTTTTCTCCGGAGGACTTGAATATTATAAAAGATGGTCCCTCTCAGCGTAGGCGGTTTTTGGATTTGGAGCTTTCCCAATTAAATAAAATATATTTGCATCATCTAAGCGGATACCATAAAACCTTAAATCAAAGAAATAAGCTGTTAAAGGATATTTATTTTCGTCCGGATTTGAAAGATACTCTCTTTGTATGGGATATGAAGTTGGTAGAATATGGAAAATCCATCATAAAAATAAGGCGGAAATTTATTTTGGATTTACAAGAGATTGTATATGGGATACATAAAGACATTTCGGGAGGAAAGGAAGAACTTTTTATTTCCTATGAACCGGATGTGGGAGAAGAAGAATTAGAGGAAAAATTGTTGGCTGTCAGGGAAAAAGACCTTAAAATGGGGCAGACAACAATAGGACCTCACAGAGATGATTTATTATTTTCCATTCATGGAGTGGATATAAGAAAGTTTGGGTCGCAAGGGCAACAGCGAACAACGGCGTTATCACTTAAGCTTTCGGAGATTGAGTTAGTGAAACAGACAAGGCGTGATACCCCTATTTTATTATTGGATGATGTTTTATCGGAATTAGACAGCAGGCGACAGAATTTTTTATTGAATCGCATTCATGATATTCAAACAGTGATTACTTGTACCGGGTTGGATGAATTTGTAAAAAATAGATTTCAGATTAATAAAGTATTTCAAGTATTGGAAGGAAGCATTCAATAATGTTTATTTATAATATTCGGATGAAAGAGTATTATAAATTTCTCGGATCGGCAAATTATTTAGAGTAGTGGAAGGAACAATCATATGAGTACAGAGTACGGAGCAGATCAGATTCAAATATTGGAAGGATTAGAGGCGGTACGCAAAAGACCGGGTATGTACATCGGCAGTACCTCTGTTAGAGGGCTTCATCATCTGGTATATGAGATTGTGGATAATGCCATAGACGAAGCATTGGCAGGTCATTGCAGTCAAATTGACGTGACGATTAACCCGGATGATTCCATTACTGTAGTAGATGACGGACGGGGGATTCCTGTTGGTATCAACCAAAAGGCGGGACTTCCTGCCGTTGAGGTTGTATTTACGGTGCTTCATGCCGGGGGAAAATTCGGCGGCGGCGGATATAAGGTGTCCGGCGGACTTCATGGAGTAGGAGCTTCTGTTGTAAATGCTCTTTCTAATTGGCTGGATGTAGAAATATTTAAGGACGGAAAAATTTATCAGCAACGATATGAAAAAGGACATACCATGTATCCATTGAAGGTAATAGGGGAGTGTGAGCCGGAAAAAACAGGAACAAAGGTTACTTTTTCACCGGACGGCACGATATTTGAGGATACGGTATACGATTATGATACCCTAAAGCAACGTCTTCGGGAAATGGCATTTTTAACAAAGGGTATACGAATTAATTTATCGGATTTACGTCCTGAAAAAGAACGTAGAAGGGAATTTTACTATGAAGGTGGAATTAAAGAATTTGTTCTTTATTTAAATCGCAGTAAAGATTCTCTTTATGATAAGGTGATTTTTTGCGAAGGCGAAAAAGAGGGTGTTTATGTGGAAGTTGCCATGCAGCATAACGAGTCTTACAATGATTCCACCTACAGCTTTGTAAATAATATTACAACGCCGGAGGGGGGAACGCATTTATCGGGATTTCGCAATGCCATGACAAAGACCTTTAATGCTTATGCCAAAAATAATAAGATTATCAAAGAGGGGGAAAATCCTCTTACCGGAGATGATATAAGAGAGGGACTTACAGCGATTATCAGCGTGAAGCTGCAAGATCCTCAATTTGAGGGACAAACGAAACAAAAATTAGGCAATAGTGAAGCGAGAGGTGCAGTTGACAGTGTTGTAAGTGAACAATTGACCTACTTTTTGGAACAGAATCCTGCCATTGCAAAGATGATTTGTGAAAAATCTCTCTTAGCACAGCGGGCGAGGGATGCAGCGCGAAAAGCAAGGGAGCTGACAAGGAGAAAAACTGCCCTAGAGGGTACTGCACTTCCCGGAAAATTAGCGGATTGTTCCGATAAAGATCCCAGAAATTGCGAGATTTATATCGTGGAGGGAGATTCCGCCGGCGGCTCTGCAAAAACGGCGAGAAGCCGTGCCACACAGGCTATTTTACCTTTACGAGGTAAGATTTTGAATGTGGAAAAAGCCAGACTTGACCGTATTTATGGCAATGCAGAGATCAAGGCTATGATTACGGCTTTTGGTACAGGGATTCATGAAGATTTTGATATTACAAAGTTGCGCTATCATAAGATTATCATTATGACAGATGCGGATGTGGACGGTTCTCATATCAGTACTTTGCTTTTGACTTTTATTTATCGTTTTATGCCGGATTTGATTAAAGAGGGCTATGTATATCTGGCGAAACCTCCGCTCTATAAGGTGGAAAAGAATAAAAAGGTTCACTATGCTTATGATGATAAGGAATTAAATAATATTTTATTGGAAGTAGGACGTGACGGCAATAATAAGATACAGCGTTACAAAGGTCTTGGGGAAATGGATGCAAATCAACTCTGGGAAACCACTATGGATCCGGAAAGTCGTCTGCTTGAGCGGATTGTTATGGATGAAGAATCTGCCTTTGACATTGACCGTACTTTTACCACACTTATGGGGGATAAGGTAGAACCCAGACGTGAATTTATTGAAGAAAATGCTAAATATGTTAGGAATTTGGATATATAGTTAAGTGCTGATCGAATTGTAATTTGCTCGGATTCCTATCGTGTAAGAGTATGTTGTTGTCATTTTATATTTATAATAAATGAATTTATTCAGAGGGGTTTTATAAAATGGATGATCAAATATTTGATAAGATAGACGATGTAGATTTGCAAAAAACCATGGAAAAGTCTTATATTGACTATGCCATGAGTGTCATTGCATCAAGAGCCTTACCGGATGTCAGGGATGGCTTAAAACCTGTGCAGCGGCGTGTGCTTTATGCCATGGTAGAACTGAATAACGGGCCGGACAAACCCCATCGTAAATGCGCCCGTATCGTGGGTGATACTATGGGTAAGTACCATCCCCATGGGGATAGTTCTATCTACGGTTCTTTGGTCAACATGGCACAGGAATGGTCTACCCGTTATATGCTTGTAGACGGGCATGGAAATTTTGGTTCCGTGGATGGTGACGGAGCGGCCGCCATGCGTTATACGGAAGCTCGTTTGAGTAAGATTTCCATGGAAATGTTAGCAGACATCAACAAGGATACCGTTGATTTTGGAGCAAACTTTGATGAAACAGAGAAAGAACCTTTGGTTCTTCCTTCTCGCTACCCGAATCTTTTAGCAAATGGCACTACAGGAATTGCTGTTGGTATGGCTACCAATATTCCGCCACATAATCTCCGCGAAGTGATTCATGCCGTGGTAAAAATTATCGATAATCAAATAGAAGAAGACAGGGAAACCGAAATAGATGAAATTCTTCAAATCATAAAAGGTCCTGATTTTCCCACAGGGGGAACAATATTAGGTACTTATGGTATTGAGTCTGCTTATCGCACGGGCAGAGGCAAGGTTCGGGTGCGGGCGATTACAGAGATTGAATCTATGCAAAGTGGAAAATCCCGTATTGTGGTAAGCGAACTGCCCTACATGGTCAATAAAGCCCGCTTAATCGAGAAAATAGCGGAAATGGTAAGGGATAAGAAAATAGACGGCATTACAGATTTGCGGGATGAATCCAATCGGGATGGTATGCGAATTTGTATTGAGCTACGCCGTGATGTAAGTGCAAATGTGATTTTGAATCAATTGTATAAACATACCCAACTGCAAGATACCTTTGGGGTGATTATGTTAGCCTTGGTGAATAACGAACCGAGGATATTAAATATTTGTGATATGCTTGGTTATTATCTTCTTCATCAAAAAGAGGTGGTTACCAGAAGAACCCAGTATGAGTTAAATAAGGCTGAAGAGCGGGCGCATATTTTAGAGGGCTTAATGATTGCCCTTGACAATATAGACGAAGTGATTCACATTATCCGAAATAGTGCAAATGTATCGGTGGCAAGGCAGTCCTTAATGGATAGATTTGCTTTGAGTGAGGCACAGACACAGGCAATTGTAGATATGCGTTTGCGTGCACTCACAGGCTTAGAGCGTGAAAAATTAGAAGCAGAATATAAAGAACTTATGGCGAAAATAGCAGAATTAAAGGCTATTTTGGCGGATGAAAAGAAATTGCTCTTGGTAATTCGAGAAGAAATATTAGTAATTGCTGACAAATACGGTGATGACAGGAGGACTGTCATTGGTTTTGATGAGCATGATATTTCCATGGAAGATATGATACCCGTAACGGATACGGTGATTGCCATGACAAAGTTAGGCTATATCAAACGCATGAGTATGGATCATTTTAGTAGCCAAAAGAGGGGCGGCAAGGGCATTAAGGGCATGGAAACCATAGAGGATGATTATATCGAAGAGCTTCTTATGGCGACAACCCACCATTATTTGATGTTCTTTACCAATACGGGAAAGGTTTTCCGCATTAAGGCATATGAGATTCCGGAAACAGGGCGAACTGCCAGAGGTACAGCGATTATTAATCTCTTGCAGTTGTCGCCGGAAGAAAAGATTACAGCTGTCATTCCCATTAAGGAATATGAAGAAGGCAATTTCTTATTTATGGCAACAAAAAATGGTCTGGTAAAGAAAACAGACATTACCGACTATGCCAATGTAAGAAAAATCGGTTTAGCCGCCATCAAATTAAGAGAAGATGATGAACTGGTAGAGGTGAAGAAAACCGATAATACCAAGGATATTATCCTTGTGACGAAGTATGGACAGTGTATTCGTTTCCATGAAAAAGATGTTCGTAACACCGGGCGTGTTTCTATGGGTGTGATTGGCATGAACCTTTCTCATCGTGATGAAGTCATTGGTATGCAGATGGATAGTCAAGGGGAACATCTGTTGATTGTTTCGGAAAAAGGTCTTGGAAAATGCACGAAAATGGAAGAATTTACCGTGCAAAACCGAGGCGGCAAAGGTGTAAAATGCTATAAAATTACAGAAAAAACAGGTAATATTATAGGAGTAAAAGCAGTAGAGCAGGATAATGAAATCATGCTGATTACCACAGAGGGTATTATTATTCGCATGAAAGTGAATGGGATTTCTGTCCTTGGACGGGTGACATCAGGGGTGAAGCTGATTAATTTGGAAGAAGATGTTAAGGTTGCAAGTATTGGAAAGGTGAGGGAAGAGCAGGCTTTGGTGGTTGAGGAAGAAGGTGAGGTTTCGGGGGAAACGTGATGTGTGTTGATTCATTGAGTGTTGATTTAGTTAAAAAGTATTCAACGATTGAATTATTTGCCGGTGCGGGTGGACTAGCTCTTGGTATAGAAAAAGCCGGATTCAACACTTTAGGGCTAATCGAATTTGATGAAGCTGCATCAAATACCTTAAAATATAACAGACCAAATTGGCGTGTGATAAATGATGATATTGCTAATATTGCCAGTCTTGATTTAGAAGAATTATTTAATATAAAAATAGGTGAATTAGATTTACTTTCAGGGGGTGCGCCTTGTCAGTCTTTTTCATATGCTGGTAAACGCTTAGGTCTTGAAGATGCTCGTGGTTCACTTTTTTACTATTATGCTGTATTTTTAGAAAAATTACAGCCTAAAATGTTTCTATTTGAGAATGTTAGAGGTTTATTGACTCATGATAAAGGCAGAACTTACGAAATAATTAAAGATATTTTTGAACAAACCGGTTATACAATCCAAAAAACAGTGTTAAACGCATGGGATTTTAATGTTGCTCAAAAGAGAGAAAGACTTATCACTATAGGTGTACGCAAGGATTTAGTGGATATAATTAAATTTGATTTTCCTAAACCCCATAAATATAAACCGGTATTGCGTGATATTTTATTGGATTGTCCAAAAAGTGAAGGATCTCCATATTCAGCTTATAAGCGTAAAATATTTGAATTAGTACCGCCCGGAGGTTATTGGCGTAACATTCCAAAAGATATTGCGAAAGAATATATGAAAAGTTGTTGGTATATGGAAGGTGGGCGTACAGGCATTCTTAGACGACTTAGTTTGGATGAGCCGTCCCTTGCTGTATTAACTTCTCCCAGTCAAAAACAGACGGATAGATGTCATCCACTTGAAGCACGTCCATTTACAATAAGAGAAAATGCAAGATGTCAAAGTTTTCCGGATGAATGGAAATTTTATGGGAGTACCAGCCAACAATATAAACAAATAGGGAATGCTGTCCCTGTTAATCTTGCATATGAGATTGCTTTGAATATAAGAGCCGGATTGGAGTGTTTATAATGTGGAATTTATTATTTATCAGCGAGGAGGATTTCAAAAATCACGTCCTTGCTACAATTCAAAAATATGGAGAAAAATTAGAATCATTTGACTTGAAAAGGTTTAATAAAAATCTTATCGACCCTATAAAGTTAATATTTGATAAAATCGTTTATCAATCTACGTGGGATGAAATTGTAAATAGTGAAATTTTTAGACAGAGGGATAAATCAAACAATAATGATATAGGATATTTTCATCAACGAATTTTTCAATATATAGATAATTGTTATGTTCCACCTAATGGACAAGATGGTGGTTGGGATGTGATTTTAGAGAAAGAAGATGGTATTTCATTGCCGGACGGAAGTATAGTACATAAAGTTTTTGTTGAGATGAAAAACAAACATAATACAATGAATTCTGCGGCTGCCGGAAAAACATTTATTAAAATGCAAAATCAATTATTAAAAGATGACGATTGTGCCTGTTTTTTAGTTGAAGCAATAGCACAGCGTTCACAAAATATCAAATGGGAAACTACTGTTGATAAGGTAAAAGTAGGACATAAATTGATTCGTCGAGTGAGTATTGATAATTTTTATGCATTGGTAACAGGGCAGGAAGATGCTTTTTATCAGATGTGCATGATTCTTCCGAAAACAATAAGCAAAGCAGTTGAAACTTTAGGTAATGCCATAGTTCCGCATGATACTGTAATGGATGAATTAAGAGGTGCCGTTGATAAACAAAAGTTTGATTCGGAAGATTTTTCTATTGCAATGGCAGTGTATCTATTGGGATTTGGGAGTTATAGTGGATTTTAATGTTAAAATTGGAATAGTATTGTTTGGAATGTGAATTGTGCAGTCAGTGCCTGCACAATTTCCGTTTTAGATAAAGTGAAAGAAAAGGAACAAAATAGTCAAAATGAAAACCATTATTGAAACGAAACGCCTCATGCTCCGTGAAATGATACACGACGATTTGCCCGCACTATCTAAAATTTTACAAGATACTGAAACAATGACAGCATATGAACACCCTTTTAATGATGAAGAAACTGGAGCGTGGCTTGATAAACAATTTACTCGTTATAAAACAGATGGCTTTGGTTTGTGGGCGGTTATTTTGAAAGAAACCAGTGAAATGATAGGTCAATGTGGTCTTACCAAACAAGATGTGGACGGAAAACACGTTATCGAAATTGGCTATTTATTTCAACGAATGTTTTGGCATAAAGGTTATGCGGTTGAAGCAGCAATCGGGTGCAAGAAGTATGCTTTTGAAACACTTAAATTGAACGAAGTTTATTCAATCATCCGTGATACGAATTTTACATCAATGAACGTGGCAATTCGCAACGGGATGACTGTTCGCAGACGTTACACAAAGCACTATTATGATGTGGATATGCCGCACTATATTTTTTCTGCAAGGAAAGGTGATTTGTTGAATTAGTCAGTAATTTTGAAATTGCGCAGGTGATACCTGCACAATTCAGTTGATTGTTTAAGTCCTATTTTTTTTAGTAAGTGAGGGTAATATGCGTACAATAACATCAGAAAGTATTACAAAAAATATCAAAGAAATGTGCATAGAAGCTAATTATTCTTTATCCAAAGACATGGAGGATGTATTTTCTCATGCAGTTTCAACAGAAGAATCAAATCTGGGAAAGAAAGTTTTGCAACAATTACAGGAGAATCTAAAAATTGCGAAAGAAGATCAGATTCCTATTTGTCAAGATACAGGTATGGCGGTTGTTTTTCTGGAAATTGGACAGGACGTCCATATTGAGGGGGATTTTTTAGAGGATGCGGTAAATGAAGGTGTGCGTCAAGGCTATATTGAGGGTTATTTAAGAAAATCGGTTGTGGCGGATCCGATTGTGCGTGAAAATACAAGAGATAATACTCCTGCTGTAATTCATTTTAAGATTGTAAAGGGAGATGGATTTAAGATTACCATTACACCAAAGGGATTTGGAAGTGAGAACATGAGCCGAGTTTTTATGTTAAAACCGGCGGATGGCATAGAAGGTGTGAAAGAAGCTATTTTAACGGCAGTAAAAGATGCGGGACCAAATGCCTGTCCTCCTATGGTAGTAGGGGTAGGGATAGGCGGTACTTTTGAAAAATGTGCCTTGATGGCAAAGGAAGCTTTGACAAGAGAAGCAGGTCATTTTTCTGAAATTCCTTATGTGAGGGAATTAGAACAAGAGATGTTAAGTAAAATCAATGCCTTAAATATCGGTCCGGGAGGATTGGGGGGGGTGAATACTGCTCTTTCGGTGCAGATTAATACCTATCCTACGCATATTGCGGGCTTGCCTGTGGCGGTGAATATTTGTTGTCATGTGAATCGTCATGTTGTGAGGGAGTTCTGAGAATAGATGGAGATGATATGGAGAAAAAAATTCAGCTTCCGTTACAGGAAGATACAGTAGAAGAATTAAAATCCGGGGATTATGTATATTTAAGCGGTTCGGTTTATGTGGCTCGTGATGCTGCACATAAGCGGATGACAGATAGCTTGGATAAGGGAGAAGGGCTTCCCATTGAAATAGAGGATGCTATCATTTATTATATGGGGCCCTCTCCTGCCAGAGAGGGTCGCCCCATTGGTTCCGCAGGTCCTACAACAGCCAGTCGTATGGATCGTTATACACCAAGGCTTCTTGACATGGGTTTAAGCGCTATGATTGGTAAGGGAAAGCGGAGTAAAGAGGTGATAGAGGCTATCATACGTAATAAAGCTGTATATTTTGCGGCGGTAGGCGGTGCAGGTGCTTTGTTGTCTAAATGTATCATACAGTCTGAAACGATTTGCTATGAGGATTTGGGCGCAGAGGCGATATTAAAGATAGAGGTAAAGGATTTTCCGGCTGTTGTGGTGATTGATACGAAGGGAAATAATTTATATGAGAACTAGTGCAGCGTTTTCTAAATAACTACCCAGAAAATGCAGGATAAATTTTCTGGGTAGTTATTTGAAATACGCTGTACTAGTAATTCTTGATAGTCAAATTTATGGAGAAAGAAAAGTCTTTTTATAGAGATTTTGCAGGAGAAAAAGAATGAACACAAATAGTTCTTATGATAATCTTTATTTTCAAACCATGGATACGAAAATAGGAATCCTCACCCTTGTGGCAGATGAGAATGCCTTGCTTGAAATTTCTTTCGGAAATAATATTCCAAAATCAAAAGAAAAGCAAAATATTTCTGTAGAGGAACAAGGGGAAAGTTCTGTTGTTTTGGAAAATACACTTGGACAACAAGGGGAAAGTTCTGTTGTTTTGGAAAATACACTTGGACAACAAGGGGAAAATTCTGTTGTTTTGGAGAATACACTTGGACAACAAAGGGAAGACTCTGTCGTTTTAGAAAATACAGTCAAGCAGCTAAACGAATATTTTAATGGAAAACGAAAGATTTTTGATTTACCTTTGGCTCCGAAAGGAACAGAATTTCAACAAAGGGTCTGGAAAGTATTAACTATGATTCCATATGGGGAAACAAAAGCTTATTCCGAAGTGGCAGCTTTGGCGGGAAATCCAAAGGCTAGCCGTGCAGTCGGTATGGCAAATAATAAAAATCCGATTGCCATTGTCATTCCCTGTCACCGAGTGATTGGGAAAAACAAGACCTTGGTAGGATATGGCGGAGGGTTGGATAAAAAAGAGTATTTATTAAAGTTGGAATCAGAAAACGATTGAAGAAAAGAATTTCCAAGTGTACTATATCAGCGATATTTAGTGTAATATGTGATTATCGAAAAGAAGTTTCGGTAATATGTCGCCGATACAGTACACTCGTTTCATTTTTATTATTTTTTTCTATAAATCTCTATATGAATCTGATGTTTCAAATTTAGAATAGTATCCTCATATTTACCCAACAATTCAAGATATTCTTTTTCAAACTCTGCTATTTTTTCAGAAGGAAGACTTGCACCTACTCCACGGCAAGTCAATACCCTGCCAATCCAAGCTTCTTTTGAAAAAGGCAAAAACTCGTCGTAAGAGTGTATGGTTTCAATTTCAAAAGAACCTGTCGCCCATTGGGGATAGTTATAGTGAAATTCTTTGAAGCCGTTGCCTGTAAAATTTGGATTGTATTTCAAAACTAAGGCTTCCATTTCTGCAAGGATGGGATCTTCATATGGCTTCCAGTCCATGAATACTTTACAAAGCAAGCCGCCGGCTCTTAAAATGCGTAGAAGTTCAGGTATTACCGTGTTTGTATCAAAATAGTGAAAACACTGTATCGCTGTAATGGTATCAAAACTTTCGTTTTCAAAACCGGTATCATCAGCACCGCAAACTTTGAAGTTGATTTTGTCCATATCACTAGAAAGGGCAAGCTTTTTACCCACGGCTATTTGTTCTTCTGAAATATCGCTTGCGGTAAAATCGGCATTTGAATGATACATATTGCGAGGCAATACTGCCGTGCCGCTTCCCACGTCTAAAACTTTGTTCCCTGATTTTACAGCACCAAAAAGCAGAAGTTTGTCATATAAACTTGTGGGATAAATATCCCGGTATTTGCCATAGTTTTCAGATGTTCTGCCAAAATCAAAAAATTTGTTGTTATCAATGTTTTTTATTTTCATAAATTAGGTGACCTCCTACTCATTCTGGCAAAATCAAAAAATTCGTTGTTATCAATATTTTTCATTTTCAAATTAAAGTTCCTCCACTCATATTGTCCAAATAGGTACAATCATTGTACTTTTATCCATAGCTGACAATTCTTTTTTTGTGCAGATAATGGCTCCGGTTCCTCTGGGTATACTTGCTTTGTCCAACACCTTAAATGCATTTGTGAGTTCTGCCCTCGGCGAGGCGGTTTTCTTTATTTCCAAGGGATGCAGTTCTCCGTTGCTTTCCAAAATCATATCTACTTCTTTGCTGTCGATGTCACGATAATAATGAGTGTAATATTCCAGTCCGTTGTTTGTGTAGGTTTTGATGATTTCGGACACCACATAATTCTCAAGAATAGCACCATTTATGGCACCATTCATTAGAATTTCAGGAGAGGAGTATTTCGTAAGGTGTGCCACCAAACCTGTATCGAAAAAATACAGTTTGGGTGTTTTTTTTATGGTACGATGCAACAAATTGTTGGAAAATGGGCGAAGATAAAAAATAACTCCGGATTTTTCCATGTAGCCGAGCCATATTTTTGCCGTTTCATCCGAAACACCCACATCATCAGCAAGCGTGTGTATATTCAGCATTTGCCCGGTGCGGCAAGCAGCGGCACGTACAAAATCGCGAAATAAAAAATCATCTTTCAAATGAACCATGTCTTTGATGTCCCGGTCAATGTATGAATCAATATAGCTGTTGTAGAATACGTCTCGATTTACGTGTTTTTTGCTGATATAGGCAGGCAAGGAACCATTCCAGATGCGCTCAAACTGTCCAAAAATATCCGTGGGGTTCCCATAGGTTATGCGTTTTTGCAGGGCATCTAGGTTTACCGTAAAAGGCAAACATTTACCGTTGCCGTGGATTTCATGCTGCGAAAATCCCGACATACGCAAAATAGCAACACGACCGGCAAGTGATTCTCCCGCTAATTTCATCAATTGATACATTTGCGAGCCGGTCATTAGGAAACTGCCCGCCGGTGCGCCGTTATCTATTTCCATTTTGATATAGGGAAACAATTCCGGCGCATATTGCACCTCATCGATGATTACCGGTGCCGGATTCAAGGACAAAAATAATTCCGGGTCAGTTTTTGCCAAATGCCGATTTTCTTTGTTATCAAGAGAAACAAAGCGGCGTCCCTCGCCTAATAGGCTTCTAAGGGTAGTGGTTTTGCCGACCTGCCTTGGTCCTGTTATAATAACCGCCGAATAACTCCTCGCAACTTCTAAAATCAAAGGGTCAATATCCCTTTTAACGTATTCCATACAGACACCTCGTTTTGAGTAAAATCCATCACAACCTTATTATACCCTAAAACAAGAAGAAAAGCAAAATATTTATTAAAAATGGAATCCGGTATTGACAAAGAGGTAGTTTTTTAGTAAAATAGGCAATGTGAGTTGTTTATAAAGCTGTTCGGAAATGGAGTATAGCTTATCAGAAGTTCGGTACGAACTTTCGATAGAACTTCACGCAAAGAGAATATCATGTTACAAATTCGGAGAAATACTCAAGAGGCCGAAGAGGCGCCCCTGCTAAGGGTGTAGGTCGGGTGACCGGCGCGAGGGTTCAAATCCCTCTTTCTCCGCTCTTTATTTTTTATGAAAATGATTGGTTTTTGATCAGTCATTTTTTATTTAGAAACTTAATGTTAATATTCATGGTTGAACCGTTCCGAGAGGCGTTTTTCGAAGAAAAACCCGATTAGGTCATGCGCCAAATCGCATTTTTTTGAGATTTGTGTGCATAATTGTTGCTTTCACAGGAACTGTGAATAGTAACAACTTAGTAAGAGAATCTCACTGGATAAAGAAGATAGTTATATATCTTGAAATAAAAAATGTGAGAATCTTAGAAATAATAGTATCATAGAGGATTATATTTTCAACAGAAACAGGAGGGGTAACAGATGGAAAATTTCAAAAAGTATTTAGCAGAATTTATCGGAACAGGTGTATTGGTATTCATGGGCTGTGGAAGTGCGATTTTTTCAGGAGTAAGTGAATTTGGTCCTCAATTGACGGTAGCCTTTGCATTTGGCTTATCCATCATAGCGATGGCTTATGTGATTGGAAATATTTCCGGTTGTCATATTAATCCGGCAGTTTCTCTTGCCATGTTATTGCAAAAGAGGATAGGCGGAAAAGATTTTGTTGGATATGTAATTGCCCAAGTTTTGGGAAGTATTGCGGCGGCAGCAGGTTTACGTTTGATGTTGCTCTTAACGGGCTTAAAAGATCGAACAGGGGGAGCCATTGGAGCAAATTCTATCGCAAACACAGGATTAAAGGGTGCTTTGCTCATTGAAATTATTTTAACGTTTATCTTTGTATTTACGATTTTGGGTGTTACCGCAGATGAAAGCAAGGGAAGTGTAGCGGGTCTTGTGATTGGTTTAACATTAACTTTTGTACATATCGTGGGAATCCCACTTACGGGAACTTCTGTAAATCCTGCGAGAAGTATTGGACCGGCGATTTTTTCTCATGTAGATTCTTTGGGAAGTTTATGGGTATTTATCGCAGCGCCTTTGGTGGGAGCGGTAATTGCAAGTTTGGTGTATTCTCTCCTTTATAAGAAAAAATAGAAAAATAGAGAAAAAAGATGCTGTTTGGCTAGTCATACACCGGATTAGTCAAAGGGTATCTTTTCTAAAAAAGGAGGGGTGATGATATGAAGTTGTTTGACGTAATTCCCGGGAATTTTTTCTCCATTTTGTCTTCGGGTAATCGGGAAATCTATTTTGATGCACTTATGATCTTGCATGAGATGTTCAAGTTTGAATTGAACATACGTGTTGACGATTATATTTCATCCCTCATTTCTATTTTAGAAGATAGAGTATTTGAAGTAGAAGCGGATGATGAAGCACAGGAGGGAGGGCTTACCACCAGTGGAAAAGCCAGAGTGATTCTCAGTCGATTCACAAAGACAGGATGGGTGGATAAGGAATTTTTAGACGGTTCTTTCATAGAGATTATAACGCCTCGCAGTTACGCAATCCCTGTTATGAAACTACTTGGTGAATTGAGTGATAATGCCTTACAAGAGTATAATTCACTTGTTTTTGCAACGTTTTCCGGATTAAAACAAGCTCAGGACGAGGATGAGTCTCATATGTATGAGGCTCTTTTGTCTGCTAAGGCAAATACAGAACAATTGCAGTATTCTCTTCGAACCTTGTATCATGGAATACGAGGATTTTTACGAGGTATAGTGGAGCAACAGGATGTCAATCTGCTTCTTCAAGATCATTTTGGCGAATACAAAAAGATGTCGGATCGTATCTATCACCCCATAAAGACCATGGATTCCGTACACCGTTACATGGCACCGATTCAAAAGATACTATCCGATCTTTTGGCAAATGAAGAGCAACTGCAAAATATGAGGGAACGTGCGATAAACATCAAAAAACATAGTGGTGAAGAGATTGCAGATGAAGAAATTATTTCAGCAATCGACTATATTTTGGACACTTATCAGACAGTAGGATCTCTTGTGAGTGAGATTGATCGTAAGCATAGTGCTTACACGAAAAGTTCTATTGAAAAAATCCAGTATATTATGTCTGCTGACCAGACCATCAAGGGGAAACTGGCGGATCTTCTCAAAAATTATGCAAGCGCAACAGAAGAAAAACGAGATCAAATTGCTACCGTTATGGAAAGCCATATCAACGTAAATCGTCAGGAATTTGTTGACGAAAAATCGCTCTATCATAAAAATGTAAAAAGTCGGCGTATTGACCGAACACCCATTGCCGTTGAAAAAGATAATTCTTTTGCCGATTTGGCAGAAGGATATTTGTTAGAACAAATTAAAAATGGTTATCCAAAGGCAAGGGTATCTGCGTTTATCAAAGGCCTTTTTGCAGAGGGGATTGATTCTATTCATGCAAAGGATATACCCATTACTTGTGATTCTGATTTTATTCTCCTTATTTTAGCAGTGATTCGGCAAAATGATAGGGGGATGCCTTATTCGATTAAAATGCAAGAAGGGCGCATAGCGAAAAATAGTTATCTGATTCCGAATATGGTAATCAGTTACTGTCCGGCGGAAAAACGCTGAACAATAACGATTATGTACACAACTGTTACTATTCATGGTGAACCGTTCCGAGAGGCGTTTTTCTTTGAAAAATACCTTGCGGAATAGTTTCCGCCAGACAGTAACGATCATCAACAAGAAGGAGCAAACAAATCATGTGGAATGATACATTTAATGCCTTATCTAACTACGATAAAGGTGAATTTCGCAGGCTTACAAATTATCTACTGTCACACACGTATCTTGTACGAGATGTGTATAAACCGGACAAGCAGTGGACGGAACCCGGCAATGATTTTCGCTTGGTCAGCCGTTTGTTTGATTGTATGCGTGACTATTTTTCTGTATCAGGTTGGCGATTGGAAAAGGATGATACCTATGGGGTTATTTCATTAATCAATGAATTTGATCAGAATCGCCTGCGAATGGATCGCTTTACCACACTTTTTTTGTATACGTGCAGACTGATCTATGAAGAAGAACGAGAGCAAGGTGGCAGTTTACATATTGTACGAACAGATACAAGTGCAATTGTAGAGAAAATGAGAATCTTAGGACTTCTGGGGAAAGGCAAGACAACGCAAAAGGAGCGGATAGAAGCCCAGCGTACCCTTGCACATTTTAATATTATTCAAAAGATGGAAGCGACTGCCTGGAGTGGTGACGGAAATGGCATATTGATTTTTCCATCCATTTTATCTATCATTTCAAATCAGGGTATCAATGATATGATGGTAGAACTGGAGGAACTTCAGGCAGAGGAAAGCAATTCATCTGCAATTTCAGAGCCACAAAAATAAGAAGCAGCAGAATAAAGGTACTTTCTAAAAGTAACAGCAATTTGCCTGCAATCACAAAATAGCAGGAACAGGAGACTTACAAATGAAACGATTAAGCAAACTTCTATTGGTTCATTGGCACTATTTCACACAAGAAATTATTGAATTTGGCGAACTGAATTTCCTTACGGGCAGAAATGCTTCCGGAAAATCCACTATTATTGATGCCATGCAATTGATTTTATTGGGGGATACCAGTGGCAGTTTTTTTAATAAGGCGGCAAGCGGACGTGGAAATCGTACCTTAAAGGGCTATCTGATGGGCGAATTGGGTGATGATGAAGAGTCGGGTTTTCGTTACCTTCGGACGGGAAGATTTACCAGTTATATTGCATTGGAATTTTTTGATGATGAAAAGGATCGACATTTTACAGTAGGCTGTTGTTTTGATACCTTTTCCGAAAATGATATGCAAAAACTTTTTTTTCTATACGATGGCGAACTACACAAGACAGGATTTTTGAAGGAAAAGACACCCATGGACATTATGGCATTGCGCATCTTTCTAAAAGAACACTATGCGGGACATTTTGAAACAACGGATGTGGGCAGAGATTTTCGGACGAAATTATATGGGAAATTGGGAGGTTTGCGTGAGAGATTTGCAGGTCTGCTCAAAAAAGCCGTATCCTTTAACCCTAATGTAGATATACAGAAATTCATTTCTGATTTTGTATGTGATACGCAGCAAACGGTTGATGTGAGCCATATGCAGGAAAATATCAGAAGCTACAAACGTCTTGAGGCGGAGTCTGATGTTTTAGTGGAACGTATGGCCTTGTTGGAGAAGATTGTAAATACATACCAAAACTATACAACAAGCAAAAACAATGAAATGCTCTACTCCTTTTTGATTGATCGTGCTTCTGCGGATATGAAAATTGCTGAACTGGCACTTGCGAAGTCAAATGCGGCAGATTTGAAAGAACAGCTGTCGGCATTGAAATTAAAAATAGCGGATGCCCGGACGAGTCTTGTAAATCTTCGTGAGCAGAAAGATGTATTGAATGCCCAACTGTTAAGTGACAGCAGTGCACAGGCCTTAGAACAAATTGATCGGCAAATTAGGGAAAAAGAAGCACAAATCCTTATGCTTCAAAAGGATTACGACAAGGCGATGGAAGGGCTGTTCTCTCGTATTGTTTCTTGGCGTGGGCAGACAGAGAGTATGCTTAAGAAAATGGAAGGTGCAAATGGAGCTTTATTGCAGGCCGGGATTTCCTCTCGCATTTGTGATATTTGTGAAGAGGGAAAACTGTTTCTAAAAAAGATAGGTAATAAAGGCGACTATACATTTTCAAATAAAACAGCTGAAATCGTTACACAAGCAAAAACGGTAGATAATATAAGCAAAAGCGACTATACATTTTCAAATAAAACAGCAGAAACCATCACACAACTGGGAGAAATTGGTCTAAGAGAGTATTCAAATGCCGTAGATGGATTAAAAAAGCGTTCCATAGAATTATCTTCTCGCATACAAGATGAAGAAGAAACACTCATAAAACAAAAAGCTGAGCTTGCAGCAGAACAGAAATCCTTAGAAAGCGGAATTTATCGTTTTCCACAGGATGTGTTGGATTTGAAAGATGCCCTTACATCCCGTTTGCGTATCATTGCAAAAGAGGAGGTCAATGTACGTATTGTGGCGGAAGCTGCTGAAATCAAAAATGATCGTTGGCGAAATGTGATTGAGGGTTATCTGCATACACAAAAATTCTATATTTTGGTTCCGGAAAAATATTTTCAGGATGCCATGGGTATTTACGATAAAATAAAACGCCAAAAATCAATTTACGGCACAGGTATTGTGGATATAGAAAAATTAAAGAAGAAAAATCAGGTAGCAGACCCGGGAAGTCTTGCAGAAGAAATTGAAACCGATGACTTGGATGTGAAGGCGTTTTTGGATTATACCTTAGGACGGGTTCAAAAGTGCGATCATGTTGCGAAACTGCGGAATTTTCCCTTGTCGGTTACAGATGAGGGTATGCTCTATCAAAATTTTGTTGTGCGGGCAATGCACCCGAAACGCTGGGATAAACCTGCCATTGGTCAAGGTGCAATACAGCGAAGACTTGTTGCCGTGAAAGAAAAGATTGCCTTATTAAGTGGGCAGATTACGGCTTGTGCGGACATAAAGTCAGGTCTTGAAAATACAGGGAAACTTTCCTTATTAAGTGACAGTGAAATAGAAAAAATTATCTCGGTTGCAAAAAATATTGTAAGCATTCCTGTACTGAAATCGGATTTAGAGTCTTTGGGACTTAGCCGTGCCGCCATTGATACCAGTGCGATTGATTCCTTAAAAAATCGAATTGCTGTGCTAAATAATGATATTATAGGGCAAGATGGGCAACTTCGTACGGATGAAGAGAAACGAATACGTACCGATGAACATCTGCTTCGCTTGCAAAATGAAACGATTCCCTCTTTAAGCAAGGAGCTTGAAGTAAAAGAAGAAGAAATCGCCGTACAGTATAGTGAAGATTGGATAAAGGAAATGGGACAGTTACGTTATGAAAAAGAATTATCCGGGAGGGGGATGGCGGATCATATTTTCATTGCATTTCCAAGGGAACAAAGCAGAGCCAAAAATGCCAAAGAAGATGCTTGGGAAATATTGCTTGATTTGCGGCGCAATTACAATGAAAAATATAAGATGGGTCTTGACAGTAGGGCAAAGGAAAATGATGCCTATGAGGATGCTTTGCGTGAACTGAAAGATAATCAGCTGCCGGATTATTTGACACGAATCACAGATGCTCGCACAAAGGCTTTTGAGCAATTTCAAGAGGATTTTATCAGTCGCCTGCAGCACAATATGAATAATGCGAAACGACAAATTGATGAGTTAAATAGTGCATTAAAGGGTGCAACCTTTGGCGAAGACAGCTACCGTTTCCGAATTATTCCAAAACCGGAGTATAAGAGATACTATGATATGATTGTGGATGAAATGATTACCCAGGGCGGATATAATCTTTTATCCATTCAATTTAATACCAAATACAAGGATGAAATTGCGGACTTGTTTGCCATTATCACCAATGAAGATGGTGTAGGAGGAGCTACCAAAGGGGCAGAGGGAAGTACGGAATATGAAAGGCGTGTCCATGAATTTACGGATTTTCGCACCTATTTATCCTTTGATTTGGAGGTTTTTGGGCAAGACGGTGAATCCCAGCGATTATCCAAAACCATGGGCAAAAAATCGGGAGGGGAAACACAAACACCTTTCTACATTGCCGTATTGGCTTCCTTTGCACAACTCTATCGGGCAGGGAGAGATAAGACATATAAAACAGCTCGCTTGATTATTTTTGATGAAGCATTTTCTAAGATGGATGGGGAACGGATTGTGCGAAGTGTGGAACTTCTGCGTAAATTTCAGTTTCAGGTTATCCTTTCCGCTCCGCCTGATAAAATAGGAGATATTGCCGCCTTAGTAGATAAAAATCTCTGTGTTTTAAGGGAGGGGAAAAGAACGTGTGTTCGAAGTTTTGATAAGACTCGTTTAGAGGGGTTAATGGATGAGTGATGCCATTTCAAGAAAAATAATAGTTGCTCTCTTGGATAAATATGAAAGAAGTATTTTTTTTAGAGAGAAGAAAGCGGTAACACGCAGAATCCTGTTAAATTTTTATGATGGAGGAAAAAGTGATTTTCCTTATTATGATATAGAGCAAAGCGAGCGGCGTATTCGAATCAATGGTGCGGTAGAAGAGCTTTGTAATTTGCAAATGCTGTCCTTTGAATGGATGAAGGGAGAAAGAAATCACATCATTGCAAAAGTATGGCTGAATCCGGAGAAACTAGAAGCAGCATATCAATTTGTTGGGCGAAAAGCAAAAAGCGATGAAATAGATGAAATTCTCTCGGAAATTTTAGCGGTGAAAGAACGAGTATTATCGCCTTGCTTTCAACTGTTTTTGCAAGATGTCTATGAAACAATCTCTCGAAAAAGAAGCATGGTGAATTTGATTCCCGGAGAAAAGCAAGAACGGCAGAATTTATTTAAGGCTATTTGTGGAATTGATGAAATGAATGGTAGGGAACTCACCGAACGTGCTTTTTCCCTACAGTACTTTGGCGACAGCAAAATGTTTGAACGTAGCATAAAGGCACGTATGCTTCGGATTTTAAGAAAATATCAAGAATGCGATGATGATAGCAAAGATGAGGAAGTACTTCGGCAAGTGGGGATTTTTAAGTATCCGGAACAATTTGAATTTTGCGGAAATATCAGTCTTGTTTTTGAAAGGGAATCGGCGGACTTTGCACCTTTTAAGTTAGATGATGAAAACAGGGCTCTTGCTATTGAAAAAGAGACGGTAGACTTTGCATCCCTGCATTCCGGAGGAAGCATTTACATAGCTGATTTGTTAAGGGGAAATTTGGTGATTGCTCCTGACGTGAAGATGGTATTGACCATTGAAAATAAGGCAAACTATATAGAGTATGTTCGGAAATTCAAAAAGCAGGAAGAACTTGTTCTCTATCATGGAGGGCATTATAGTCCTTCTAAGAAGAGATTTTTTCTTGCCGTTCATAAGGCAATGCCAAGGGATTGCCTGTGGATGCACTGGGGAGATATTGATTTTGGTGGATTTAGTATGTTGGCAAGGCTGCGATGTGAAGTGGAAGCGACTATTAAGCCCTACCATATGGGTGTAACAGATCTAATGAATTACAAGCATTTAACAGCCGGTATTACAGAGGAATATGCAAAAAGACTGGTACAGCTTATGCCGAAATCGGAATTAGCGGATTGCCGTGATTGTTTGGAATATATGTTGGAACATAAAGTGCGGTTAGAGCAGGAAGCGATGTTAATTGAGCAAGGGGATATGGGATAAGAGTCAGCTTTTTGGAAAATATGTTACTACTCAGCTAGGCAATTGCCGAAACTCCGGCAAAGAGGTCATTGATAACGGAAAAGGGAGAGAGATTCTGCTTGATGGCAGTTTTGACGATAGACATTAAGGTGGCAAAGGATTTGCCCCCT
>BNZC01000023.1 GCA_026000755.1 Clostridia bacterium
CCTACATGGCGTTGGTTCCCCTGATTCAGCCGCCGATTATGAAGCTTTTGACTACGAAAGCAGAACGACAGGTACGTATGGCACAGCTGCGGTATGTGTCGAAACTGGAACGGATTATATTTCCCATTGTTATTACAGTTATAGTTGCCTTGATACTGCCTGTGGTTACCCCTTTAGTGGGTATGCTGATGTTGGGCAACTTATTCCGTGAAAGCGGTGTGGTGCGGCAACTTACGGAGACCTCCAGTAATGCCCTGATGTACATTGTGGTCATCCTCCTTGGAACCAGTATAGGAGCCACAACCAGTGCAGATGTATTCCTAAATCTTGCAACCATTAAAATTATCGTACTGGGCTTGGCGGCATTTTCACTATCCACAGCCAGTGGGGTTTTGTTTGGAAAGATTTTGTGTAAGGTGACAAAGGGCAAGATCAACCCCCTAATCGGAGCGGCAGGGGTGTCCGCCCTTCCCATGTCAGCAAGGGTGGCGCAAAAAGTGGGAGCAGAAGAAGACCCCACGAATTTTCTTCTCATGCACGCCATGGGACCTACGGTGTCTGCGATTATCGGAACCGCAATCGCAGCGGGAATTTTCATTGCTATTGCATAACTCGTTACTATTTACGATGGGTTTCAAGCGACAGCCGTTTGGGGATCAACCGTGAATAGTAACGCTTAATTTATCAAGAAGGAGAACCTTATGTCAGAACAAATAAAACAGCCGGTGGGTCTTATGGAAACCGTCCTGCGGGATGCCCATCAATCGCTGATTGCAACGAGAATGAAAACAGAGGAGATGTTACCGATTTTGGACAAAATGGACAAAGTCGGTTACCATGCCGTGGAGTGTTGGGGGGGGGGCGACTTTTGATGCTTCCTTGCGTTTCTTAAAAGAAGATCCTTGGGAACGCCTCCGTAAATTAAGGGCAGGTTTTAAGAACACCAAGCTTCAAATGCTCTTTCGAGGACAGAATATTTTAGGCTATCATCATTATGCAGATGATGTGGTGGAGTATTTTGTGCAAAAATCCATTGCCAACGGAATCGACAATATCAGACTCTTTGATGCCTTTAATGATCTGCGTAATTTACAGACCGCCATTACTGCCACAGTCAAGGAGAAGGGACACGCTCAGGTGGCATTGGCCTATACTTTAGGAGATGCGTATACCTTAGATTACTGGACGAATATTGCAAAGCAGATAGAGGAAATGGGGGCGCATTCCCTGTGCATTAAGGATATGGCGGGATTGCTTTTACCCTATGAAGCGCAGGAGCTTGTAACAGCTCTAAAATCTGCGGTCAATCTGCCTATATCTCTCCATGCCCATTATACCAGTGGTGTGGCGTGTATGTCCTATCTAAAAGCCATAGAGGCAGGCTGTGATGTGGTGGATACGGCGATTTCTCCATTTGCCTTAGGTACCAGTCAGCCTGCAACAGAGGTTATGGTGGAAACCCTTAAGGGAACCCCCTATGATACCGGCTATGATCAGACCCTCTTAGCGGAGATTGCCAAATATTTCCGTCCCATGCGAAACAAGGCTCTGCAGGAAGGGCTGATTAACCCCAAGGTATTGGGCGTAGATGTAAAAACCTTGCTCTATCAAGTGCCGGGAGGAATGCTTTCTAATATGATTTCCCAGTTAAGGGAGCAAAACGCCGAAGATAAGTATCAAGACGTGTTGCAGGAAATTCCCAAGGTACGAGAGGATATGGGGGAACCACCCCTTGTGACACCCTCCAGTCAGATTGTGGGAACCCAAGCTATCTTTAACGTCCTTACAGGGGAACGCTATAAGATTGCAACAAAGGAGACGAAAGCCATATTCCGTGGGGAATACGGGCGAACCGTAAAGCCTTTTAATCCGAAAGTTGTGAAAAAAGTCATCGGGGATGCCACACCAATTACCGTCCGTCCGGCGGATTTGTTGGAACCGGAACTTCCAAAATTAGAAGCGGAAATGAGTAAATGGAAGGAACAGGATGAAGATGTGTTAAGCTATGCGCTATTTCCCCAGATTGCAATCGAATTTTTTGAATATCGACAGGCACAGAGGACAAAAATAGACCCGAGTGCGGCGGATTACAAGGTGGGAGCGTATCCGGTTTAAGAGGAGAGCATATGCCGGATCAAACGAAGGTCATAATCGTATTGATGAGAACTATAGCCCCCAAATTCCAACTTAGGAGAGCAATATGCCGGATTCCAACGAGCGAAACAATTGTATCAATGAGAAATATAACCCCACAATTCAAGCTTAGGAGAGCAACATGCCGGATCCAAATGAGCTAAGCAATCGTATCAATGAAAAATACAGCCGATTCAGCAAGGGTCAAAAGGCCTTGGCTACGTTTATTGTGGATCACTATGACCAAGCGGTGTTTCTCACAGCAGAGAAATTAGGTGAGGCGGTCGGGGTTTCGGAATCTACGGCGGTGCGCTTTGCAATCGCCCTAGGCTATAAAGGGTATCCGCAAATGCAGGAAGCCTTAGGGGCAATGCTTCGAGGAAAACTCCATTCTGTTCAAGCGATGGAAGCTGCTTACAAAGGCAGCAGTCATGCGGAAATTTTAGAGCAGGTCATGAGCCGTGATGCCGAAAAGATTCAGCAGACGGCAAAGAGTATAGACCCGGCAGCTTTTGAATTGGCACTTAAATCCCTCCTTTCGGCAAAACGAATCTACATCATCGGTCTGCGTAGCTGTGCACCCTTGGCGGCATTTTTGGCATTTTATTTTGAATTGATTTTTGAGGATGTTCGTCTTTTATCCACCAACAGTGCAAGCGAATTATTTGAACAGATGGCAAACATCAAAAAAGAGGATGTCATAATCGGAATCAGCTTTCCGCGCTACTCCATGCGTACCCTAAAGGCCATGGAATTTGCCAATCAGCGCAGTGCCACAGTCATCACCTTAACCGACAGCGTGCATTCTCCTATGAACCTGTATTCCTCTTGTAACTTGATTGCCAAAAGTGACATGGCCTCCATCGCAGATTCTTTGGTGGCACCCCTTAGCGTGATAAATGCCCTTATTGTGGCTTTATGTATGAAAATGCAAACAGAAGTGGAGAAACGATTTCAGATGTTAGAGGAAATTTGGGAAGAATATCATGTGGACGGCAACGATGAAATTGATCGTTTGAATCTCTCATGAGGAAGGTTCTGGTAATCGGCGGCGGCCCCGCCGGCATGATGGCGGCAATACAGGCGGCTAAGGGGGGGGATACTGTTACCCTCTTAGAGCAAAATGAAAAATTAGGCAAGAAGCTTTATATTACCGGCAAGGGCAGGTGTAATCTGACCAATGGAGCGGAAGCTGAAGATTTTTTTCGCAACGTGGCAGTCAATCCGAAGTTTTTATACAGTGCATTTTATGCCTTTGATAACAATCAGGTTATGGATTTCTTCCGGGAAAACGGACTGAAACTCAAAACCGAACGAGGAGAACGGATTTTCCCGGAATCGGATAAGGCAAGTGATGTGACGGCAGCATTGGAACGAGTTTTGCGGAAAGAAGAGGTAAAGATTTGTCTAAGGACAAAGGTGGCGGAATTGTTGGTGCAGGGGAATGATACGAAGCCCACAGATCTATTTGCCCATGCAGAGAGCGATCCCAAGAAGTTAGCGAAGAAAATGCAAGGCAATGAGAATACTTCCATGGAACTACTTGCTCATGCAGCGGGTAATTCCAAGAAGTCCACGCAGAAAAACAGCAAGAAAGAACCTGTCGGTAAAATCTGCGGAGTACGCCTTACAGACGGCAGAACCCTCACCGCAGATGTGGTGATTATCGCAACCGGCGGCATGTCTTATCCTTCCACGGGTTCACAGGGAGATGGTTATCGTTTGGCCACGCAGGTAGGGCATTCCATAACCGACACCATTCCCGCACTGGTTCCAATGGAAACAGAGGAGGTGGCGGCAAAACAGCTACAAGGTTTGTCTCTAAAGAATATTTCCGTCTGCCTGAAAAAAGAAAACAAAAAGCTCTATGAGGGCTTTGGGGAAATGCTCTTTACCCATTTTGGGGTGAGCGGTCCCTTGATTTTAACAGCAAGTAGTGCCATAGGGGATTACAGAAAAAAACTGCCCCTTAGACTTTTCATAGACTTAAAGCCCGCCTTATCGAAAGAACAATTGGAGCGGCGGGTGTTACGGGATTTTGAAGAACATAGCAATAAGGCGTTCCGAAATGCCATACAAAAATTATTTCCATCAAAGCTTATTCCATTTATCGTAGAAAGAAGCGGAATTTTGGCGGATAAAAAAGCCTGTGACATTACAAAAACGCAGCGAGGGGATTTTGTGGATTTAATCAAGGCATTGCCCTTTGAGATAACAGGCTTTCGAGGATTTTCAGAGGCCATTATCACAAGGGGGGGGGTATCTGTAAAAGAAATCAACCCACAGACCATGGAATCAAAGTTAGTAAGAGGGCTTTATTTTGCGGGCGAGGTATTGGATTTGGATGCCTTTACCGGTGGATTTAACCTCCAGATTGCTTGGAGTACCGGGTACTTAGCGGGGATTAGTATATAATTATGGGAACGTTTCCTGTGTAGCCGCTCTGCACTCCAAACGGTTCCAATTATGAAAGGAGTAAATCATGTCATTTAATATAGCTATAGACGGCCCCGCAGGAGCGGGCAAAAGTACCATAGCAAAAAATGTAGCAAAAGCCCTGTCCTATATTTATGTGGATACAGGCGCACTTTATCGAGCCATGGCTCTGCATTTTTTGCGTAATCATACAGACTCGGCACAAGAAAATGCAGTTGCGGCGGCTTGTGCGGACATAAGCATTACTCTGTCCTATGATGAGGGAGTGCAGAAAGTCATCTTAAACGGTGAGGACGTAACAGGGAAGCTTCGCACCGAAGAAGTAGGCAATACCGCCTCAATCGTCAGTGCCTATCCCGCCGTTCGAGAAAAACTCCTGCAATTGCAACGAGATTTGGCAGCGAGTGAAAATGTAGTCATGGACGGACGGGACATAGGAAGCCACGTGCTGCCAAAGGCAGATATCAAGATTTACCTGACGGCAAGCAGCGATGTTCGGGCAGAACGAAGATACGAGGAACTGCGTGCAAAGGGCATTACCTGTGACATAGCCAAGTTAAAAGCTGACATAGAAGAACGTGATCAGCGTGATATGAATCGGGACATTGCACCTTTGAAACAGGCGGAAGATGCCATTTATCTGGACAGCTCTAATCTTACGATTAGTGAAGTAACAGAGCGGATATTAGAACTTGTAACTATAAAATAGGCGGAGGCACTCCCATGGAAATCAAACAGGCCAAAAGCGCCGGTTTTTGCTTCGGCGTAAAGCGTGCCGTCGACACCGTATACGAAGCCGCCAAAGAACAAGACGTTCCTGTCTACACCTACGGACCCATCATCCACAACGCAGAGGTAGTGCAGGATCTTTCCGAAAAAGGCGTTGCCATTGTTGCGGAAAAAGAGGATCTCCTCCGCTGCAAAGGCGGTCTTGTGATTATCCGCTCCCACGGAGTCGGCCGAGAAATCTACGACTTCCTAAAGCAGCATGATATTTCCTATCTGGATGCCACCTGCCCCTTTGTGCTTAAGATTCATCGCCTTGTGGAAAAATATACAGCCGAGGGGTATCGCATTTTGATTTTCGGTGATAAGAGCCATCCGGAGGTAGCCGGCATTTGCACTTGGGGCGAGGTGAGGCGAACTGATGTTCTGGAAAGTATGGAAGAAGCGGAAAATTTTCCCATTTCCAAAGGAAATGAGCCGGAAAAACTCTGTGTAGTGGCACAAACGACATTTCATAACAAGAAATTTCAAGAATTAGTTGCAATTATTTCCGAAAAGGGGTATGATATAATTGTTATCAATACCATTTGCAATGCAACCCAAGAGCGACAGTCGGAAGCGAAAGAGATTGCAAGTGCAGTGGAGGCGATGATCGTCATTGGTGACACCAAAAGCTCCAACACCAGAAAGCTTTATGAAATATCCAAAAAAGAATGTAAATATACTTACTATATACAAAAGGCAAAGGATTTGGATCTAACGAAATTAAAATCCGCAAAAAGCGTAGGTATTACAGCTGGGGCTTCAACCCCAAATAATATAATTGAGGAGGTTCAAAATAATGTCAGAAATGAGTTTTGAACAAATGCTGGAAGAATCTTTCAAAACAATCAGGAATGGAGAGGTGGTCAGCGGTACGGTACTAGATGTCAAACCAGGTGAAATAGTCTTGGACATCGGATACAAGTCTGAAGGAATCATTACACGTAATGAATATACGAATGAACCCAATGTAGATTTAACGACCCTCGTATCCGTCGGCGATGAAATGGAAGCGAAGGTCTTAAAAACGAGCGACCAAGAAGGACAGGTCGTACTTACTTACAAGAGACTCTCCGCAGAGCGGGGCAGCAAACGTCTTGAGGATGCCTTTAATAATCAGGAAGTGCTTAAGGCGAAGGTAGAGAAAGTGTTAAACGGTGGCTTAAGTGTGACCGTTGATCATGCACGTGTATTTATTCCCGCCAGTTTGGTATCAGATAGCTATGAGAAGGATTTGGAAAAATATTTAGGACAGGAGATTGAATTTGTTATTACGGAATTTAATCCCAGAAGACGACGGATTATCGGTGACAGAAAACAACTTCTGATGGCGGAAAAGGCGGAACTGCAAAAGGAATTACTGGAACGTTTTCAGGTTGGCGACGTTATGGATGGCGTTGTAAAGAACGTGACGGATTTTGGCGTATTTGTAGACTTGGGTGGGATTGACGGTCTGCTTCATATTTCCGAGATGTCATGGGGTCGGATTGCTCATCCCAAGAAAGTCTTTAAGCCCGGTCAGGAACTTAAGGTATTTATTAAGGATATTAACGGCAGAAAGATTGCATTAAGTCGAAGATTTGAAGATGAGAATCCTTGGAAAGATGCCACCGAGCGTTTTCGTGCCGGTACTATTGTCAAGGGAAAAGTGGCAAGAATGACGGATTTTGGTGCATTTATAGAAGTAGCTCCCGGCGTGGATGCGCTCCTTCATGTATCCCAGATTACCAAAGGTCATGTGGAGAAGCCCTCTGATTTCTTAAGTCAGGGTCAGGAAGTGGAAGCGATTATTTTGGACTTCAACGAGGAGAATCGAAAGATTAGCTTAAGCATTCGGGCGTTGCAGGAAGGGAAGACGCCAGGCAATGACGACGATGATTCCGAATATGCGGATGTAGATCTTTCCGGAAATACCGAATACGACTACGAAGGGTAGGTTACATATATGTTTGGTGATTATGAGAAGTTCAAAAAAGAAGTTTGGACCTTGACTAAGATTGATCTGGATGCGTACAAAGAAAAGCAGATGAAACGCAGGATCGAGACACTGATTAATAAGAACGGACTAAAGGATTACCCCCCCTATGTGGAGATGATTCGTAAAGAAAAGGACAAGTTTGATCAGTTTGTCAATTTCCTTACGATCAATGTTTCCGAATTTTACCGCAATCCCGAGCAATGGAAGTTGCTTGATAAGGAAGTATTTCCCCATTTGATTGAACGATTTGGGAAGAACTTAAAGATTTGGAGTGCGGCCTGTTCCACAGGGGATGAACCCTATTCCTTGGTTATGGCATTATCCAGACATTTGCCCCTAAACCAGATCCGTATCCATGCTACGGATATTGACAAGCAGGTGCTTGATGCCGCCCGCATGGGACTGTATACGGAGAAGAGTATAGCGGCGGTTCCCCCGGATTTGAAGAAGAAATATTTTACCAAGGTGGGAAATTCTTGGCAGATTTCTACGGAAATCAAGTCCAGAGTAGATTTTAAGGAGCATAACCTCCTGCGAGATCCCTATCCTGCGGGCAATCATCTGATTGTCTGCCGTAACGTGCTGATTTATTTTACCGAAGAAGCCAAGGATGAGATCTTTAAGAAGTTCAATACTGCCCTTGTGAAGGACGGTAATTTGTTTATCGGAAGTACAGAGCAGATTATGAATTATCAGGATTTGCATTATGAGAAAGCACAGGCATTCTTCTTTCGGAAGGTGTAGAATATGTATCACGAATCGTTTATGCCCCAAATCATGTTTGTTGTGACTTGGGGCATAAATCAAAGGAGTTACTGTTTTAAGCTACCATCGGAACGTAACGATTCTGCAAATGTGTGAAATGTGTGAGCTGTAACCTTAGAGGAGCATCTTATTATGTCAGATTATAAAACAGAATTTATTGAATTTATGTTAGATAGTGATGTGTTAAAATTCGGAACATTTACCCTAAAAAGCGGCAGGAAATCCCCATTTTTCATGAATGCGGGAGGGTATGTTACCGGTTCCCAGTTACGTAAGTTAGGGGAGTATTACGCCAAAGCAATTCACAGCACCTATGGAGATGAATTTGACATTTTGTTTGGTCCCGCCTATAAGGGCATACCCCTTGGCGTTGCCACGGTGATGGAATACAGCAGACTTTACGACAAGGAAATCAAATACTGTGCAAACCGAAAGGAAGCAAAGGATCACGGGGATGCGGGTATTTTGTTGGGCAGTTCCCTAAAGGACGGGGATCGGGTGGTGATTATTGAGGATGTAACTACTTCTGGCAAGTCTATGGAAGAAACGGTGCCTATCCTCCGGAAACAGGCGAAAGTGGAAATCTTGGGGCTTATGGTTTCCCTAAACCGCATGGAAAGGGGCAAGGGAAATAAGAGCGCCTTAGAAGAAATCAAGGAAATTTACGGATTTGATACAAACGCCATTGTGACTATGGAAGAAGTGGTGGAATACTTGTATCAAAAACCCTATCAAGGGAAAGTCTATATTGATGATGGGTTAAAACAAGAAATTGACGCATACTATGAGCAATACGGAGCCGGAAAAGGTGAATGAAAAACAAGCAAAAGCAGTTCGGCTGGGGATAAAACTGTTATTTATCATCTATGCCGCTACCCTGTGTTATTTTTTGTTTTTCGCAGGCAGCATGGGGCGTACCTACAGCGAACGGCGTTATCATTATAACTTGGTACTCTTTAAGGAGATTCGCCGTTTTTATATCCATCGGGATATTCTGGGAAATTTTTCGGTTATCCTTAATTTGCTTGGAAATGTAGTTGCCTTTCTGCCTCTTGGATTTTTGTATCCCATTCTTTCGAGGAAGATGCGTTCTTTTCTTGCTATGACTTTCTTAGCATTTGAATGCAGTCTGGCGGCGGAGTTGATACAGTTGATTTTTCGGGTTGGCTGTTTTGATGTGGACGATTTGCTACTCAATACCGTAGGTGGAGCGATTGGGTATATTGGTTATTTGGGAGTGCGGCGTTGGTGGTGCCATCAAAATAGGGCAAGTAAGTGTAAAAAGGAATAAACCTTAACAAGTGGGTCACACGAGTTGAGCTCCACGAACATTAGAGGATTGTTGCAAAAAGGAATAAACCTATATGAAGAAAAAAAGATCCTATCATTATAAATTCACAGAGAAAAAACACTCCGTCAAAGGATTTGCCGCCATAGGTCTCTCCGGTCTATCCATTGCCGCCTTTGTGTTTAGCGTTTCCTTTTCTTTTTGGAGGAAAGGTGAGGGTGGTGTGTACTTGGGCAGTATGGGAATTTTAGCCCTTGCTCTGGCGATATGCGCTCTGGTTTTGGGTATTCGAGGGGCAAAGGAAGAATCCAGTTTTCGCACATTTCCCATTGTGGGAACCATACTGGGTGTAATCGCAGCAGCAGGTTGGCTGTTGGTTTATGGAGTGGGGGTACTTGTATGAATGACAATAATAACGAAGAACTTGAAGAACGCTATGCCCTTGTGATGGAACGCATCACACAAATCCCGGGGGAACAGACGGTGCAAACACCCTTTCGTTCTTATTTTACAAAAGCGGCGGAATTTCTGTTACAGCTCAAGAATCGAAGGATACAGCTGTTAGACGGTAGTTTTTTTTCTTTATCCCTTGCCGGGTTAGAGGAAGCCAATAGTGCCATTTACGAGGATATTAAGCCGGAACAATATGAGGCAAGCTATGCCAACCCTGCCTATGCGGTAGAGGTGTTCGGTGAGGACTATGGGAAATTATTAAGCCTTTTATATGCGGCTTTTTATAAATTGCCGGAAGCATTGATGGCAGGACGTATTGAAGAAGTGGTTATTTACTGTGAACTGTTTGTAGAGATTTATAACTTATTTGAAGTGGGTTCAGATACCCCATCCGTTTCAGAAGATCTCGCCCCTGTTTTGACAGAACCTACAGACAATACACATACCCCCCCTGTTTCATCAGAAACTACAGACAACACACATACCCCCCCCGTTTCGGCGGAAACCATCCGCAAGACGATTTATCAGTTTTATTATGACTATACCCAGTTCTTTTCGGAAAAGAGTATTCGTTTGCGCTTGGAGCCGGAAGGGAATTTTTATACCGAACTTTTAAGGTCGGCGGATCTTACCGATATACGCTATCTCTATCGTTATGGCTCACATATCGGAGCCAATGAGATTGGTCTTGCCCGTTTCCTAAATACCCTGTCAAAAGAGGCGGTATGTGCCATGGCACATACCTACACAGAGGGCTATCGTAGAGGTTTTTCCGTGACAAGGAAAGACATCAGCAAAAAAAAGACCGTGGAACTGTGTTACCCCATTGGTTTTGAGCGGGTGCTTTATCAAGCGATCCTTAATTTTGAACAAATGGGACTTGCCCCTGTGGTTCGAGCGAGCAGTACCCGTGCAGGTGCCGTATCGGTATCCATAAATGAGCAGTTTGACTATGACCATAAAGCGGATGATGCGGCATATCTGGATAAGGCATATGGGGAACATCTCTTAGAATGCCTGAAAAATAGTTTTGAAGCAAGGGCGGATTTGGCGGCGGTTTATGGTGGTCCTGCGGTGATAGAGAGCTTTGGGAAGGAACCATTTGCCCCAATTAGTAAGAGCGAAAATTACCAATACGACAAAGAACAGCAGAAACTCTCGGTGTATCTGATGGGCAAGCAGGGACAGATGTTTAACGAATACATCAATAAGGTGGAGAAATACAGCTTTACGATTATTGCCTATCCCCTGCCGGAAATTGGAGCGGATTTTGAAGCGATTTTTGAAAAGACCCTTGCCCTAAACAACTTGGACTATGAGTTGTATCAAAATATGCAACAGAAAATCATTGACGTTTTGGATCAGGCGGACTATGTGCATATTAAGGGGAGCGGGAAAAACACCACGGATTTAAGGGTTTCTATTTACCCTCTTAGGGATCCGGAGAAAGAAACGGCATTTGAAAACTGCGTGGCGGATGTGAATATTCCGGTGGGAGAGGTGTTTACCAGTCCTCGTTTGCAGGGAACAAACGGTGTGCTTCATGTGACAGAGGTGTTTTTGAATCAGCTGAAATACATTGATTTGGAAATCGTCTTTTTAGATGGCATGATACAAAGCTATTCCTGCAAGAATTTTGCTACCGAACAAGAGAACCGGGAGTTTTTGAAGGAAAATCTCTTACACCACCACGACACCCTACCCATAGGGGAGTTTGCCATTGGCACCAATACCTTGGCATATCAGATGGGACGTGAATACGGAATCAGCGGAAAGCTTCCCATCCTGATTGCAGAAAAGACAGGTCCTCATTTTGCCGTGGGGGATACCTGCTACACTTGGTCGGAGGATATTGCTGTCTATAATCCCGACGGGAAAGAAATTGTCGCCCGAGATAATGAGATTTCCATTTTACGGAAAACAGATCCGCAGAAAGCCTATTACAATTGCCACACGGATATTACGATTCCGTATGATGAATTAGACTCAATAACTGTGGTACGAAAAGATGGTACTACAATTCCGGTGATTGCAGGGGGGAGATTTGTAGTAGAGGGAACAGAAGTACTAAATGAAGTATTGTAGATACAGAGAGGAACCCCATTTATCAATAGAAAAAGCATTTGAGCGACAAGGGAGGTCGAAAGCACTTTAGCGATTGGCAAGCATTAGCGAAGCCAGAGCTTAGTGCGAGGTCGTTCGCAAACCTTAGTGAGTGCGTAGCACGAACTTAGTTGAGCGAACAACCGTTTTTGGGAAGTTCTAATCTTCCCAAAAGGCGTATTGGAGGAGGCTCGCTCGGACTGCTTTAGAGCGGAGCTTTTTCGATGATAAGATGGGGGACTCTCGGAACTATAAATTTAATTACTATGAGGAGGACCACTATGGGAAAAATAGGAATTGTAATGGGCAGTGATTCAGACATGCCCATCATGGCGAAAGCCGCAGACGTATTAGAGGAACTGCATATTGACTATGAGATCACCATTATCTCCGCACATCGAGAACCGGATGTGTTCTTTGAATATGCAAACAGCGCAGAGGAAAAAGGTTTTTCTGTCATTATTGCGGGGGCGGGTATGGCGGCACATTTGCCGGGTATGTGTGCGGCAATCTTCCCATTGCCGGTGATTGGCATTCCCATGCACACGGCGTCCTTAGGAGGGCAAGATTCCCTGTATTCCATCGTGCAAATGCCACCGGGTATCCCTGTGGCGACAGTAGCCATCAATGGAGGAGCCAATGCGGCATTGTTGGCGGCGAAGATTCTGGCCGTTTCGGACGGGGAACTCCTGAAACGCTTGCGGGTATATTCACAGAAGATGAAAGAACAGGTACAGGCAAAGGACACCCGCTTGCAAGAAGTAGGATACAAAAAGTATTGAACCAAAATTTTCACAAAAGATGAAAGAACAGGTACAGGCAAAGGATACCCGCTTGCAGGAAGCGGGATATAAAAAATACTCAAGCTAAATTTCCACGCAAATCACAAATCATAAGTCTCACTACATAGGAGGATACCATGGATTACAAGAATGCAGGAGTTGACATTGAAGCAGGATACAAATCCGTCGAATTGATGAAAGAATATGTGCAAAAGACCATGCGAAAAGAAGTGTTGGGAGCCTTGGGGGGCTTCTCGGGTGCATTTTCCTTGGAAAGCTTTAAGTCCATGGAGAAACCGACCTTGGTATCCGGTACAGACGGCGTTGGCACCAAGTTAAAACTGGCATTTGCCTTGGATCGCCATGATACGGTGGGGATTGATTGTGTGGCAATGTGTGTCAATGACATCGCTTGTGCAGGGGGGGAGCCATTATTTTTCCTCGATTATATTGCCTGTGGGAAAAATGTGCCGGAGAAAATCGCTACACTTGTAAGTGGTGTGGCGGAGGGCTGTGTGCAATCCGGAGCAGCTTTAATCGGGGGGGAAACGGCGGAAATGCCGGGATTTTACCCGGAAGATGAGTATGATTTGGCAGGATTTGCGGTAGGGATTGCAGACGAAAAAGATTTGATTACAGGTCAAGATGTCCGTGAAGGTGACACCTTAATCGGAATCGCCTCCTCAGGCGTGCATTCAAATGGTTTTTCCCTCATACGCAAGGTATTTGACATATCAAAAGAAAGCTTAGACACCCATTACAATAGCCTGGGAACTACCTTGGGAGAGGCTCTCCTTAAACCTACGAAGATTTACGTGAATGCCCTGAAAGCAGTAAAGGAGAGCGGCATACGCATACAAGCTTGCAGTCATATTACGGGGGGGGGCTTTTATGAAAATATTCCCCGTATGCTGCCGGATGGTAAGCGGGCAGTCATTAAGAAGGGCAGCTACCCTCAACCCCCAATTTTCACCTTATTACAGGAAACAGGCGGAATTTCAGAGGAAATGATGTATAACACCTATAACATGGGTCTTGGTATGGTGTTTGTGATTTCGCATGATGAGGGTATCGGCGGGGCAATGAAAGCGATAGAGGCTATAGAAGAAGCGGGAGAGCAGGCTTTTATCGTAGGGCGTGTTGAAAACGGTGAAAAGGGAGTGGAACTATGCTAGATGGTACCCCCCCCCTTCGTCTGGCAGTCTTAGTGTCCGGCGGCGGAACCAATTTACAGGCGATTATGGATCGTTTAGAGGACGGCAGTCTTGTAAATACAGAACTTTCCGTGGTCATCAGCAACAATAAGGATGCCCATGCCCTAACAAGGGCAAAAAACTTTGGCGTAGAAGGACTGTGCATTTCTCCCAAGGATTATGAAACTCGAGAAGAATTTCATCAGGCTCTCCTTTCGGCGATAGAGGAACGAGAGATTGACCTCATTGTTTTGGCAGGCTATTTGGTGACCATTCCTCCATGTTTAATCGAGCATTTTCGGAATCGAATTATTAATGTACATCCGTCCCTGATTCCTGCATTTTGCGGCAAGGGCTATTACGGTCTTAAGGTGCATGAAGCGGCCTTAGCCCGAGGGGTGAAGCTCACGGGAGCTACCGTGCATATTGTGGACGAAGGCACGGACACAGGGCCTATACTTCTGCAAAAAGCGGTGGAAGTCTTTGATACCGATACCCCGGAAATTCTGCAAAAACGGGTGATGGAGCAAGCGGAATGGCAGATTCTGCCACAGGCTATCAGTGAAATAGCAAGGAGCAAAGCGACAGGAGAACAGACATGAAAGTACTGATTATCGGAAGCGGCGGCAGAGAACATGCCATTGCAAAAGCCGTGGCAAAAAATCCGAATATAGAAAAGATATACTGTGCCCCCGGAAACGGTGGGATTGCAAGTATTGCAGAATGTGTGCCAATCGGGGCAATGGAATTTGAAAAATTGGTGGATTTTGCGAAAGAAAAAGCCATTGATTTAAGCATTGTGGGTATGGATGATCCCTTAGTTGGCGGCATTGTAGATCAATTTGAAAAAGAAGGACTGCGTGTTTTTGGACCAAATAAAGCCGCTGCGATTTTGGAGGGTTCTAAGTCCTTTTCCAAGGAATTGATGAAAAAATACCGAATCCCTACGGCGGCGTATGAAACCTTTTTGGATCCTCAAAAAGCCTTAGAATATTTGAAGAACGCAGACTATCCCATTGTACTAAAGGCGGACGGATTGGCTCTGGGTAAGGGCGTTTTGATTTGTCAAAATGAGGAAGAGGCAAAGGCAGGGGTATCCGCCATTATGGTGGAAAAGCAGTTCGGCGATGCAGGAAATACACTGGTGATAGAGGAATTTATGACCGGCAGGGAAGTGTCTGTGCTTGCTTTCGTAGACGGAAAGACGGTTATTCCCATGACTTCTGCCCAAGATCATAAGAGAGCCTGTGATAACGATAAAGGACTTAATACAGGCGGCATGGGAACCTTCTCACCCAGTCCATTTTACACCAAAGAAGTCCATGATTTTTGCCAAGCAAGTATCTATCAGCCTACCGTTACTGCAATGGCGGCGGAGGGACGGAAATTTTGCGGCATTTTGTTCTTCGGACTTATGCTGACAGAATCAGGACCTAAGGTCTTAGAATATAATGTCCGTTTCGGCGATCCCGAGGCGCAGGTTGTACTGCTGCGGATGAAAACAGACTTAATTACAGTCCTTTCAGCCTGTATTGACGGAACATTAGATGAAATCGACTTGGAATTTGAGGACAATGCCGCTGTGTGTGTGGTCTTAGCCTCAAAAGGCTATCCTTTGCATTATGAAAAGGGCTTTGCGATAAAAGGCTTGGAGCATTTTGACGATACGGAGGACTACGCCTGTTTTCATGCGGGAACACTTAAGGATAACGCCGGAACCATTCGAACGAATGGAGGGAGGGTGCTTGGCGTTACCGCAAAAGGACGGAATTTGAAAGAGGCGAGAGATAAGGCTTATGAAGCCACCAAGTGGGTGGAGTTTGAGAATAAATACATGAGGACGGATATTGGAAAAGCGGTAGAGGGGTAAGCCTCCTACCGCTTTTCACTTAAGTAGATTAATGCGATGCTTTCAGAATCTGTATGTTAAAAAAGTGACCGATTAAGCCTGCTACCGCTTTTCCCCAAGATAAATTAAGGCAATGGTTCCCGGTCCTGAATGTGCACCTACGGTAGGGCTGACTTCACCGATGATAAAATCCGTAAATCCAAGATGTTCCTTGATAGAATCTGCAACATACTGAGCATCTTCCGGGGCATCTGCGTGACTGATCCATATGATTTCATTTTGGTTGCGGAAAGAACCAAGCTGTTGTTCCATTGCGTAAACTAAGCCCTTTAGAGCCTTCTTTCTCCCACGCACCTTATCGACAGGCTCTAATTGCCCTTCTTCATTTACATGAAGCAGGGGCTTGATGCTAACTAAGGTGCCTAAGGTGGCAGCGGTCTTTGAAATCCGACCTCCTCTGGCAAGGTGGTGCAGATCATCTACAGTAAAATTATGAACCACGTGCAAACGATTGGCAAGCAGCCAGTCCGCATTTTCCTGAAGACTCATGCCGTTCTGCCGATTTTTTAGGGCAGAGTGGACAAGAAGTCCTTCTCCTAAAGAAGCGGCAAGGGAGTCAATGACGATAACGGTATGATTGCTGTCTTCTTCTGTTAATTCTTCGGCGGCAATCCGCAAGCTGTTATAAGTGCCGCTTAGTCCTGATGAAAATGAAATGTGCAGAATATCCGCATCCTCTTTTGCGATAAGAGCGGAGAAAAATTCTTTTGCAATGGTGGGATTGACTTGAGAGGTGGTGGGCAACGCACCTGATCTCATCTTGTCATAAAATTCCTTGCAAGAGAGGTCCTTTCCATTTCCATAGGTTTCTCCATCTAAAATATAAGAAAGGGAGATGGTAGCGATTTCATGTTCCGTCAAGTAGGAAGCCGGAAGATCGGCGGTATTGTCTGTGGTAATGATATACTTTTTCATAAGATGCTCCTTCGGGATAAATGATGAATTTAGTATAACACAGCTATTAGCAAAACACAAGACCTTAGTTCTTGTAATACGGCCTCATTTGTGTTATAGTTATTCTTATAGGAAGTAAGATTTAAGTGTGTTTCGGGTTTCAGTGAGCATCCCTTTATACTTTATAATAACACAAGAAAGGATCTCCTTATGTACAGTTTTGATGAATTAAAGACCATTGCAAATAGAGCAAAACTGATTGGAATGAAAGCAGAGAACTTAATTCGTTTACGGGAAGGTTCCTTTCCTGTGCCGGATGGATTTGTCCTTACAGCAGGGGAGCTTGTGTCTTTTTCCGAAGAGGAATTGGCAGCTTACGCCGATCCCTCTGTTTCCTATGCGGTAAGAAGCAGCGGAATCGGTGAGGATTTAGCAGGTGTCTCTTTTGGAGGGCAATTCGACAGTTTTTTGAATGTGAAAGGTTTGGCGAATCTTCGTGAAGCTATAAGAAAGTGTGCAAGTTTCCTCCAAGATGAACATGTGATAGTCTATGCCAAGAGTAAAAACATAGATCTTGCCACTTTGAAAATGGCGGTGATTGTCCAAGAAATGATTCCCGGTGAAAAAGCCGGTATTGCATCTTCTATCGACAGCACAAGCGGACGGGATACGGAGATCCTAATCGAAGCCGTAGCAGGTTTTGGGGATGCCTTGATGCAAGGTTCGGCAAAACTCCACGCCTATTCCTATGACTGGTATCATGAGAGATTCATAAGAAAGACAGGGGATCTTCTGTCCGAAGATGAGGTGCGAAGAATCTCCGAAATGGTATTAGACATACAAATATACTATGGATTTCCGGTGGATGTGGAATGGGCGATTACAGGGGAGAAGATTCATATCTTGCAAAGCAGCCCTATCACCACCATCACTTATCATTCCATACCGGGTGAGTGGTCTACGGCTATTTTTCGGGATGGAGGCGTTTCCACAGGCGCCTGTAAGGCATTGATGGGATCCTTGTACGGGCGGGTCTTTCAGGCTGCTTTCTTAGATTCCTTAAAGACCAATGGACTCTTAGGTAAGAACTATGAACCCTCGATTTATGAGATCTTTTTCGCCCGCCCTTATTGGTTTTTGTCCTTACAAAAGGAGTGCTTTGCCAAGTTACCGGGATTTGTAGAGGGGGAACTTGACCGGGATATGGGTGTTGCAGGAAGTTATGAGGGAGATGACGTTGTCACGAAAACTACTTTAAAAACCATGGGAAATGCAGTGCGTTCCCTGACAGCCATCAAGAAACATATTAAGTTCATGGAGAAAAATACCACTACATATAAAGATGATTTCTTGCAGCGTTTTGAACAAATCGATCAGCTTAATTTGACAAATAAAACAGCGGAGGAATTGCATAAAATCTGGTTGGATTTTGTAAAGCAGGATTACTATGCCTCGGAGTATACCTATTTTAGCTATATTTTTTATAACACGGTGTTATCTGCCCTGTTTAGGGATAAGATAAAAAAATATTTACCTACAGAGGAAATCACAAATCTCATGAGCGGGCTTTCCAATGTGTCTCATATGCGTCCCATCTATGATATGTGGGAGATGAGCAGAGGCGGTGGGGATGAATTTCAGAACGTGATTAGCACCTATGAGCATGATACTAAGCAAAAATCAGATCCTTTCCACAAAAAAGGAGGAGACGGATTTTACCACATTCTTGAAACCTATAAAACCTATTTCGAGAAACAAGCGGAAGCCGGTGCTTCCGACTGGGGAGAAGATTTTTCGAGATTTATCAAAGCATATAAGTATCATTCTCAACATGAACTGGATATTTCCTATCCGAATTGGGAGGAAAAGCCGGATGTTCCCCAGAAGATCATTGCTCATTATGTAACCTTAGAGGATGGGCATAATCCCCATGATTTGATTGAAAAACAAAGACAAAAATACTTAGATACTCGCAGGAAACTTCCTGAGAAGCTACATAAAGATGTGGGACAATTACGTAATTTTCTATGGTGGCGGGAGGAATTTCGGGATATTTCCTCAAGAGCCTATTACTTAATCCGAAGGCTCACCCTTGCATTAGGGCGGGCATGGGAAAAGATTGATCTGTTAGATGCGGCGGATGATATTTTTTATTTGACTGTGTCTGACATTGAAGAGAAACAGGACTTAAAGAAAATAGCCGAAAAAAACAAGAAATACTACCGGTCTTTCCGTCGTTTTCAGAGTCCGGGCGAAATCGGAAACCGACATTCGTTGCGAACGATGCCAAGCCCTGGAAGTGAAATCTTAAAAGGCATAACCTGTGGTGGGGAAACTATTACAGCCACAGCTCGGGTGATTTCGGATATTCATGACGTGGATCGCCTAAGACCGGGGGATATTCTGGTTACCAAAAGCACCGATCCTGCATGGACGGCAGTCTTTAGCAAAATCAGCGGTGTCATTACAGAAACAGGGGGTATGTTATCCCATGCGGCGGTGATATCCAGAGAATATGGCATTGCCTGTATCATGGTGGTGAACCATGCGACAGAGGCCATCAAAGACGGGCAGCGTGTGACGATGAATTGTAAGACAGGGGAGATTCAAAAGAGTGAAAACAGCGGCACTGCATAACTTGGGCTGTAAGGTAAACGCATATGAAACAGAGGCCATGCAGCAGGCACTTGAGGCGGCAGGTTATGAAATAGTATCTTTTCGGGAAGCGGCGGATGTCTATGTCATAAATACCTGTTCAGTGACCAACATGGCTGACCGTAAATCCGGGCAGATGTTGCGGCGGGCAAGGGCAAATAACAAAGACAGCATAGTGATTGCCGTAGGTTGTTATGTCCAGACCGACCATGAGCGAATCAAGGCGGATACCGGGGCGGATATCCTGATTGGAAATGACAAAAAGGGCGAGTTGGTGTCTTTGTTAAATGACTATTTGGCGAAGAGGGCAGGGCGGAGTAACCCCACGATGAATGATATAGAAACAAATGATACAGGATCGAGTATTACAGAAATAGTTGGTGGTACGAGGAGGGGAATGACCGCTGCTGCCTTAGAAAGTCGGATGGAAATGGCGGACTGTGCAGAATACGAGAATCTTACCATAGAAAAAAGCGGACTTCACACCAGGGCTTTTGTGAAAATTCAAGACGGCTGTAATCAATTTTGCAGCTACTGTATTATTCCCTATGCCAGAGGCAGGGTGCGAAGCCGCCATCCGAACGATATTCTGGCAGAAATCCGCAATCTGTCAGACAGCGGCTGTAAAGAAGTGGTGCTTACGGGAATCCATTTAAGTTCCTATGGGCAGAATATTTCCCCGTCATCCGAAGAACCGGAAATAGAACAGCCCGTCAAGGCAGGTGTGCCGTTCCTTTCCTATGGGCAGAATATTTCCTCGCCATCCGAGGAACCGGACGTAGAACAACCCCTCAAGGCAGTTTTTTCCCAACAAGGCGAAGAGTCCCCCCCCCATCCATTGTTGTTACTGATTCAGCAAATTCATGAGATTAAAGGCATTTCCCGGATTCGTTTGGGGTCTTTAGAACCGAGTGTCATAACAGAAACCTTTGCAGAGGGCATAGCCGCCTTGCCAAAGCTATGCCCCCATTTTCATTTATCCTTGCAAAGCGGCTGTGATGCCACCTTAGCACGGATGAACCGCAAATACACCACCGCAGAATATGCCAAGGCCTGCGAATTACTCCGTCGCTTTTATGAGCATCCTGCCCTTACCACAGATGTGATTGTAGGATTTCCGGGAGAGAGTGAGCAGGAGTTTGAAACCACCCGTCGTTTTGCACAAGCAATGGGCTTTTTTGAAGTTCATGTATTCAAATTTTCCCCCCGCAAGGGAACGAAAGCAGAAACCCTGCCGGACCAAAGCTCGGAGCCTATCAAAAAAGAACGAAGCAGGAAGCTAATGGCGGATACAAAGCTTGCAAAGGCCGAATTTCTTTCTTGGTATCAAGGGAAAGAGGTGGAGGTTCTTACGGAAGAGTTTGTTTCAGTGGGAGAGCAGACCTACCTTTCCGGTCACAGTACAGCCTATGCTTTGGTCTACCTTTCACCGAAAGAACATAAGGTAAATGAACTGACGGTAAAATGCATAAAGCATATATGGTCGGAGGGGATTTTACTGGGGGAATAAGGGGGAATTAGCGTAAATTCCCAAAGTAAGTTCTACTAGTTTTATGATGTGGAACTTACTCTGAAAAACCGTGAAATAACAGGCTGAATTTAGTCTGGGAAATGATTCGATTAGGTTACAAAACCAAGAAAAACGTA
>BNZC01000024.1 GCA_026000755.1 Clostridia bacterium
CGCGTGGTATAATACTAGCAACAAAGAAAATAGAGGGAGGGTCGGATATGACCAACATGGAGATAAGACTTGAAGCAAGGCGCAATTATGTGCCGCTCTGGAAAATTGCACGTAGTTTACAGATAGGCGAAAATACGCTTTATAGGTGGCTGCGCGAGGAACTGACTGACGAAAGGCGAAACAAAATTTTGAATGCAATAACCCAATTAAAATGAGGTGAAGCCTGTGACAAATCAAGCAACGACAATCAATAAACCCGACATGAGAACCATTCGACAAGTGGCACAAGATAAAATATTGCCCGAAAGGGCTTTGCGGCGCTTAGTTGCACAGGGTAAAATTAAGACCGTGCGAAGCGGCAAGACGCAGTACATCAATTACACCTCTCTAATTGAACAGCTTAATAGCGGGGAAGGTGAAATATGGCAGTAACCTTAAATGATGTACTTAGCCACTTGCAGGGCATAAAGAGCGGTAGCCAAGTAAATTTTGATTAGGAGGTGACACTATGGAACGGCTCGAAGGTCACCAAGACGGCCAACTCTCCGCTTTTACGTTTTTCAGAAGCTTCTACAAAGCGGTGCGGGAGGTTTGAACTTGGAAAACAAGTCAATGAAACTGTATGAGACAGAAATGAAAATATTGCTCGAACTCCCCGATGAAACGCGAGGGCGTATATTAAAAGCGTTAATGTCGGAGGTTCTGGGCGTTGAAACACCCACCCTTGAACCTGTGGAAAATGCCGTTTTTAATCTTGTTTTGGGGCAAGTTGTACGCGCACACGAACTTTCTAACAAGCGCAAACAAAGTGGAGCAAACGGCGGCGCACCCAAAGGGAATACAAATGCCACAAGCAATACAAGCAAAAACAACCAAAAACAACCAAAAACAAGCACGAATACAATTACGAATACAATTACAGATACAATTACAGAACACTCCCCTATCCCTTGCAAGCGGGGGAAGTCGGACGGTGGGAAAGCCGTGCCAGACAAAATCAAATACGCAGAGTTTGTCAGCATGACCAATGATGAGCATTCATCACTCGTTGCGAAACTCGGAGAGCAAAGTTCTTCACGGTGCATTGAGATACTGGACAACTACAAAGGGGCAAGTGGAAAGAAGTACAGTTCGGACTACAGGGCTATCCTAAACTGGGTGGTTAAGCGACACGAGGAAGAAAAACAAGAAATGCCACAAGGAGGACTTGCGGCACAGAAAGGGGAAGTGAATGCTAATGGACATGGCAGTCGAAGAAATGAGGAAAAGTACGGAAAGCCGGGTTTCGGACAAGTGCTTTGACAATGCGATGTATCCGCTGGAAGACGAACGCACCGATTTAGGCATATCTTGCGACAAGTGCGATGGCAGCGGGTGGATTTTCAAAAGTGACGGAGGTCATGGTTCTGCTAGGAAGTGCAGTTGCATGACTGAATTTTACAACCGCAGGCGTGTGAAACGTAGCGGCTTGGAGCATGTGCTTAAAAGCAAAACATTTGACACTTTTTCCGAAAATAGCACTTGGCAAAAAGCCGTCAAGAAAACGGCACAGGAGTTTGTCAAATCAAGCGGAACGTGGTTTTTTATTGGTGGTGCGGTCGGAAGTGGAAAAACACACATATGTTCTGCAATATGTGCAGAATTAATCAAGGAAAAATCCGTAAAATACGCCCCTTGGAGGGAAACCATTGTGCCGATAAAATCAAGTGTTTGCGATGCCGTAGAATATGCCCGATTGATGAATCCTCTGAAAACCGTTGATGTCTTGTATCTTGACGATTTTTTCAAGGGAAATGTGACTGATGGTGATAAAAACGTTGCATTTGAGTTGTTGAATTACCGTTACAATGCAGAGCTTATAACAATCTTATCAACCGAGTTTTTTATAAGCGGATTGATTGCAATTGACGAGGCAGTAGGGAGCAGAATAGCACAGATGAGCCGTGAGTTTTGTTGTGAAGTAGAAAATGGAGATGGAAAAAACTGGCGCCTAGAAGCGAGATTAAAGGGATAAGGATTGAAATCCCAAGTAAAGGAGGGTGGCGAAATGAGCGAAAGTGTTACTGTCATTGATATAATAGCTTCTGTGACAGACGAAACGGAACCTGGGGTGCGGAGCGCAACCCAGAACGTGAGCAAATTTGAACAGACGATGCAAAAAGTGCAAAAGCAGATTGACGGCATGAAAGGAAAAAGCAAATTTGACGTAGTAATGGGCTTAAAAGATATGGCAACCAAAGGCATACAGGCAACCATTACGAAAATCAAGAGCATAGCGGGAAAGATGTGGACTTTTACGCTTGGGGTGGTTGACAAAGTAACTGCACCACTACGTGGAATTATGAACGCCGTGTTTTCACTTCAAGGTGCGATTTTGGGTGCGTCAGGGGCATTTGCCGGGCTGATAGTGCCAACAAAGTTAGCAATGGATTTAGAACAGAATCAAATTGCGCTTGAAACGATGTTAGGTAGTGCGCAAAAGGCTTCTGCTCTGACCGATAAAATTCAAACATTCGCCGCTGAAACGCCCTTTGAAACAAAAGGGTTGATGGATAGCACAAAAACGCTCTTGAATTTCGGTGTTGCCGAAGAAGAAGTAATGGGGATTATGAAACAACTGGGCGATATTTCACTCGGCGATGAGGAACGCTTCAAGTCGCTTTCTCTCGTATTCGGTCAAGTTTCCAGTCTGGGCAGATTGCAAGGGCAGGACTTGCTCCAACTCATTAACGCCGGGTGGAATCCGTTAAATGAAATATCCAAGCGTACAGGCGAAAGTATGTCAGTCCTAAAAAAACGTATGGAGGACGGCGCAATCGGGCTTGACGAGGTGCGGCTTGCAATGTCTGACGCAACGAGTGAGGGCGGCTTATTTTTCAAGGCAATGGAAAAACAGAGCAAATCAATGAAAGGACTTCTCGGTACGTTGAAAGATGCTCTCGACAATAAGATTTTGACCCGTTGGGGGCAAGGTTTAAGTGCGGGTGTGAAGCCAATGCTTGAAAAAGTGTCTGTCTGGTTCGATGTAAACGCTGATGTTGTCAACGGGTGGGGCGACGCTCTGTTTTCAATGGGCGAAAAAGTCAGTATCTTTGTTGCGAATAAAGTAACTGACATAATGGAATCGGTGAAGTCTATGACGCAAAGCCCCGAATGGAAAAATGCCGAGGGATTATTTGGAAAAATCAAAGTAGCATGGGACAAAATCACTCCGTGGGTAGCCGAAAAAATGGCAAGTGTCGGCAAAGGCATAGGCACGGCACTCAAAACAGGTATACTTGGATTGCTCGGCGTGGATACAGGCAATGTTATCGGAGAGGGCGCAAGCATAGGTAAAGCGTTCGCCGAGGGCTTCTTAGAGGGTTTCGACCCGAAAAAGGTAGCGTCCGGGATATGGCAAGCGTTCAAGGGGATTTTCAAGGACGCTGCTACTATTCTGCCGGGCGGCGCAGAAACAAGCAACACTGCTCCCCTTTCAGCTGCTCTGGTGGGATACACCGCACTAAAAACCGCAAAAACAGGACATTCCATTTACAAAGGCGGTAAAGCTGTTGTTAATGGGACAAAAGGCGTATTCAACGCAATCAGAGGGGTAACTGGCGCAGGGCAAGCGGCGGCAGCCGCGGGCGAAGTAGGAGCAACCGGATTATTCGGCGGTATGCGTACTGGCGCACAGATATTCAAGGCGGCAAACGCACCGGGCGCGGGTGCAGCGGCACAGAGCGCGGCGACGTTCGCAAAAGCCGGGCAGCTTGGCAAAGGCGTACAGGCGGGCGCAAAGTTAGCTTCGGGCGGCGCGAAAGCGGCAAGCATGGGCGCAAAGGCAATCCCACTCATCGGCGGCTTGATTTCCCTCGTAGAAATGGGCTTCGATGCAAAAGAGGGAACAGAACGCGCAGCGGAGTGGACTGGTAGTGACAGTTTAGGCAATAAGATAGCCAGCGGTGCGGGCGCGTTCCTTGGTGGCACAGGCGACGGTGTAATGGGCAAGAAAAGCGGTCTTGGCAAAGCAATGGACATCGGCGGCGGCGCACTCAAAGGCGCGGGCATAGGTGCGGCAATAGGCTCAATCATACCGGGTGTAGGTACAGCGATAGGTGCGGCGGTCGGCGCGGGCGTAGGGGCTTTAACATCGGCAATCGGCGGCGAGAATATCGCCAAGTTTTTCTCTAAAGCGGGAAAGACAATCGGTGACTTTTTCACGGGACCGTTTGTTGACTTTTTCAAAGGACTGTGGAGTGCGGTTTCAAACTTCTTCACCCAGACAATCCCGAACGCTGTCAGCAATGTAGGGAACGCAATCAAAACATTTTTCACGGAAACAATACCGCAGAAGTGGAGCGAACTGTGGACGGGCGTGGGTAACTTCTTCACCCAGACCATACCCTACGCACTCGGCTTCATCGTCGGAAAAGCACAGATATTCTTCACGGAAACCGTCCCTCAATTTTTCGGCAACCTATGGGACGGCGTGGTCAACTTCTTTACGGTGACAATACCGAACACGCTCTCTGCAATAGGAAGCGCATTAACGACATTCTTCACAGAAACCGTGCCGACGTTCTTCTCAAACGTATGGAGCGGCATAGTGGGCTTCTTTACCGAAACCATACCCGCCGCGCTGACGGCAATCGGTGAAGCCTTGACGGTGTTCTTCACGGAAACCGTCCCGAACTTTTTTATAAATGTTTGGGAGGGAATAACGACGTTTTTCACCGAAACGATACCGAACACGCTCACATCGGTGGGCGACGCGCTAAAAACATTCTTTACTGAAACAATCCCCAACTTCTTCAAGAATTTGTGGGAGGGTGTGACGGGCTTCTTCACGGAAACCATACCGGGTGTGATTGAGGACGTAAAGAGTGGCATTAGTAACTTCTTTACAGGAATAAAGAAAAAGATAACGGGCTTTTTCAGCGGAATATGGGACGGAATAACATCGTTCTTCGGTGGTGCGGCTGACAGTTTCAGTGCGGGCTACTCGGACGCTACGAAACACGCAAGCGGCGGCATAATGACCTCACCGCACGTCGGGCTTGTGGCAGAGGACGGAGCGGAAGCAATCATACCACTCTCCGGCAAACGACGCGAGCGCGGGCTTGCCCTCTGGGAACAGACGGGCGAACTGCTCGGCGTGAAACCTTATGCAGAGGGCGGCATAGCGGGCGATGCACCAGTGGTAAACGCACCGATGGGCGGCTACTCGGACGCTACGAAACACGCAAGCGGCGGCATAAACGTACCCGTGACGATTGAAAATGTGACCTTTGAAATCCGCATAGACGGCGGCGAAGCCCCGGACACAGAAAGTCTGGTGGAGATTATCAAAGAGAACGTGCGAAACCTCACGGACGAAATCGCATACCGCTTGGCATTATCCCTGCAACAGACATTTGCAAATACGCCGCTCGCGGCTTGGAGTTAATGAAAGGTAGCAATATGAACGAGAGCAGATTAGTATACGAAGTAATGCAGGAACTGGGCAAGTACGGTGCGGTTTACCGCTGCAATTCGGGGAGCGTCAAACTCCCCAATGGCAAACGGTTTAATGGTATGCCGAAAGGCTTTGCCGATGTTATGCTTGTTCGTACTGATGGTGTGGCTTGTTTTGTTGAGTGTAAGGCTGACAACGGTAAGTTATCCGAGGAGCAAGAACGATTTATTGAACGTATGCAGACATTCAACGCAAAGGCGGGTGTAGCCCGCTCTGTTGATGATGCTTTGCATATATGCGAGATTAACCCGTAACAATACGGCAGTATTACGGAGGTGAATGGAATGAAAACGGATAATAGCGGAGTTAAGCGCGATAATAGCGGAAAATTTGCAACGGGAACGGCAAAACCCAAGAACGCAGGGCGCGGACGCAAGAAAACGCCCCCGGACATCAAGGCAGCGTTTGAGGAATTATCACACTCAGCTGTTGATGTGTTGCGCAAAATACTGAACGACACAGAGGCAAAGCCCTCTGACCGTTTGCGAGCGGCTGAATGTGTGCTTGACCGACATTTAGGAAAGCCCCAACAGTCCGTAGATTTAAGCGCAATTGCGTCTGTTACGGCTGGGTGCGATGATGTGATAGACCTTAGCGTGTTGACTGATGATGAACTTGGATTATTCGGAGAACTCTATGAGAAAGCAAGCACACAAACGGAAATGAGGTAACGGAATGGAAAAATTATTTCTTGAAATAGGCAAGAAGCATATTCAATATGTTATTGCCAGAGAGAGGGCGGAACGGTTCACTCTTGACGGTATGACGAGCGAAGCGGTAAAATATAGCCGCCATGCCGATGAACTACTGGCAGAGTTTAACACACTTGAGAAGATGTTTTTTGACACAGGAATACACAGTAATTTTGAAAATTCAGAGTAACCCACTCGAAAAAGAACAAATGCCGTGATGTATCACGGTGCCGGATAATTGGTGTTAAACCAGTTGTACAGTTCCTCCGTAGAGCGGACAATCTGGGCGATTTTCTCTCCCTCTATCATCAGTTTGTGGTATTCCTTTCGGAAGTTGTCAAGCGTGAGAGCCTTAAACTCCCATTCTCCCGGCGCGTAACCGTCCGAGCGAAATTTGAAACCCACACCGCTCTCTTTGGTGACTTCACCCTTTATCATGTGTGTGCGTTCCTCCGGCGTGAAGTAACACAGTCCCTTGAAATCGGGGTTATCCCACAGTTGGCAATGACAGGCAAGGCTTGTAAAGTCTTTGTCGCCTATGAATTTGATTGCGTATACTGCTGTGCTGTTCATTGCTCTACCTCTTGTGGGGCATTGTCCCGCTTGACCGTTTCATCAATAGCATCGGCCACATATTCTATTATGTCGCCCGGTTGGCAGTCAAGCAATCTGCAAATAGTTGATATGTTTTCCCATGATACTAATTCGTTATTGCGTAGCTTTTGAACGCTTGCTTCGCCTAACAACCTATCTTTTCGTATTCGATACGTTGAACAGCCCTTTGTTTTTAATGCGTCTAATACGTCAATTTTATACTTGATTGGCATTATCTCACCCACTTTCTATCTTTTATTATATCACAATAATACACTTAAAACAAGTGTACAACATATACAAATTATACACTTGTTTTTTGTGCATATTTCCGAATTAAAAAAACTTTATGAAAACCCATTGACATACACTCATATCAAGTGTATAATGGTATTAGAGGTTAGGGAGTGGACGGCATTCCCCAGTAGGTCAAAGGACACGAACAGACTATTCCGACTTTCTAACCAACAAATAAACCTTATGGAGGTAGCAACATGAAGAACATGGAAGAAAGAATCAGGGAGTATCGAGAAATGAAAAGACTTGCAGAGGAATCGCAAGCCTTAGCTGATGCAATAGCAGACGAACTAAAGGCCGCTATGAACGAGGCAGGGGAAAGTAAGCTAATCGTTGGCGAATACAAGCTAAGCTACACAGATTGTACCAGAAAGGACATTGACAAGAAAGCCCTAGCAATGGAACACAGCGACATTTACGCCGCATACCTGAAAGAAACGACCTACAAGCGTTTCTCTGTTGCATAACAAAAGCCCCTTACATCTGCCCCGCAAGAGTTGATGTAAAGAGCCAGTCACCCACCGAGGCGGGATAAATACATTATACGCTATCCCGCCCCGATAATCAAGAGAGGAGCAAATAATATGTTTAACCGCAGCACACTGCGCGAGATTGCCGCCAATGAGATTTCACGATTGCTTGACGATACAGGGGGGCGTCCCCTCAATGAATGGCTTATGCGTGACAGCCACGAGGAAACCGAGAAAGCCCAATCCGCATATCTTAACTGGTTTCATAGATTCAAAGACTTAACAGAAGCTAATACCGCCTATGATGTTGTATGGGACCTTGTTCATACAAGCGAACAATTAGCTATGGAGAACGGTATTAGGTTGGGTATGCGCCTTGCGTTCGAGATTGGAGGATTGACCGATGACATTAACTGAAACCACAGAGCCTTTATACGTCCCTTACACGGCAGCGGGACAAAGTGCATTTGACGTAATCCTCGAAATCGCGACTAAAATGTGCAACAGGGCGAAAGCCGAAACTGCCGACTTCGTGGCGGCGAACTTCCCGAAAAGTAAGACGGTGGAGGAACACCACGACAACGGGAAATACAGCCGGATAATAAAAACGCCGAAAGGAACACGGCGCACTATAACCATAACTTACGATTACCGCACAAAGGCAATCGAAACTTATTAACCGAAAGGAGCAACCAAAATGAACACAATAAATTCAGCTCGCAGAGAAATGGACGAACTCCACGCAAGCATTGAGGGAGTTATCGAATTACTCTCTGTCGCAGCTTCTCTGACCAATGACAACGGTGACTTACATACTATCGCATTTGCGGCGCGGGACTTGCTCGGCAGCGACAAGATACTCGGAAAAATCAAGACTATTCTCGGTTAAGCCGATATGCGAAAATGCTGGGCGGGCAACATCATTCCCGCTCGGCACAAGCTATTTGAGGGGGATATATGGCTATTAAAGAAGTTATTGAGCGCACAGTTGAACGCACTATATTGGCGCTTCGTGAACGCGACAGAGTAAGCAGTAACCCGCTCAAGTCCACACAAAATAGGCTTTATGCTTTCCCGGTATTGCAGGAAAGAGGAAGATTGTTAAGAGCGCACATCGAGGAAATTATGACGTGTAACGAGTACAGCCTAAGGCGTTCCAGACCATGGCTAAAGCAAATGCCTCATGATGAAATCCGCACCGCACTCATAAAAGACATAGATGCAGACCTTGCAAATGACGAATTGGAACTTAAAATGATTGACGAGGCAGTTCGACACATAACGGCAGGCGAAAAGCACGGCGATATTATCAATCTGTACTATTTCGAGGGAAAGAGCGATGAGGAAATAGCGAAGTTGAACGGTTGTCACTCTGCAACGATACGAAAAAAGCGAAACGCATTGGTGCAAGCATTGGCAGTCTTTTTGTACGGCGTAGCGGCGAACTGATAAATTTGCAATATGAGAATCCCACAAGCACAGTTTCAATGTGCTTGTGGGATTCTTTTTGTATTACTTTTGACCGACAGGGATAAAATGCTCTCCGCTGGAGCGAACACCACGCTGTGGTGTATAAGTGCGCCATATTGAAGTTCTCAGATATTGCCCAAAAAATTCAATAAGGGTTTCCTTTTTCGGTGTTGTGGCGTTATGGTGTCACTCATACAAGTCGCAAGAACGTGTCATAATATGACGTGTCGCTGCACCGTTTTTCACTCTGTTTTCATACGACTTGCGTCAAATATGCGTCAAATCATCAAATACGCACTCTCAAACCATTGTATTTACTTGTATTGTCGAGATTTTGCGTGTTCAACTTAAAGCAAGCTGCAAAAACTTTGCTATTCTTGCAAGAAAACGGCGTAGACAGCTATGAAGATTTAGTCAGAAAATCCGATGTAGCTTCTGAGGAATTTTACGGACTGACGAGAAAAATCAAGAATGCAGAAACACGACTGAAAGACATCTCCGAACTGCAAAAACAAATCGGCTCTTATACCAAGACTCGCTCCATTTATACACAGTACAAAGTTTCCAAATGGAATCGAAACTTTTACGACGAACATACAACGGAAATCATCCAACACCGCACGGCGAAAAAGTATTTCGATACACAGGGTTTCAAAGGGAAACTACCATCGATAGCATCACTGAAACAAGAGTACGCTGCTCTCGCCGCTGAAAAGAAATCGCTCTATGGCGGCTACCGCAAGTTAAAGGATGCTTCACAGGAATTGACCTTAGCCCGTGGGAATGCGGAGAGGATTTTAGGCATTGAGTCGAACGCTCAAAATCGCGACTTTTTACAGGAGCAATCCAAGCGCAATACGCCTGAACGATAGACCGCTTGCGGTCGCAGCAGATGTGCCGACAGGCACAGCTTAACGCCCCACGAAAGTGGGGCGAATGGGTTTGGGCGATAAGCCCAACAAGCGTATAAATGCCATGAAATGGCCATTTATATATTGCTTGCAAAGTTAATTCCGAAGTCGGAATAAAAAATGTCACATCCACGGGTTAGCCGAGAAAGCGTGTATTTACGAGGTATTAGCGAAAGAAATCGAGGATAATAAATTGAGCAAAAAGCCATCGCAAGGAGCATGAAAATCTTTGTAGCGGCAAAACCGTGGATAATACGAAATGTTTCGCCTATTCTACAGGCTTCCAATCAGACTGATTCTCAAGTCATAGCTTCGACTTGTAACTCATTGTACTTCGCTCATTTGCTTGCCGCATTGCCTCGCAAAGTTCACGCAAATTTTCCTCCTCGCCCTGCTCTATCAAGTTTGCAAACTTATTTTTTTCAATTCCAAGCGTAAGCTCATAATACACAGGCTTCCTGCCAAGAAAATGGTACGGAAAAAGCAAAATCCTATCACACTCATCCGATGCAAGCATAGTAACGATGTCCTCTGGCTTTATGCCGTCCGCTCTCGCATATGCTTTCAGATTAGAAAGATAAATTGCATTTCGATAGTGTTCGGCACATACAAAAGGCTCATCGGTAAAAAGCATCGCCATATCCCTTATGGCTTGGTTTGTATCCCGCTTGCCCAAAAGTGATTTGAGCAGTCTTGCATTTTCAGAATCCGGACTCTGCTCGGAAAATCCGTACTCGCACGCATCAATAACGATAACGCCAATCTTTACGAATTTCACAAACAATTTATGGCTCTTATCCGTAAAAATGTTAATCCTGCTTGCCCAATGCGAGGAACAGATTATTTGTTCTAGCTTTTCAACAGCACTATTTAATTCACCTTCAAAGTCAAATGTGATTTGTATTTTCGTTTTTGCCATTACTTGTGAATGCTCCATACGAACCTCCATTGGCACGGAAACATTTTTTCCGTATCATTCTATCCCCAACTCCTTGTTTCCGGCACCACGCCTGATGCTCTTTTCTCCGAATTTGCTATGAATCCGATCAACCGCTTGTTCCAGTCGTTCTTGCTTTTCCCGTTTCGCAGTATCCGTCGTTTCAAATAGCGAAAGCTGCTGTATCACTTGGTCGGCGGGAATGAGATTGCTTGCCGTTATCGTCAGCATACGGATTGGCTTTCCGATTTTCCAAGTTAATTCTATGACTTCAATAGCAGATTTTGCGATTTCGGTTGCAAGGAAAGTAGGCGAAACGCCTTTTTGCCGCTGGATGGATTGTAAGCTTGTGTCTTTTATCGTCACTTGGACGGTGGTGCATTTTACATTATGCCGCCGCAATCGTGCCGCCACACTATCTGCAAGTGCATTTGTGCCTATGCGGATTTCCGCAAGAGTTTCCAGATTGCGCTTAAAGGTCATGCCGTTGCCGACTGATTTTGCGGCTTCTCCATCACCAATTTTTGCAACCGTATCATCACCAAGCCCATTCGCGTTGCGGTATAGGACTTCACCGAGTTTGCCAAAATGACCGGTAAGATAATCACATTCCACTGCCGCTAACTGTTCGATAGTACGAACACCAATTTCCGCAAGCTTTTCAGCTGTTTTTTTACCCACGCCGAACAAGTCACCCACAGGCAAGGGAAATACAATTTCTTTATAATTTGCTTTTGTGATAAGCGTTGTTGCATCCGGCTTTTTATAGTCTGAGCCAAGTTTGGCGAATATCTTATTCCACGAAACGCCCACAGAGATTGTGATTCCGATTTCTTGTGCGATGCGCCGCCGCAGTTCGGCTGCGTATTTCTCTTCTTCGCCTGCAAAGATAGACATATCCAGGAAACTTTCATCAATGCCAAAGCGTTCCACACAGTCGGTGTATTCAGCATAAACTGTATTCACCCGCTCGCAAAACTCGCCGTAAATCTTGTGTCTCGGTGGGCAAAGAACAAGGCTTGGACATTTCTTCCGTGCCTGTCCTACCGTTTCAGCAGTTTTGACCTTATATTTTTTCGCTAATTCATTCTTCGCCAAGATGATTCCGTGTCGTGCATTTGGGTCGCCTGCAATTGCCATTGGAACGGATCTATACTGTGGATGAAAGGTTTCCTCCACACTTGCGTAAAACGAGTTGCAATCACAATGAAAGATTGTTTTGTCAGCCATAGCTCACTCTCCCATTCATTTTATAGGACAATCCATACAATGCCTCCGCAGCATTTTGATATGCTTTGGAAGTATCTATCAAAATGATTCGACCTTGCCAAGCCTATGCCTCCACAAATTGGTACTTTGCACTGTAATAGTCAAACATCTTCACTATTTCCTGCGCTGCAAAGATAATCGTTGCCGTATTGTCATTCGGGTGAACACCGAAGCGTTCGCTATCGTAAATTTCTTTGTCTATCAGAAACGTCACATCTGTATCAGGCTTGCCAATGATGTTCAGAAATGACACCGAACCCGAACGGATGTTCAGCTTTTCAAATAGTGCATCTTCCTCACCGAAACTCAGTCGGGATTCGCCGAGCAGCCCTCTGATTTTCACCAAGTCGGCTCGTTTTGCCAAGGGGAGTGAAAGCAGGTAATAGCGACTCTTATCGGCATTGCGCAAGAACAGGTTTTTGAATATTACTGCACCGATATTGACCCTGTGTTTCTCGTTGTCTACCTGCGAGAACATGGGCGGGTGTTCCACAATGCTGTATTGGATGCCAAGTGTATCAAACAGTTCATATACTTCGGCTTTGCGGTCATCGTTCATTTCATTTACTCCTTGCGATGAGATATGTACGCTCCTACTTAAATTTTTCCGTTTACCAATAACCAAGCTACCCTTTAGGCTAAATGCCAAGTGAAATCCCTGCCAATCTGAATGCTTCGTTGATTGCAGCAACAATTTGTTCAAAGTCAATCTCTGCAACATAGGAATACTCGTTGCTGTACTTTCTCTACTGTGTCTGGATGTCTGGGCTGTTCACGATTGCATGAACAATCTCCTCGTTTCGCTCCAACAATTGAAGTTTTAAGATTATGGGCGATCACTGTATCTTGTTTCATTTGATAAAGCTTTTCCTCATCTATCTTTTCTCCTGACAGAATGACTTCAAGGATAGTTCGGGCGCTCTTCCCATTGATTTCTGCAATGGATCCGGAAAGCTTAATGTTAGCACCTTCCAGCATTTTTTGCAATCGGTTCAGTTCTCGTGTCTTGTCTGCTACAAGGCTTTTCCGGTATCCTACAAGTTCACGTAGCTCACGCTGCGCCTTATCCGGAATATAGCTTGCCTGTAAGAGTCCGTGCTGAAGGAGGTCAGCGATCCATTCCGCATCTTTGACGTCTGTTTTTCTTCCGGGAACCGCTCTCATGTGTCTTGCATTAACGACCATGGCACAAAGTCCGCAAGATTCTAGAATGTTATACAAAGGCTTCCAGTAGGATGCAGTGCTTTCCATGGCAACCATCTGGCAGTCACCCGTTTGTAACCAGTCTGCAAGTTCCAAAAGCGCCTTTGTAGTCGCGCCAAACTCACGTATTTCCTGCTCCTTGCCATGTACAAAGCAGGCAACCATAAGTTTTTTGTGTACATCAATACCACAACAATTGTCGTAAACTTTCTTCATAATGATCTCTCCTTTGAATAAAATTTACGGCTCGGTTCTCTGTCTATTATTATTTTACTATGCGTCCTTTTGTCAGCAAAGACTGGACAGGTGGTGGTGCAAATGAGAGAACCTAAAATCAGTTTATTAGACGGGCTACGAACCCAAATAAAGATCGATCTCTGCCGTTATATTTATTATAAGATAAGGAAACATCCATCACACTCCCCCACATGCGGAAAAGGTTTCATTTATGGTGGTGCCAAGCTATGCGAGGTATGGGAGTTTTTTGACAGAGTGAGCAGCCGGTTTCGTTCTACACTTAGCAGTTCTTAAACCTTAAACTTCTGCACCAGCACCCGCAAATCATCTGCCGTTGTTTTTGTCTTTTCCAGATTTTCCATGACGGTTTTTGCATTCACGGCAACTTGGCCTACCTGTGCTGCCACGTTTGTGGTGGTATTTGCACCTTCGTCAGCCGCTCTTGAAACATCATCAATGGTCTGGATAACGGTATTGATGGTGGATTGCAACTCCTCAGAAATGGCACTCAAATCTCTGGTCATGTCATCTACATCTCTTGCCGCACCTTTATAGTCCTCCGTTGCATCTAACATGGCGTTATAATCCGTTCTGACATCCTTTGAAACGTAATCCAATAGTTTGTTTGCATCTTCAATGAGGGAATCCACAGATTTTACCACAGTGGAGGCAATCTCTAAAATCTGTGTGGCGGTGCCTTTGGAATTTTCCGCCAAGGCTCTGATTTCATCTGCAACAACCGCAAATCCCTTGCCTGCTTCCCCTGCCCTTGCCGCTTCAATGGCTGCGTTTAACGCCAAAAGGTTCGTTTGACCGGCAATACCTAAGATGGCATCCGCCAAGGAATTTACTTTTTCTACGCCCTTTGCATCCTCTAAGGAAGCGGAAAGGCTGCCTTGAATGCTCTCAAAAGTGCTGCTTGCAAGCTCTCTGGAATGGGTAAAATTGTTGCTTAGTGTAGAGGCACGTTCTGCAATGTTGCCTGCCATCTTTGCCCCGTCTTGGGATTTTTCGGATACCACCTCTACTGCATGACCGATTTCCAGTGCGGTGGAATTTAACTCCTCTGTAGATGCCGCCGTCTGTTCCATTCCCGCAGATAATTCTTCTGTGGCTGCCGAAATCTCTTGGATATAACCGTTTACTTCCGTAAATTTTTCATTGGAAACGGTTGCTGTATCCACCAGTTCATTTCCGGCGGTGGTGATTTTCCCGATGGTGTCTTTCATGACATTCTGCATCTTACTTAATTCTTTGGCAAGACGACCCACTTCATCTCGGCGTTTCACAAGTTTGGGAGCAATGGTGGCGGTTAAGTCACAGGCTGCAATTTGTGCCGCTAATTTCCCTATCCTAGACATACCTTTGGTAAGACCAAGAGTTATGTATACAGCCAACACGACGGAAAGTAGCACAGCTGCCACAATGAGAGTAAGCAACATTTGAATGGCATTGTCTATGGTAGCATCCCCGTCCGCTTTTGCCTCGTCCGCCAAGGTGTGATTATAGAGTTCTATAACTGCCGAAGAATCAAACACGGAATCTCTCACAGCAACATAGTCAGGAGAGAGCAAGGTCTGTTTGGCAGCTTCAAAATTTCCCTGTTCACAGGTTGCAATAAGAGCATTTACCCCATCGATATAAGCCGAAAGCTTTGACTTAAAGTCCGCCACATTCTGAACATCAACAGGATCCGGATTTGGGTCTTTCAGCATAAAGGTTTCATATTTATTCATTTTCTCCGTTACAAAGGAAAGCTTCTCCGCTACGGTCGCTATGGCGGCGGTCCTTTCCTCTTCCCTTCTATCGACATCGGAAAGAATCAACACATAAGCACGAACCTGACTGAGATTCGAATCTACTGCATTTAGAGTGCCCACGGACATAGCCCCACCGTAGAGATCGCTGACCGTTGTCTTCAAATTTTGAAACGCCTTATAATTGGTAAGTCCCATACTAATCATAAGGATAACGGCCACGCCAAAGCCGATGGTTAATTTTAGTGCGATTTTCAAATTGTTCATACTCGTTCTTTTCCTCTGTTCTTCCCTTTTATTTGTAAACATTTACCTATTTACATAGTACCATATAATATACACGTTTTGTCAACAAGAACTTGCAGGAAAATGCAAGATTTTGCCAAAATAAAAAACAATGTATTACTCCGCCAATTAAACCTTGCAATTGAGATTGCGAGTCTAACCCGCAATGATGGCTGAAAAAAATGCGGGTTTTAGTTGGTGGAGGAATATTCATAAAAAAATCACAAGTCTCGTAATGGCATAGTATCTCCTCTGTCATTTGAGGTTTTCTTTGATTCAATTCTGCATTTTAGAACGCAGTTGTATTCTCATTAGAAAAACTATTCTTTTCCTGTCAAATATTTCGCTTGTTTTTCAACCTATAAACAACTATAATAGAATCATTATTGCTCTCCCACTATCAATAGGACATTATGGGAAATGACGTCATGGAATAATCACACACTACAGAATACCCTAAAGTACAAAAAAGAACAAAATGCTATAATTTATTACTAGAACCGATACAAAAATCGTGTACTTAAAACAGGATACATATGACAAAACAGAAACAAACAGAGAAAAACGGAGGCTGGCATACCATGAAAATAGCGATCTGTGACGACAATGAGATGTTTCGAGAAACTTTGGAAAAAACCTTACGTTCCTTTCCGGAATTACCGGGTAAAACGCTTATCAAGCAATTTTCAAGTGGAGACGATTTAATTGAGAATTATAATACCGGAAACCACTTCGATATTATCTTTTTGGATATAGAAATGCCGGGAAGAAATGGGCTGGAAACAGGGAATGAAATCCGTCGGCAAGATGAGGATGCGGTTATCATATTTTTAACGAGTTTTGACCAGTACATCTATAATTCACTCAAGATAGAGGTATTCGACTATCTTCTAAAACCGGCAGAAAATCATGACATCCATGAAGTTTTACAACGTGCACTCACAAAATACCAGCGTCGGCATTGTTCCGTGGAAGTAAAATGGCAGGAAACAAGGCATATTCTTCAAGCCAACAACATCGTGTATGTGGAAGGGTATTATGAACATGTTACGTTTTATACAAACAGCAGAAACGACGATGGTTCTCTGCAAAAATACAAATGCGTTGCCAAACTGGATGATTATGCAGTCAAGTTATCCTCCTACGGATTTCTACAGTGCCATCAAAGTTTCTTAGTCAACATGAAGTATATAACGGATATAGGGAAACGAACCATTACCTTGTCTGCCAAAAATGGGCAGGAACTCGCCCAAGTAGACATGAGTACCCGAAAAAAACAAGATTGTTTACGAGAATATGGCAAATATCTTGCAAGGAGGGGCATATGAACATGTTCAAATTATTCATTGACTTGTTAAATGCAGGATGTGAAATTTATCTGGTCACGTTGTTTTACAAAACGTTTTGTCGGTTTCGTTCCCTAAAAAAGCCCCTTTTCTTTTTAGGCTTTCTTAGCGTAGCACTGCTAAATGTCTTATGCATCAAATTTGTCCATGTGCCGATTTTGCTTCTACTATCTTATGTCACCATTGTTTTTTTGTTGGGATTCTATTTCAAAACCACGCTTACCTCACAGCTTGCCCTTACCACTCTCTTTGTCGGTTTCAGGCTGATTGCAGAAACGCTAATGGGATTGGCACAGACAAAAGCGTTAGCGGTGTCAATTGAGCAGATACAGGGCAATAACACAGTCTATATGGCGGGAATGATTGGTTCAAACTTGATTTCCCTTGTGTTCGTCCGGATACTGCGTTTTTTTGTTCCTCAAAAAGAACAGCGCTTTCATGACAAAGGTTTCAACCTGTCCATGATGTTCTTGCCATTGCAAGCCCTGCTCCTTTGTTTGTTGGTTCAGGGCATCACTGTAAGGGCAAGCTTTCCTTACCTTGCTTTTCTCAGTAACATTGCACTTTTGGCCTCTATCCTTCTCATTGTTGTCACTATATTTATCATGAATACGCAATACAGGTCAATGGAGTACAAACATGCGCTGGAAGTTTCACAGCACCGATTACAGGCACAAATCGCCCATTATGACGAGCTTTATTCGTCACAAGAAGAAATCAAATCCATGCGCCATGCCTTACAAAATGAGTTTGTTGCCCTGTCCGGATTCCTCAAAGAAAACAAGGTTGTAGAAGCCATGGACTATATCGCAAAGCAGCAGGCGCAAATTGTGTCTACAAGGAAAATTTTGAATACGGGATTCCCGCCAATAGATGCCATCGTAAATTCAAAAATGAAGAAAGCGGAGGAAATCGACAGCACCATCTTTTACAAGATGATGATTGACAACGACCTATTCGTTGACCCCTTTGATATAGCAATTATCTTGGGAAATTCCCTGGATAATGCTTTAGAGGCGCTAGAAAAAAGCGTAGGGATTGACCGGGCAATTCAGGTGCAGATTTTGAATGCCAACAATTATGTATCCATTTGCATTGAAAATCATACATCAGAACCCTTTCATCCTGATTTGGAAACAACCAAGGACGACAAGAGAAATCATGGTTTTGGAATTCGGCAGATGAGGGATATTGCAAAAAAGTATGATGGCAATTTGACAGCGGATTTCGACGGGGATAATCAAATTTTTACTCTGACAATACTCTTAAAGCAAAATATGCCCTAACGTCGTAACGTTTTCAGGTTTTTATTCGACACTTTCCGGTACCCCATTGAAACAGAATTGAAAAGATGATATGTTAAATAAAAAAAGGAGCGTGATGCTGAATGATCCCTTTTTTATCCAAAAACATATCATCTTTTTTAATTGCAAACAGAATCATTGCAGCGGAAGAATTGGATACCTATTCCTATTGCTTCGAGATTCTATTTGCGACAGTGCTGAATTTTTTAGCCATTTGTGTTTTGGCTTTGGCAACAGGCATGGTCGCCGAGACAATTTTCTTTTTGGCGGCTTTCCTTCCATTCCGACGACTGGCGGGCGGCTATCATGCAAAGAACCATGCACGTTGTTTCGTCATATTGATGAGCGTGTACATCCTGTTTTTACTAATCATGAAATTTGGCTTCTACTTACATATTGATGTTGCGATTAACCTATGCCTGCTCCTTTCCGGTATCCTTATTTTTTTATTGGCTCCAATAGTTGACCCAAACAAACCAGTCGCGGAGAAGATTGTTTTTCTCCTAAAACGGAAAAGCCGCATTATGGTTTTTGTATATGTGCTTGCTGCAAAAGCACTTACTGCCCTATCTGCTCATAAAAACTGGGCACTTAGCCTTTCATTAGGAATACTCACCGTGGCCTTGTCACTCGCAGCGACCATGGTGAAAAATAAAATCACAGCACATTCCTTACCTTGCGGTAAGTGATAATAAATAAAGAAAGGGGGAACATTGCAATGAGAAATGTGAAAACAGCAATTCTAAAAATGGGTGGAACGTTGGCATCATTGGCGTTGATTCTCGGAGTTTCGTCACTTGATTCTGCGTGTGTCATATGGTATCACCAACCAAAGATTCCACAGAGTATGGACAAGTACAGAAAACGGACTTGAACAGGAAAGTAACGAGATGGTTTGTTTCGCAAGAAAGGGGGTGATTCCATTGGACAAGTAGTGACCGCAAAAACTTCATACAGTAAAAAAAGAGGGAGATACCCTTGGACAAGAGAGTTATGTCGTTGATATGTGGCAAATAATGCCGTTATCCCCCATACTTAGGGAAAGAGGAGGAAGTTATGAAAGGTAAGAAATTTTTAGCACTTTTATTAGGAGTGACGACTATTTTAGGAACAGCTGTTATTCCAGTCGCTGCACAAGCACTGACAGAAAATTTCCATGTTTACCACTATGGCGGTGCAGTTGTATCTAGTAATGCAGCCCAAAAAGAGGACACTTCGAATTACATGGGATTTGCCGTTGACAAAAGATATGGTACGACTGTTAATTGGGTAACATCGGAAACGGTCTATCTACGAGGTCGGACATCCGGCGGGACCCAATGCACGTCTTTAGCTAGTGTAAATCAGCCTGCATCAGGGGCAATGACCTATGCTTCAGGCTATGCAACCTATGGCAGCTATTACAGGTTGGCAGTGCAATATGCGGATGCGAATCCGTATACACACTTAGATCTTACGGCATCTTGGGCACCTTGACAAATCACTTTTGTACCCTGTGAAAATGGGACGAGTATCGGTGTACTGCCTTTTGGCAGTACACCGCTCCGTTCCACAAACAAAGGAGGTTTCTATTCCTATGCGAATCAAAAGAAAAATCACGGTGTTTCTGTTTGCCGCTGTTCTCGCTTGCCTGACTGCCTGCAACGAAAACAGTAGCGAAAAACAAGGTGAAAATACCAATCTGCCCGACAATCTGGAAGCTACAGAAAATGCACAAATAAAAATCAATGACCCCATCAAAAAAACGCTTTCTTCCGGAGTTGTTGTAGATTGCTTGCCCAATCTACCTGTCAACACAAGCTATCATGCCATGCCTGTTTACCAAGCTCGTATTCAGTCGTTTGAATTTGATCCGTTTTCTTCCTTTTTCATGAAGGGAAAAGATGTGGTAGTCGACACAGAGCAAAACATAAAAGAGGCAGGTGGCATACTCCGCCACATGGAATCTGCTGATGGAAGTGTGCTGAATATGACATCGGACTTTATTAACTATAGCCAACAGATTTTCAATGAGGTTCCGTCCATTTTTTCCAATGCCCGAAGAAACCCGGAGGATCTGCCGGATGCTACAACAGAATTTTCTTTTGCATCCCAAGCGAAGGCTTTTGCAGAAATCAGAACCATTTTGGATGGCTTCGGCATACAGCTTTATGACGGATACGACTGCTATCCGCTGGATCATCAGTGGCTTGCCACACAACAGAAAGCATATCAGCAAATACAAGCGAACCTAAAAGTGTCGGACGAAAGCAAAGAAAACCAGACAGAGTGGACAGAGAATATGGACTGCTACTATTTCGACCTGCGGGAAGCCGTAGCGGAATTCCCGCTCACAAATCAAACAAGAGACTTCAACAATACCTATGTCAGTGCCCCGCAAATATGCGCTGTCTACGGAAAAGGCGGGCTGGCGTACCTGTCTATTTTTTTCCTGTATCAAACAGAGGGAGGCGTTGAGCAAAAGCCTATCTTGACGATAGACGAAGCCCTCGGCAAATTAGACGGCTATTACAATTCGCTTATTATAGAGGGTGACTATCTGGTATCAAACATCATTTTGGAATATATGCCGATTCCCAATAAGGATTCGTATCTGCTCGTTCCTGTATGGAAGTTTACGGTTGAGCATACATACAAGGATGCAGACAAACTCAATCCCGAGCAATATACTTTGCTTACGCAGGAAGAACAATATCTGCTCAACGCAGTT
>BNZC01000025.1 GCA_026000755.1 Clostridia bacterium
CGAAAGGCAAAGGATGAAAATGGACAAGAAAGAACATTTTCAGAAAAAGCAGTTGTTTATTGGAGTAAAAAGTTTCAGAAGAAGCAACTTGCGGAAAACAAGTCTTTCCTTGCATTTCTTGACAAACTTATCGAATCTCCGACGAATTTCAGAGTCACGGCGACTCAAGCAAAAAGTATCCGCAAATTTCTAAGCAAGGACATTGTAAATGAAAAAACGGGCGAACGGATAAATTCCTCCGATTTGAAAGCACTGATTGATACGAATAAAGTAAACAGCTATAAGGAACATATGGGCTATTATCAGATCGTCACCTCGGAGTTAACCATGGAGGCAAAAGACGTGATTGATAAGTATCATGGCTTGTCACAGATTGAGGATCAATTTCGTGTCATGAAAGGAACCTTAGAAACACGCCCGGTGTATGTGAAAAATGAAGACCACATACAGGCACACTTATTGATCTGTCTGATTGCACTTGTCATGATGAGAATCATTCAAAACAAAATCGTAGAGAAAAGGACAATCTCTTCGTCCAAAGACGAGCAACTAAATTGGACTTATGGTTTGTCAGCCGATCGTATACAGGCTGCTCTGAACAAGTGGCAAGTGGAGAAAATGCCAATGGATTATTATAGGTTTCTAAATATAGAGGATCCTGATTTGAAAACCATCCTTGACGCATTCGGGATTGTAATTCCTTGCAAAATGTACCAAAGAAGCGAACTAAAGAAGATAAAAACCGAAACCAAGATTTTCATATAGGCACATAGTGTAGGCACATTTTCTCAAGAATTTTCAAAGTCTGTAAATACAAGGAAAACCGCATATTTATTGATAAAAATGGAGTCCCTAAGGACTCCATTTTGTCCTTACAAGTGGCAAACTCGGGTTATACCACAAAAAATTCAAATTTCAAGGTGTTTTTATATGAAAGAAAGGAAATCAGGGCGAGGAATGGTAACCCCTCACCCTTCATAAAAGATCCTCTGACGTTTCCTCTCGCTCACAGGATCCGGTATTGGTGCCGCCGACAGCAGGGATTTGGTATAGGGGTGGTTCGGATTGTTATAAATCTGATCCACCTCTCCTGTTTCTACGATTTTCCCCTGATACATCACTGCAATGCGGTCGGAGAAATATTTTACCACCGACAAATTATGGGCGATAAATAAGATAGTCAGCCCCATCTCTTTTTTTAAGTTGTTTAAGAGGTTTAAGACCTGTGCCTGAATGCTCACGTCAAGGGCGGATACGGGTTCGTCTGCGATAATCAACCGTGGCTTTGTGATGATGGCACGGGCGATACCGATTCTCTGTCGCTGTCCCCCGGAAAATTCGTGTGGGTAACGGCTTGCGTGTTCCTGGGTCAGCCCTACCGCCTCAAGGGCATGGTTCACCCGAAGGAGCAGTTCCTCTTTTCCTATGTCAGGGCGTGTTACCTTTAAGCCTTCCCCCACAATGTCCTTTACCGTCATGCGTGGGTTTAAGGAACTCATAGGGTCTTGGAAAATCATCTGCATTCCGTCTGTCACTCGTTGTCTGTCTGCCTTATTTAATTTCCCGGAAATGTCTGCTCCGTCAAAACGAACGGTTCCGCCACTCGGTTCGTACAGACGGATAATGGTTCGGGCGGCGGTGGTTTTGCCGCAGCCGCTCTCTCCAACAAGAGCAAAGGTTTCCCCTTCCTCTATTTGAAAACTGATTTCATCCACCGCCTTTACGGCGGTTTTCTTCTTTCCACGCCCGCTTACAAAATGGCGGGAGAGGTTTTCTACTTTTAAGATGGGGGATTGGGGGGGGGTATTGTTTGTCTGTTCCATTTGTTTAACCTTTCTTGCTTTCGGTCTTGGCTTTATTGATCCTCTTCTGCAAACTAGGCGGCAATTCCACCTTCGGTGCATAGGGATGTAGCAACCACGTAGCGGCAAAATGCGTCTCACTAATGGGAAACATAGGCGGCTCCTTTTCAAAGTCAATCTTAAGTGCCTGATCATTTCTTGCCGCAAAGGCATCGCCTTTTGGCGGATAGAGCATATCGGGGGGGGCGCCCGGAATGGAAATCAGTTCCTCCGAACCGTCCATGTCCATATCCGGCATGGCAGCCAAAAGCTTAATGGTATAAGGATGGCGGGGATCATAGAAAATCTCGTCACAAGTGCCGATTTCTACGATTTTCCCTGCATACATGACAGCGATTCGATCCGCTATACCTGCCACCACACCCAAATCATGGGTAATGAAAATAACAGACAGATTGCGTTTTTTCTGAATGTCACTAATCAGGTCTAGAATCTGTGCCTGTACACTTACGTCAAGAGCTGTGGTGGGTTCGTCGCAAATTAAAATCTCAGGTTCCCCCGCTAAGGCACAGGCAATGACAATACGCTGTCGCATACCTCCGGAAAACTGAAAGGGGTACTGGTGAAAACGCTTTTCGGCATCTTCTATTCCAACCGCTTTCATCAACTGTGCCGCCTTGGCAATGGCATCTTTTTTCTTGATTTTCCCGGAGAGGAAGAGCATTTCTGTAATCTGTTTCCCTACCTTCATGACAGGGTTTAAGGAGAGCATGGGATCTTGAAAAATCATGGAAATCTTAGAACCACGAATCTTTGAAAATTCCTTATCTGTTAGTTTCAGCAAATTGCTTCCGTCATAATGAATTTCCCCGGAGGGAATGCTTGCATTCTTGCTTAATAGGCCCATAACGGCCTTACTGGAAACAGATTTTCCGGAACCGCTCTCCCCTACGATAGCTAGGGTTTCCCCATGCTTTAAGTCAAAGCTTACACCTCGGACGGCATTTACAGTGCCGCCATAGGTGGAAAAGGAAACGTGTAAATCTTTGACACTTAGGATAGAATTACGCTGTGTATTTGTTACAGTATTTGTAGTGGTATTTACCACGTTATTCGTTGTCATATTGTCTTTCATAATCGTATTCACAGTATTATTTCCCATTTTTCCTCTCACCCCCTTTGCGCCGGATCAAAGGCATCCCGCAAGCCGCCGCTGATTAGGTTAAAGCACAACATGAGCAGGGATATGATAATTGCCGGAAAGAGCAGTAAATGTGGTGCAGAAAACAACACCTGCTGTCCTTCCGATAACAGCACACCCACCGAAGCCTCGGGGGCTTGAATGCCCAGTCCCAAATACGCCAACATGGATTCCGCCATGATAAATTCCGGAATGGAAATGGCAGTCTGGGTAATGGCAGGACCTATGGCATTGGGCAGAATATGGCGAAAGATGACACGCCTGTCCCTTACGCCCATGGTTTGTGCCGCCAGTACATATTCCCGCCCTTTGTAGCGGTAGAATTGGGAACGGATTAGATTCGCCATGCCAATCCAACCGGTGATACACAGTGCAAGGACGATAGGCACAATCCCCGTACCGAATTTTATAATAAATAAAATCAAAAGCGGTAAGAGAGGAATTGAACCGATGATTTCAATCACACGTTGCATGAAAAGATCCGTGTTTTTTCCATAGTAGGCGGAAATGGCACCATAGATTACACCTATGAGGGCATTTAAGAACACTGCCAGAAATGCCATGGCAAGAGAAATTCTCGCACCTCTCCATAATCGTGTCCACAAATCTCTGCCCAGACCATCGGAACCCAACCAGAAATATACGTCATCCGCACCTTTTAGCTTATACATATCTACTACAATATCTGCCATGGGAACATCTAGCCCATTTGCCTTTATGTTATGTTCCCGTATGGTTTTGATATAGCCAATCTTATAATCCGTTTCGATGTTGGCTTTTTGTACGGTTAAAACGGCGGTACCGTTAAAAATCCCCAGTTTTTCCAGATAGGGAACACGGGGGGGGAGTTTATCCCATTTCACATTCTGCTGGCGGTAGGTGAAGGAATCCATAAAGGGTCCCACGATCGCAAAAAATGCAATCAGAACCACCACCGCAAGGGAGAGGACGGAGGCTTTGTTTCTTCCGAAACGCCTCATGGCATCCCGAAAGAATCCAATGGGGGGGGTATCCGGAATACGGTCTGCCTGAATCTGCCCTGCCTCTACAAAGGCGAAATCTTCCCGGGAGAGATTCGCAGCTTTTAAGTAGTCGTCTAAGTTATTATTCGGCATTTTTTCCACCTCCTACCGTAACACGAGGGTCAATCAAACCATATGCCAAATCCAGAATCAGTCGGGCAAATAACCCAATGGCTGTATACAGCAGTACATTTGCCATCACTAAGGGATAGTCGTTTGAGGAAATGGCGGCTAAGGACAGCCGACCGGTACCGGGTATGGCAAATACGTTCTCCACCACGATGGAGCCGGAGAGTACGGTGATAAAAATGCCCAGTATCATGCCAACCAGAGGAAACAGGGCATTTCGTAAGGCGTGACGTACTACGGCCTGTCGCATGGTAAGCCCTTTCGCCCGAGCTAAGAGCATGAAGTCGGAATTTAAGACTTCGGACAACTCATCTCGCAGATAGCGGGCGATATAGGCAATGCCGCCGAAAGAGAGAGCCAGAACGGGCAAAACCATAGATAACAATTTTTCAAGGTTCATGTGGCGGGCGGTAGAAAAGGTGATGGGAAACCAACCCAGTTTATAGGCGAAGATATATTGCAAAAGTGCCGCCAATACAAAGGAGGGTACGGAAATAAAAACCACCACCATAATCTGAATGCTGTGATCTACAATGCTGTTTTTCTTTAATGCCGCCAAAATCCCCAAGATAAATCCAACGGGAAGAATGACAAGATTGGATAAGAGGTTCAGCTGAATGGTTACGGGGAATCTGGCCGCAATCATTTTGAATACATCCGCCTGTGGCTGAACCTTTATGGACACGCCGAAATCCAGATGTGATAAGCCTTTTAGATACTGGAGAAACTGCATCCAAATAGGCTGATCCAGATGATAACGACGATTTAATACGGCACGAACCGCAGGTTTAATGGTGGGGTCTGCAAAAGGTCCTCCCGGTACGGATTGAACCAAAAAATAAGTCATGACTAAAATGATGAACAGCGTAAGTATCATAAGCAGGATACGCTGTGTGATGTATTTGAACATGGTTAGGATCTCCTATCATTAAAATCGAGATTGCTACTGCAAGCTCGTGTGCCTGTGGCGGCTGCGTAGCAGCAGTCACACTTACGCCGCAGTGTGCCTCCCCACGGAGGGGGCTATAGTAGTGCAAGTATTATGTTGGCAACTTCTCGTCAGAACCATTCCGCAAGGTGTTTTGCGTAGCAAAACCCGAGTTATGCACGCACCAAATTGCAGTTTTTTTGCGATTTGTGTGCATCCCCCGAAGGAGGCTATATCTTGTGGGAAAACCCACAAGATATAGATATCCCCCGCCGCGAAAAAGGAAAAAGAGGGAAAACACGGCGAGGGAGGTTTTTTATATATGCGGTTTGTGCCGTTGTAGGCACAAACCGATATATTACATATGAAGCGGTACTTTGAATTACTTATTTACTATAATGGAGCGAGGTACATCATTGTCAATATCTGCCTGCAACTCAGCGAATGCCACGCTTGTCAGATAGTGCTTTGGCTTTATGTGTACACGATCTGCATAAACAATTGCGCCATCGTTCTGGTAAATGGGAATCCAAGGCATATAGTCTAACAACAGTCCTTCCATCTTGCCAAGGGCATCCAAACGTTCTTTGGGCTTTGTTACCAAGTCGCCGGAGGAGGTTTCAGCCTGTAACTTATCAAATTCCGGGTTCTTGAAGGTTTCCACTTTTTCAGAAGCATTGGAACGCCAGATTTCTAAGCTTGCCCAAGGATTAAAGGAATCTTGTCCCATGGTACCGAATCCTGCATCATAGTCCTTGGATTCATATTGTGCATAAGCAGCCTGTGTCGGCACACTCTTGATAGCGAGTTCAAATTTATCTGCACCAAAGATTCGTTCATAGTCCTCTTTTAAGAATTCAGCAGTTTTTTTCTGAGAGGCGGAACCTTCAAAATAAATCAACTCAAGTGTTACCTTTTGATTGCCATTTGCGGCATAAGCCTTATCAAACAGTTCTTTGGCCTTTGCTTCATCAAAGCCATAGTTTGGAGCTTCATTTGCCTTACCCTGTTCCGTATCACGGTAACGTTCCGGATCCTTAAATATGTCGCCTACTACTGCACGTCTTGAAATAAAGTAATCGGCGGGTAAATAAATCTTATAAATATCCGTTGCAATGGATTCGCGGTTGACCGCATAAAAGAGTGCGTGTCTGAAATCAGAATCCTGTAAAATGGGGTTCTTGGTGGATTCGCCGTTTAAGTAAAAGCCCCAAACCACAGGCCCTTCTCCTCGTAACAAACGCGGATCTTCTTTGAACTGTTCATAGGAATCAGCTGCAAGAGCCACACGATCCAATTCACCGTTCTTGAACATCTGAACTTCGGTATTACTATCAGGTACGTCCGTTAATTCAATCACATCCGGTGTCCAAACAGAGGCGGTGGGGTAATCATAATTCTTCTCAAATACAAGGTACTGGTCTTTTTGCCAATCCACAATTTGCCAACGTCCGGATTGAGCTAAGGTATCAAGGGTCAACCCATAGGTATTCTCGCTGCGATCCTCGTTAAAGCAAGCTTCAAAGATCTCAGGATCTACTGCGGCAGTGCTGGTCATGCCGGTAAAGTTACTAACGGCATCAAGCTCTGTCATTTCGGTGTCTAAAGTAAACTGCAAGGTGTGGTCGTCTACTACCTTAATGCCTACATCTTCCCATGACACGGGATTTGCAGAGGGAGTTATATCATCCCAGTCGGTGTTCTCATCTGCTTTTAAGGTCTGATAATCCTCGGCACTTAAGCCCAGATAATAGGCTTCTGCATTTACAATGGGGAAGGTAGAGTAAAGGCTGCTTGCGTTGGGGTTTTCAAGTTTTGGGTCAAGCAGTTCCTTCCATGTATAATCAAAGGTATTCGCATCAATGGTATGACCATTGGTAAAGTGCAGCCCCTCTCTTAACTTAATGGTCCAAGTCTTGCCATTGTCATCCGTTTTCGGCATATCCTCTGCCTGTGAGGGAATGAACTTCATGTTATCTGTCGCTTCATCATAAATTATGTCATAGAAACGACCCAGTGCATAGCCTAATACGGTATTTACCGTATCCATGGAGAACTGGAAAGGACTAAGGGTTGAAACTTCGCTGATGGTGGTTCTCCATACAATGGGATTCTCCGGTACGCTCTGTCCCGCCTGTGAGGTGATGTCCTCTGTGCCGTCTTTCTTGCCACCGCAAGCCGCAAGAGATAAACCGAGAACTGCCACCATGGCGAAACTGAAAAATTTTGCCAGGTATTTCTTTTTCATTATGTAACTCCTCCTTGTTTCCTATAGCTTTCATATAGCTTATGGATTTAATATATTTGCTATGTTATTTAGCATACGCCTTTTTTTTTGGCTTGTCAAGGGGAAATGTGAAAAAAATTACAATTGCTTTCACAGTGAATATAAGTTATACTGGAAGCAGAGGTATTTTTTGTTAAAGTTTAGCAGAAACCGAAAGGAGGCTGATACTATGCGTATCACAATTTCCGGAAAAAACATTGAAATCACCCCCGGTTTGAAGGAGGCTGTAGAGGGTAAGTTAGCGAAACTTGAAAAATTTTTCACCCCTGAAACTAATATCCATGCGACTTTAAGCGTAGAAAAAGAACGGCAGAAGATTGAAGTCACCATTCCCATGAAGGGACACATCATCCGTTCGGAGCAAGTCAGTAATGATATGTATGTTTCCATTGATTTGGTGGAAGAGGTTATTGAACGCCAACTCAAAAAGTATAAGACGAAACTCATTGATGCCCAACGCGGACACGCTCATTTTAAGCAGGAATTTATCGAGAAGCTTGCTCCTGAGGAAGAAGAGATTAAGATTATCCGTAGTAAACGCTTTGACATCACGTCCATGGAGGCGGAGGATGCCTGTGTGCAGATGGAATTGTTGGGGCATAGTTTTTTCGTGTTCTTGAATGCAGAAACAGATGAAATCAATGTTGTGTATAAAAGGAAAGGGAATACTTACGGGCTGATTGAGCCGGAGTTGTAGAGAATAGGGATAGGAATTGGCGAAGCTGATATTACTGCGAAGAGGGGCCGGCGACATCAGCTTTGCCATATGAAAACGGTAGGAATTGGCGAAGCTGACACTACTGCGAAGGGGGTCACAGCGGCATCAGCTCCATTTGTTACTATCATTATAACAAGTAATTGTGAAGAAAATATGTACAAATATAGGAGATTTTGTGAATATTGAAAGTTTTTTTTCTAAACTGCGAACCGACCTGATGAGATTGCAACAGTCTGATTACTATCCCTTTCATATGCCCGGGCATAAGAGGATGGGGGAGTTTGTAAATCCTTGGGGGCGAGATAGTGAAGAAATAGATGGCGTTTGTAATGTGCTTAAGTCTAGGCGAAAAGGAGAGTTTGTAAATCCTTGGGCTTGGGATATTACAGAAATTGATGATTTTGATAACTTGCATCATGCTACAGGCATTTTGCATAAGCTGCAAGAAGATACCGCACGCCTGTTTCGGGCGCAGGAAAGTTTTTTTCTAATCAATGGCAGTACTTGCGGCATTCTTGCCGCCATAAGTGCTGCTGTACGCCCCGGGAAAAAGCTCCTGCTTGCCAGAAATTGCCATAAAGCGGTCTATCACGGTCTGATATTGCGGCAAATTACTCCTGTTTACCTTTTGCCGCCGATTCATCCCCTTGGTATCTTCGGTTCTGTTTCTCCGGAAGCGGTGGAACTTGCTTTGCAGGAGGATAGGTCGAGGGAAATAGAGGCTGTCCTTATCACATCTCCCACCTATGACGGCATTGTTTCCGATGTTAAGGAGATTGCCATGATAGCCCATAGGCATGGAATCCCTCTTATTGTGGATGAAGCCCATGGGGCGCATTTTCCTTTTCATGAATCCTTTCCCACAAGTGCCATCTCCTGTGGCGCCGATGTTATCATTCAAAGTCTTCATAAAACCTTGCCCGCCTTGACACAGACGGCGCTACTTCACTTAGGTCACGGTAGTTTGTTTAAGCGAGAAAAGATTGCATTATTTTTGCAAATGTATCAAACCAGTTCTCCTTCGTATTTGTTGATGGCATCGATAGAATCGTGCATGAGGTTTTTGTATACAGAGGGAGAGGCGGCATTTTCGGTATTTCGAGGACGTCTTTCGGCTTTTTATGAAAAGGTTTCTTCGCTACAAACAATACACGTAATTTCAAGAAAAGACTTTCCAAGGGATTTTTGTTTTGACAGAGATGATTCTAAGATTTTGATTTTTGGTGATAGATGTTTTTGTGGATTGCAGATGGATAAGCGAACGGATTCTGACACTCTGAGTGTTGCGAACAAATATTCTGGAGAGAGTCAGATTGTGAAGCCAACCGATTTTTCAGTATCCGAAAGCAAACACTTTTCAGGACAGCAAATCTATGATATACTAAGAGAAGAATTTCATTTACAATTGGAAATGGCGGCGGAAAATTATGCCTTAGCGCTTACGAGTGTGGCGGACACGGAAGATGGATTTTCACGTCTGGCAGATGCTTTGTCTTCTATAGATAGGGTAGTCGCCCATTCGACAGCAGATCGGGCGGAAGCTGCTAATCCGGCGACTGCAACCATTTCTTCCGCAAAAGATGAGGAAAAGCTTTATCAAGCGGTGAAAGTAGCCGATATAACTAACATAGGAAGTGATAATACCGACTATGATTGTCTAAAACAACTCCCGACTTACAAGATGAACCCATGGGAAGCGCTAGAAGCACCATTTGTATGCTTACCGCTTGCAAAATCCATTGGGCGGGTCAGCCAAGGATTCCTTTCTTTGTATCCTCCGGGTGTTCCCCTGTTGGTTCCCGGAGAAGTGATAGATGAAGTGATGATTTCCCATTTGGAACAAATGAGGGCAAAAGGTCTTGATTTGCAAGGATTTGCAGAGAGTGGGGATTTTGGCGGCGAGCAACCTTTGATAAAAGTAGTTAAATGATAGTTGGGAAAGGTACGAAAGTAGTAATGGGAAGTGTTTTCGGTCTTAAGGATAATAGCGAAGAAGTAAGTCCTTTGAAATCTGCTATGATATAGGAAAGGTACGAAAGTAGTAATGGGAAAAATTTTCTGCCTTATGGGCAAAAGTTCCTCCGGAAAGGATACACTATATAAGGCGTTGCTGAAAGATTCACGCCTGTCCTTGCAAAAAATCATTCCCTATACAACTCGCCCCATACGGGCAGGGGAGAGGGCAGGGGAGGATTACCATTTTTACACAGAACAGCAGTTGGCAGAATTAGAAGAGCAGGGGAAAATTATTGAACTGCGTGCCTATGATACGGTGCATGGCATCTGGCATTATTTTACGGCGGATGACGGACAAATCGATCTTAACCGCCACAATTATCTGTACATTGCCACCTTGGAAGCTTATGAGAAAATGCAAGATTATTTTGGACGGGAACATCTGATTCCCTTATACCTGTATACGGACGACGGCTTGCGTCTTTCTCGTGCGTTAAAGCGTGAGAAAAGGCAAAAAGAACCCAAATATGCCGAGATGTGCCGCCGTTACTTAGCTGATGAAGAGGATTTTTCAGAGGAAAAACTTTTGGCGGCAGGGATAAGGAAGCGTTTTGAGAATACGGACAGAGATTGCGTGATAGAAGAACTGACGGGATATATTACAGGAACCGCTTCGCAAACCCTATAATCAGATTTACGGGGCAAAGAACGCCCCTCTTACCGAAACTACGTTTCGATAAGCTATATTTGCCACCTTTTTTGATTGGAGAACATTATGGAAATGGATCTGAAAGTAAACCAGTTAAAGACTGTCGCCCCTGTGGAAGCCGTACACCCCACCGAAAAAGTACAGGGTGATTTTAAGTTTACCTTAGCCAGTCACATTGAGGAAAAGGATTTAAAGGAAAAATTAAACACCCTAATGAAAGACATTACCGAACAGGGGGATAAGCTTTCAAAGCACATGGACGTAAAGGACATGAAACGCTATCGTGAGTTGGTAAAGAGCTTCATGAACGAAGTGGTGAACCGCTCGCATGAATTTTCAAGAGAGAATTTCTTAGATCGCAGGGGTCGTCACAGGGTATACGGTATCGTAAAATTGGTGGATAAAAACCTAGACGATTTGGCAAGCGAACTGGTGAAAGATGAAAAGGATAATCTGGAAATTTTAGGAAAGATAGGAGAGATCAGAGGTTTGCTGCTTGATATTTCCACCTGATAAGGAACAGAACAATAATCGGAAAGTTTCGTATTTGGCTAGATAGATCTATGCAATCTCTCGGCATGGTAAGCCAATCTTTTTATTTGATAAGGAGGTGATTTTTTTGGCAGGATTTCAGGACATTGTTGGTCATGGACAAATCATTGCCCATATGCAAAATGCCATATCCGCAAAACGCATATCCCATGCGTATATTTTGGATGGACAAAAAGGTTCCGGTAAGAGTACCTTAGCGGAGGCATTTTCCATGACCTTGCAATGCGAAAGAGGTCAAGTGGAGCCTTGCATGGTATGCCATTCCTGTAAACAAGCCCTGTCGAAAAATCACCCGGATATTATTTATGTGCAACATGAAAAACCAAACACCGTTTCCGTAGACGACATCAGGCGGCAAGTGAATAACGACATTGGAATTAAGCCCTATGGAAGTCCGTACAAGATTTATGTGATAGAAGAAGCGGAGAAAATGAACGTGCAGGCGCAGAATGCTCTGCTGAAGACGATAGAAGAGCCGCCCTCCTATGGCGTGATATTGCTTTTGACCGAAAATTCCGAAAGTTTTTTGCCTACGATTTTATCTCGATGTATTACCTTGCGATTGAAAGACGTTCCGGATAAGGACATCAAAAGCTACCTGATGGAGCGATGTCAAATTCCGGATTATCAGGCGGATATGGCGGTTGTGTTTGCCCAAGGAAGTGTGGGAAAAGCCATTCAGTTGGCGGAAAATGAACATTTTAATGAGATGAAAGATTCCGCTATACAACTCATCAAGCGGCTGAATGATATAGATTTACATGAAATGGTAAGTGCGGTGAAGCAATTGGAAGAATATAAGCTTTCCGCAAGGGATTATTTGGATTTATTCTTTGTATGGTATCGGGATGTGCTGTTGTATAAGGCAACCACAGATGCCAATGACTTGATTTTCAAAGATCAGGTCTATGAAATCAAAAAACAGGCGGCGAAACTCTCCTATGGGGGAATTGAAGCAATTCTTTTGGGCATTGAAAAGGCCAAGTTACGGCTTTTGGCAAATGTAAATTTTGAATTAGCCATAGAATTGTTGCTGCTGACAATAAAAGAGCCTAGCGAAAATTAAGCGTGGCGAGGAGGAAGTTATGACTAAGATTATCGGCGTTCGTTTTCGTTGTGCCGGAAAAGTATATTATTTTAATCCCCAACAGCTAGACATCACAGTAGGTAGCCATGTTATCGTGGAAACGGTACGGGGGATTGAGTATGGCACGGTTTTATTTGAACCGAAAGAAGTAAACGATGCAAAGGTGGTTCAGCCCTTAAAAGCTATTTTACGCATTGCCACAGAGGAAGATGAAAAAACTGTGATACAGAATCGTCAGAAAGAAAAGGAAGCGTTTTCCATCTGCCTTGAAAAGATTGCAAAGCATGGCTTAAAGATGAAGCTTGTGGATGTGGAATATACCTTTGATAACAGCAAATTGCTGTTTTATTTTACCGCAGACGGAAGAGTGGATTTCAGGGAATTGGTAAAGGATTTGGCGGCTGTCTTTCGCACCCGCATTGAGTTGCGCCAGATTGGCGTGCGGGATGAGACAAAGATTTTAGGCGGCATTGGTATTTGCGGTCGTCCTTTGTGTTGTCATTCTTATCTGTCGGATTTTGTGCCTGTTTCCATTAAAATGGCGAAGGATCAAAATCTGTCCTTGAATCCTGCCAAGATTTCAGGTGTTTGCGGTCGTCTGATGTGCTGTCTTAAAAATGAAGAAGATTCTTATGAATACTTAAACAGCCGACTGCCCAATGTAGGAGCCTTTGTGACCACAGATGATAAGCTAAAGGGTGAAGTGCAAAGTGTAAATGTCCTGCGGCAGTTGGTGAAAGTGGCGGTACAGGTGGAGGATCAGAAAGAGATTCGGGAATATCATTGTGATAGCTTGAAATTTACACCGAAACGAAAGTCGGATCAATTGCAGCTTTCTCCCCGTGAGCTGCGGGAATTAAAAGCTTTGGAGGATGCCCATGCCACAGCACCCAGCCCTAACCCCAAAAAACCAAATCGCCCTCGGCGTACCAATTAAGAGAGTGCATCATTGGAGGATGTAAATGCCACAGCGTACAATCGCAGAAAACCAAATCGCCACCAATTCTCCAATTGATTCCACGATTCCAATCAAAGAGGGGGAGCGTTTGGATTCCTTGCAAAGAAACGGCTATGTAATCTTACAGCACCCCAAGAAGTTTTGTTTTGGCATGGATGCTGTGCTGTTATCCGGATTTGTGAAAGTGTGTGTTGGGGAGCGGGTCATGGATTTTTGTACAGGCACAGGCATTTTGCCCATATTGCTAAGTGCAAAGACACAGGGGGAGCATTTCACAGGACTGGAGATCTTAGAGGAAAGTGCAGATATGGCAAGGCGTAGTGTCGCCTTAAACCGTTTGCAGGATAAAATATCAATTCAGACAGGTGATGTAAAAGTTGCTTCCGCACTCTTTCCGGCAGCTTCCTTTCATGTGGTCACGGTAAATCCCCCCTATATAATTGCTCGCCATGGCATTCCCAATGAAAATCCCGCAAAGGCAATCGCTCGCCATGAAATTCTATGTTGTTTGGAGGACGTCATTCGAGAGAGCGCAAAGCTTCTTGTGCCAAACGGGCGTTTTTACATGGTTCACAAACCCTTTCGCCTGACGGAAATCCTGTGTGAAATGCATCGCTATGGTATAGAGCCAAAGAGGCTGCGTTTTGTTCACCCCTTTATTGATAAAGAGCCAAATATGGTACTTGTTGAGGGCTTGCGAGGCGGAAAATCACGTGTTACGGTGGAGCCGCCCCTTGTGGTGTTTCGGGGGGAGGGTGTTTATACGGATGAGGTGCAGGAGATGTATGGGTTTTGAGTTCCTGTTTGTCGTGATTTGTGCAAGACCGTTTACGAATTGTGGCGATGTTAAGTTCGTTGCGAGAACTTCTTTGAGCATAGTTTAGGAGGCTTTATGCAAGGCAGTTTATATCTATGCGCTACCCCAATCGGCAACTTAGAGGACATCACTCTGCGGGTTTTGCGTATCTTAAAAGAAGTGGATCTCATTGCCGCTGAGGATACACGCAATTCCATCAAGCTTTTGAATCATTTTGAAATAAAGACCCCCTTAACCAGTTATCATGAATACAACCGCATAGAAAAAGCCATACAGCTGATTGACCGCATGAGAGCAGGACAGAATGTGGCTCTTATTACCGATGCGGGAACTCCGGCTATTTCTGATCCGGGGGAGGATCTGGTACGCCTGTGCCATGAAGCGGGCATTTGCGTGACTTCCCTTCCGGGTGCCTGTGCCTGTATTACTGCCCTTACCCTGTCCGGACTTCCCACTACACGTTTTGCCTTTGAGGGCTTTTTGCCCAAAGATAAAAAAAGGCGTGCTTTCCTTTTGTCGAAATTAAAGGAAGAAACCCGCACCATTATTTTCTATGAATCCCCCCATCATTTGAAGAAAACCTTAGATGATTTGTTTGTCACTTTCGGTGACCGAAACATCCGCCTGTGTCGAGAACTGACGAAAAAGTATGAGGAAAGCAAAGGGTTTCTGCTGTCTGAGGCCTTATCCTATTATCAAGAACATGACCCCCGGGGAGAGTATGTCTTGGTTCTGGCAGGAAAATCAGAGCAGGAGCTTAAGGAGGAACAGCAAAAGGTTTGGGAGGAAATGTCGATAACAGAACATATGTTCTTTTATGAGGATCAAGGTATAGATCACAAGGAGGCTATGAAACGAGTTGCTAAGGATAGGGGTGTGAGTAAGAGAGAGGTATATGCGGCGTTGCTGTAGAAGCAGTCCTTAAGGAAGTTATTTGTGGTTGATTTGAAAACAGCTGCCCGCTCTGCCCAAAAAAGAACCTTCGAGCGAAATGGAGGGAAGACCTTCCTTGCAGGAAGCCTATGCTGACTGCAAGGCGTTTTTGAAAGGGCTTGCCCGAAATGTTTTAAGTGAGGGATCTTTTTTGGGCAGAGCGGGCAGCCGTTTTCACTTCACTGCGAATAACAACGTCACTTAGTCTGCTTTTGGCCAATAACTCGGCAGATACTCCCTCAATATCGAAAACTGTGCAGGTCCCATGTCCATTAATGCCTTATGAAACTTATAATCACTATAATCCGCACCAAACTTCTCTTTCGCATATACTTTCAAATCCAAAAATCCCAAATAACCGATATAGTATTTCAAATAATGCCCCGGTTCCTCCACCAAGGTATGGTAAATCGAGGTAACGGTTGTTGAATCTGTAATCTGATATTTCTTAAAAAATTCCTTTGTTTTCGCCAAATCCCAGCCATCCCAATGAATGCCCATATCCGCTGTAGCATACAGACTAAGAAGGGCAGACTGATCAAGTTCCAAAATCTGCGCCAAATCTTTGTCAATATTCGCATAGGAATAGGACAGCATTTCCACGTAAGTCGCCCAGCCCTCGGAATAGCCCTGTGTACCCAACAGGCTTCGAATCAGCGGCAAGTCTGCGCTGCGTTCCATAATGTTTTGATACAAATGCCCGGGATAGCCCTCGTGCGCTAGGGTGGTATACAGTTTCATCTTGGTGTAATGACTGGAATCGTTAATGTAAATGGAATTTTGGCTGATGTCGTCAAGGGGAACTGCCAAATAAAAAGCGGGAGCCATAAATTCCTCCAAAGAGGGATGGACATACTTAATGGTAAATGCCGTATCCGGGGGAGCGGGGAAATCGGCCTTGGTTTTCTCTTGCAAATCTTCTAAAATCACAGTGGGTTCTGTCTGGGAAAAGGCATAGGTACTTGCCTGTTCCATCAGTGTGGGATTTTTAAGGAGCAGCTTAGCGGCATCCGCCATATCCTGCGCCCGCTGCTGTTCGGTACGCTGCTTCATCTCATCAATGGACCAATCAGAACCGGTATAAAGCCGCACCAAAAGAGCATAGAAGTCCTTGCCCTTGTCAAATGCAGAAAGTCCTCTATCATTTTTTCCGTTGTCCTTTAATGCACTTATGCCTTGCATAAGATTCTCATAGGTAGGAATCACTTTCTCCAAAACAGCGGCATGATTTTGCTCGATATAAGCATTCCTTTGTTCTTCGCTTAGTTCCGGCAGTAAAGACAGCTTATCTCGAAAGGTATCAAGGAGATAATTATCCTCTTTGTTGGCTATGAAATTGCCGCACTGGGAAATAATATCCTCCGCCCCAAAGCTTGGCATAAACAGACCTGCCTCTGATTTTTTTTGTTCAAAATCCAGAATCTGATTAAAAAAATTGGGCAGTTCGTTCAAAAGAGCCAAATAATCCTTTATGTCCTGCTCTCGATAAAAACTGTATTCTGCCAAAATGACAGGCAACTCTGCCTGTAGACCTGTAGTAGGCCGCAAGGGTTCTTCGTACAAAGATAGCTCCTGCCCAGACAGCACTACATTTACATGATCCTGCAAAATGTCATAAGTCAGCTTTAGTTTGTCAGACAGGGCGGACTTATCGGTTTTCTTTAAGATGGCATTTACATTTTCTAAAAGTGCCACATCTTGTAAATCCTCTTCTTCGCCGATTGCCCCAAAGCTGATGGGATACTCGGTAATGCCGTAGTTTTCGGGATTTTTCAAGGTATAATGAAGATCTATGGTGCTTGCTGTCACTTCTTGGCGAAATAAATCATCCAAATAAGAGGAAAATTCCTCGTCCGCAGAAAGGGCAGGGGCAGCGTCGGGGGATTCGGTATGAGCCTGTTGTTCTCGTATGTGCTCAAATTCCTCTCCTGCCTTAATTCCTGTAAAAATAAGTGCCAGTCCCAAACAGAGAATGGCAATCATGCGAATTTTCGTGTTTTTTTTCATATTAAAAACCTGCTCCGATTTCTTTTATTTTATGATGGGTAGAGATGATATATGAATTACTGTTCAGCAGGAAAACGCTGAACAATAACACTTATGCACACAACTCGCAAAAAATGCGAGTTGGCACATGAAGTCCTCGGGTTTTTCTGCGAAAAACACCTTGCGGAATGGTTCCGGTTGGACGGTAACGAGTACATTACCCGGTAACAATCGCCAACATCTCTCTTGCACGGTGAACAAAAGTATGCCCCTCCATCGTTTTTCCAAGACCATTAGCGGCAATCTGCGCTCGCTCTTTCTCGTGAGAGAGGTAGTAAGCTATCTTGTTACTGCAATCCTCTTCGCTCTGATAGTAGACAAAATCATCCTCCGGTAGGAAACTATCCTGAAAATCCTCCTGAAAATTCGTCAACAGAAATCCACCTGCGCCCAAAATGTCCATGCCCCGCATGGGAATGCCGGTTTTAATGCTACGCAAAGTGATGTTTAAGTTGATCCTGCTGTAGCGAAAGATAAGGGGCATTACATCGTAAGGTTCCACGCTTCCCATGTAAATAGCGTGAGGTAATTCGGGAGGCTTTTTGTGGGTATACAACTTCAAAGGAAACTTTTTCGACAACTTGGATAAGAGGGAAATTCGCTCGTTTGAACTGATTTTCCGTGCCAGAAAATAATTGGCATACACATAGGAAAGGGTTTCTGCGCCGTCTGACATGGGTTCATAAAACAGGGAATTCTTCATATCAGAAAGAATCTGTGCCTGCTCTTCCAAAAGCTCCTCTAAGAAAAAATAACCGTAAATCTTTTGTTGTGCCAGCATAATTCCATCCAGATAGCCTTTGGTAAATTCGGGTAAATCCTTCATGCGGTCCAGGAAATTGTGTTCTTCATTATACAAGGAACCGATAAAGGCTATTTCACCGTCTATCTTCTTTTGCAGCTCGTGTGAGGCGGGGATTGCTAAAAGGCGTTTGGGATTTGCTGCCAGGGGCATATAGTACACGGTTTTTATGCCGGCATTTGTAAATTCCAGATACCATGATTTATCAAATAGGAACACATAGTTGCAAGGGTTTATCAGGGTGCAAGAATAAAGAGCCACCAGAGGGCTATCGTAAATATAGGAAACATATTTCACATCATGCCGATTGCAGCAAGCGGATAGAATGGGAGTGTAGTTAAAGGAGAAAACAAAAGCATAGCGATCCTGTTCAATTGCCCGGTCAAAGGCGGTATCAAAAGGGTCGCTATGCCGTTCCTTATAGTCTTTGTGGAAAAATAAATCGCAAGAAAGACCAACTTCTACAAAAGCATCTATCATGTCTTGTTTTCCAAAAGAGGGAGAATCTAAAAACAAAATCTTCATGTATCCCTAATCCTTTCACCGGATTTTCATGTATCCCTATCCTTTCGTCAGAACCTATAAAATCAAAACTTTCGGCATTCCCGACCCTATCCTTTTGCCGGAACCTATAAATACCGATCTACCAACATTCCGGAATAGAGGGAAGAGAAGTAGGGGGCAGGGAAATTGTGTCCGGGGTTCTTATATGCCACGATAACCTTATCCACAAAATTCATGGGATTAAGGGCAATGGAAGCGGCCTTTGCTTCTAAGTCTGCCTTAAATCCATTCAAGAAAGAAAATTGTTCTTTGGGGCTTTCGGAATGAATGGCATCGGCTAACAGGGGACGATCCACGGACAAGAAACCCTTGTCGTCCTGTGCTAAGCCAATAGAGGACAGCTCGTTTCGGAAACGTGTGGCAACGGAACTCATCTGAAAACGTAGCTTCTCGCCGCCTCTTTTCTGATCGGCATCCGCTTCGGCAGTGTAGAGTACTTGGTTGTAGGCACTTGCTAAAGTAGCGATATTGTCAGCAATGGTGTCTGTATTGGTCTGAAATCCAATCTTTACCGGATCATCCTCCGGGCTTACTCCGTGGAGATTTAGCTGAAAGGCATGGTCAATGGTAAAGCTGTTGGAAGTCGTGGTATGGGGTGTACCATTTAATAAAAACTTGGCATTCTCGGGGCGTCTGCTGACACGGTCAAAACCAAGGGCGGCCAGAGCAGTCTGTGAATTTTTATCTTCTTTTGCTGTAATCGTAAAGGTTAAATCACGACCTTCGCTCAACCCCTCGTTGACAGACTCAATTCGCAGGGAGGAGGTAAGGGGGGTGTCTTGGTTGATATAAGCCTTTAAGCCAATCTTGGCATTGGTGATAAGGTTGGCTAACTTGGTCTGCACATCATAATTTGTATCCGACTCATGGACGGTATACTGAAACTCGTAAGAGCCGGAGGTAGTGGACAGGTCAAAGGCATAGGTATCAGGCGATAGCAAGGACTGATCACTGGAAAGGGTGTTACCGATATTCAGCTGACTCTTTGCAAGACGGCGTACCTCAAGGTCAAATTCTTCTGCGCTTTCATTGCCCCCCAGATATTTGACACTTGCAATGTCCTCGTCGGAAGAGATGGCAACTTTTTTCTGCAAAGCTTTCAGAATATCTTCCGACCCGGAGAGGGAGCGAATGGTATTCTGGATATTCTGAGCACTTTCTTTGACTCCAATGGCAAATTTCGCAACGCTCTCATCGGTTTTCATCTTGTAGAGGGGAGCTTCTTTGTTAATCTGCTTGATGCTGTCGGAAAGGTCACGCAACTCGCTTTTTTTGTGGGCATCCTGGCGAGTGGAAATGCGATTCCCATAGGAACTTAAAAAATAACGATACGCATTGTCAATTGCAGCCATGGAAATCACCTCCTTCATAGATTGGTATGAAACTTGTTGCTATGAAACCCTTATTGATCAGCGAAATCTGCCAAAGGGAACCTGCATGATTCGCAAGAAGCAAAGTAAAAAAATCAAGTAAACCTAAAAGCTTAAAATCCACCTATGTTACCTTAAGTATAGCAGAAAAAGTGGAATTTGTCACGCACAAAATAAGGAGAAGAGGGAGAAAATCTCCCTAGATATGGTGTTGTTTTCATTATACACGGAAAAGATGAAGAGAAATTCCTTTCTATGTGGAATTTTTGTGAATTTTTTGTGCGTAAATTCCCAAAGTAAGTTCTACTAGTTTTATGATGTGGAACTTACTCTGAAAAACCGTGAAATAACAGGCTGAATTTAGTCTGGGAAATGATTCGATTAGGTTACAAAACCAAGAAAAACGTAG
>BNZC01000026.1 GCA_026000755.1 Clostridia bacterium
CTTTCGAGCAACTTTCTGCCCCTTGTCGTTTAGAACTCTCTTTGATTTTACGAGGCGGATGTAATCCTTGCCGTTATTTTTCGAGGTGTCAATAAACATAATATCCTCCATGCGGTGATGATGTGAGCACAAATGTATTATATCATAGAAGCATAAAAAAAGCAAGGGAAATCCTTGCAAAATCTAAGTTTTTTTCAATTGTTTTTCGGTTTTTTCAATACTTAAGTGGCAAACTCGGGAATTAAGTCAATTTTTCTAAAAATAGTTGTAATTCTGCGGAAATATGTGTTATAATGACGAAATCAGATGTACTTGTAACACGAAAAGTAACGGCTCTAAAAAGGTACACCTTTTTAGAGTGATTTTTAAATAGAAAAAGCATTGTAAACTGTACCCAAGCGAATGAGGAAAATCAAGTGAAAGTAGTGATTCTTGCAGGCGGATATGGCACGAGGATTAGCGAAGAAAGCCATTTACGTCCAAAACCGATGATAGAAATTGGTGAGATGCCGATTCTCTGGCACATTATGAAGTACTATTCCTGTTTCGACATGAATGAATTCATAATATGCTGTGGGCATAAGGGTTATATGATAAAAGAGTATTTTGCCGATTACTTCTTGCGCCGTTCGGATGTGACCTTTGACTTTGTGAATGGCGGTAAAATGCATGTTCATGCCAATGTATCCGAGCCGTGGAAAGTGACCTTGGTGGATACGGGAGCGGACACACAAACCGGCGGACGCATTAAAAGAGTTCGTTCTTATGTGGGAGATGAGCGTTTTATGCTGACCTACGGTGACGGTTTAAGCAATGTCAACTTAAAGGAACTGTTGGCTGTTCATGAGAGAGGGCAAAGCGTTCTTACCCTTACGGGTATCCAACCGGGCGGACGTTTTGGTGTGCTTGACATTAACGAACGAGACGGGTCAATTGTTGGATTTCAGGAAAAAGCCAAGAAAGACGGCGGATGGATAAACGGCGGATTTATGGTTGCAGAGGCGGCATTGTTTGACTACATAGAAAATGATCGCAGCGTATTGGAACGTAAGCCCATGGAACGCCTAAGTGCCGAGCATAAACTGGATGTGTACAAGCACCATGGATTTTGGCAGTGTATGGATACCACTAGGGATAGATTCGCTCTGGAGTCCCTATGGGAAAGCCAAGAGGCAAAGTGGAAAATATGGGAGGATTGATGGATACGCCAACCGTTTCGGTTATTATGCTAACCTGTAATCGAGAGAAACTTGTAGGATATGCCATTGAGAGCGTTCTCGCCCAGACTTTCCGGGATTTTGAATTTATCATTGTGGATAACGGTTCTGTCGATGACAGCGGTGTGATTGCGGAGCGATATGCGGCAACGGATGTGCGGATTCGTGTCATTCACCAAGAACGAGGCAGCATTGGATTTGCCCGCAATATAGGCTTAGGTGCGGCACGAGGAAAATACATTACCTTTGTTGATGATGACGATACTTGTGAGCCGGACTTTCTGGAGTTTTTGCTAAACCTTGCCGGTAAATACCATGCGAACATTGCCATTTGCGGAGTGGCAGTATGGGAAGATGAGAAAAGCACCCTCTTTGGCGTGCCGGATGAACCAATTCTTATGGACGGAGAAGCGGCAGTTATCACCTTGTTGTGGCGGAAACGTTATAGCAATGGATTTCCGGCAAAACTGTTTGAGCGTTCTTTGTTTTACGGACTTATCTTTCCGGAAAAGGGGAGTTACGAGGATATTTGCCTAATGTACAAGCTCTTGGCAAAGGCAAAGCAGGTGGTATCCTTTGGATTAGCGAAATACAATGCCCTAAGGCATGGCAATAACAATTCGGCGGCGACAACACAGCATGGAATGATTACGGCAATCTATCTTTCGGATTACCGAGCAGCATATGGAGAACGCACCGCTTGGCTGTGTGAGAGATTTCCAAGGAATGCGGCTTATTGGCAGTATTTTGATTGGTCTTTTCAGATTTCCATGGTGGAAAAAATCATCAAATATAATCTGCCGGACTGTGAAACACATCTCGCAGAAATGAGGCAGGAACTCTTTTCACATAGTGAAGAATTTCTTGGCAGCTCTTACATACTTGACTTTGAAAAGGAATGGATGAACTGTTATGTTTTGACAAATAGTACCTGACAGAATATGTGGTGGCTCAAAAACTACATGATAAGGATGAACCGTTATGTTCTGACAAATGATATTTGAAAGAAATGAGGACAGCTATTTTGGAAAACGCAGTAAGCGCCCGCCGTCTGGCGATCGTTCCCACCTTAAAATGTACACTTAACTGCAAGCTATGCTGTAATTTGATGCAAAAATTTGACAAGCCTTATGAGGTTTCTGCTGAACATATTATAAGTGATATTGACCGCATTTTCGAGATTTTCGACTATGTAGAGTGGTTACAATTCGTTGGTGGGGAGATTTTCCTACACCGCACCCTGCCTGCGGTCTATGCCTATGCTCTAAACTATAAGTCTAAATTTGGCAAACTGATTCTTATGACCAATGCCACGATTGTGCCGAGAAAAGAAGAACTGGAAGTATTGAAACAGTATGGAGACCAATGCCAAGTCATGATAAGCGACTACGGAAAGTACTCCTATAAACGAGCGGAAATGGTACAAGCTTTTGCCGAAAACGATATTCCCTATCTTGTAAAAAGCTATCACGGCGATATGCAGTATTACGGCGGTTGGATTGACAATACGGATTTCACTCCATTTACAGGCAGTGATGACGAACTTGCTGTCAAAATCAAGGCATGTCCCCAAATCGGCATGGAAAATATGCACTGCTTAGATGGCAAACTCCATATGTGCAGTAATTCCTGTTTTATGTCCGAATTGGGGAAGAGTGTGCCTGCGGTGGGAGAATTTGTGGACTTAAACGACAGTCTGCAATCAATTTCACAAAAGCGAGAGATTGTACGGAGGTTTTATAAACAGCCGGTCTCTGCTTGCCGTATTTGTTCCTTTCGAAATGCAGATACTGCGGAGCGTTTCCCTGCGGCACAACAGGAGGAAAGGACAAGATGAGTGAACGCATAACAGCAAAAATCTTTGACTTCTTCATTACGACCAAATGTACGATGAACTGCAAGCTTTGTGCAGCGGCAGTTCCATACAATCCAAAACCCCGGCATACGCCAAAAGAAATTGCATTCCGTGAGTTGTCGGAATTTTTTCAGATATGGGATTATGCCGAGCGGGTAGAATTTATTGGCGGCGAGCCGCTGATGCATCCGGATATTTACGACATTGTGAAAGAAACGATGAAGTACAGTAATCAATTTGACCGAATGCGCATTACTACAAATGCTACCATTGTGCCGAGTGATGAACTGCTTTCGTTTATCGCAGATTGCGGAAAGCCCTTTGATTTTATTGTGGATGATTATGGTAAACATTCAAAAAATTTGAATCGTCTTGTGGAGAAACTGGAAACATACGGCATCGAACATCGCATTGATGTATATCATGGTGAAACGCAGCGTTTTGACGGCTGGGTTTGTTTTGGGGATTATACAGACCTGGCTTACTCGGAGGAAGAATGGCATAAGGTTTTTGAACGTTGTATTGCTCCCAAAAATGCTTTTACTTGTGTGAATGACGGCAAGGCATTTGCCTGTTGCTATGCTATGTCGCTTTATTGGGTGAACGGTTTTCTCGCAGATGACGGCAGCTATGTTGACTTGTTTGATGATGGCAGTTCTATCGAAAAAAAGCGAGAAACAGCAGCTAATTTCAACAAACAGCCGCTTGCTGCTTGTCGCTGTTGCCATGGTTTTGATAGTGAAAATGGCAAGCGTTACCCGGCGGCAGAACAATTACCAAAAATAATGGGAGGAAATGTTCATGAATGACATTCAGCATGAAATACAGGAGAAAATAAAGCAACTGTCCGGCAAGCAGGTTTTTTTATATGGAGCGAGAAATCTGGGGGATTTTGCATTTCGATTGTTAAAGCATTTTGGTATTAATCCTCAAGGTTATATCTTAACGAAAATTGGAAGGGAGCAATCCAAAAATGGTCTGTCGATTTTTAGTATTGACGAGCTGGATACGGTTGCCACAAAGGATTGCCTTATTTGTTTATCGTTGAACGAAAAATACCATAGTGAGGTTATTGCGGCTCTATCGGAAAGAGGCTACTACAATATTGAAAAAAACTTCTCCGGATTGCATTATTATCATTATTATGCGGAAATACTGCGGGAATTTTTGTTGGGAAAAGGCGTGAATCTTGATGAAGAAGTGGTGCAAATTGATTCCTGCAAATTTTTGAATCCCTACAAAAGGGAGGATATGAAATCCTTTTTTATGGAAGCACCGGATCTTATTATGCCGGCTTTTTATGAAAACTATGAGTTTATAACAGAGGGTTCTTATGAATGGGGGGGGGTTAAAATAGAGGCGGATGATATCGTGATAGATTGCGGTGCCAATATTGGTTTGTTTAGCTGTTATGCGGCATCAAAAGGTGCTTTTTCCTATGCGTTTGAGCCGATAGGCGGTCATCTTGCTAAGGTGCTTGCTACTCACGGGAAGTTGAATGGGAATCGGATTAAGCATATTCCGACAGCATTGGCGGATCAAATCGGGAAAATAACAATCAACCTGCCTGAAGATGATGAATCTGCTTCCCTTGTTATGTGGAGCGGTGGTGAAACCACAGAATGTGATGTAACTACGATTGATGAATTTGTTAAAGAAAATAAATTGGCGCATGTTGATTTTATAAAAGCAGATATTGAAGGTGCGGAGCGCCTCATGTTAGCGGGAGCGAAAGAAACGCTCAAAAAGTTTGCTCCAAAACTTGCCATTTGCACGTATCATTTAGATGATGACCCGGAAGTCTTGGAGCGTATCATAAAGACTGCCAATCCGGATTATAACGTAATCCATAAATGGAAGAAATTATTTGCTTGGGCGGAACGTTAATTTCAGGTATTTGACAGGGAGAAACAAAAAACTACAATGACAATTTACGATAAACTACACCCTCTTGGCATTGGAACAAACAGGCTTCCTATTCAAGGTGCGAATGATATAGAAGGCTTGGAACGTTCGGCCAAGATCATTGCCGCCGCATTAAATGCGGGAGCCTCTTATATCGATGTGGGCTACAGTTATTCACGGGGATTTGCCGAGGAAGCTGTAAGGCTTGCGTTTCAAATGACAGATGCACCACGCAATGTTACAGTAAAATCGTCTTTTACAGTAGATAAAAGTGCTGATGATGCTGTAAGGCGCATTGAGGCGGCGTTTGCCGGTATGGGCATTGACCATGCCACTTATTTTATGTGTTGGAACATCAGTACCTATGCTGAATTTTTGGAAATCATGAAAAAAGGCTCTTTGTACGATGGCGCAATAAAAGCAAAACAGGCAGGACTCATTGACCATATCTGTTTTTCCAGTCATGCTCCTGCACCTGAATTGATTAAAATCATGGAAAGCGGTGTTTTTGAGGGTGCGACCATTGCCTTTTCAACCTTAAATGCGCTCACGATGCGTCCTGTATTGGAATGTGCCACAAAGCATAACATCGGACTTGCTGTAATGAATCCCTTGGGGGGAGGCGTTATTCCGCAGAATGCGGATTATTTTTCTTTCCTAAAAGCTGCAAAGGATGAAACGGTTGCACAGGCGGCTATGCGTTTCGTAAAAGCACATTCAGCAATCCAAATACTGCTGTCCGGACTTAGTTCCCAAACAGAATTAGAAGAAAATGTGACCGCACTCTCTTCGCTCGGAAATGAAACGAATGAGGAACGAAAGAGACGTGTCTACGGCAGTTTTAAGTCCTTAGACGGTTTTTGCACAGGTTGCCGCTACTGTGATGGCTGCCCCGCAAACATTCCTATATATGAGTTTATGCAAGCCCATAATGGGATCTTATTTGGGGCGTCCCCTGCCTATAAACGCACAGAAAAAGAACTGCTTAAAAGTATCCAGATGTTTCGAAAATTATATCTGGATTTTCAGATTTTGCCAAAGACAGCAGAAAATCCTTGCATAGATTGTGGAATGTGTGAAAAAAAGTGTACGCAGAAGTTAAGTATTCGCCGAACGATAGGGGAGATGTATGCGGATATGGAGCGACGTTGTTTTACCGCTGATACACGGAAATTACGCTTGAGCGAATTGCTTGCCGGCAAAGGATTTTCTAAAGTTGGCTTTTATCCGGGGGCGGGGTATACAGCAGAGATTTTACGCCTGTACAGGCACTATTTCGGAGAACCGGAATTTGAGGTGTTGTATTTTGACAGCAATCCAAAATTATGGAGAACAAAAAATGGTGGGATTTTAGTGCATTCTCCGGATGATATTTTGAAAATTAAGCCGGATGCAATTTTGGTAAGTAACTATATCTATTCTGCAGAAATTTATGACAGTTTAAAGCGCTATGAAAAGGAAGGCATTCAGATCTTGAAGTTGCATAGATCTGCGGATGTGCCATGGGTATTTTGAACTTATGTTGATTGGAGGATACTAAAATGAGTATATGTTTTTTTACGTGTGCATATAACGCAGAGAAAACACTGGCCCGTGCCGTGGATAGCATTTTGAACCAGACTTATGGGGACTTTCTATACTACCTTGTGGATAATGGTTCAATGGATGGCACAAGAGAGATGATTGCGCAATATGCCAAAGCGGACAACCGAGTCATTCCATGTTATCATGATGAGAATTATCTGTGGCGAGCGTTTGATTATTTCGACAGGATTCGCAAGGAGCATGACGATGGCTATCTGGCTGTGCTTGATTCCGATGATGAATATAGCTTGATTTTTTTAGAAGATATGCTGAAATTTGCAAAGGAGCATGAACTGGAATTTGTTTGCAGCGGTTGGGATAATATAAATGCCACTACGAATCAATCGCAGGGTGGTCGCGCATGTGATTGTAATCTAATCGTTTATGAGAAGGATTTTTTCAATCTTGATTACTATTGTGGCATGATTCGTCCTGTTTGGAGCAAGCTTTTTTCTTTTTCCGTTTTGAAAAAGCTGAATTTTGCACCTATGTATCAAATTCGCCATGGTGCGGATACTGCTTTCTGCCTTGATGTAGTGCGCAATTGCAAAAAATTTGGGATATTGCAGGGGATGAGGCACAAATATTATGTAAATCCTCAAAGCGACTCTTATCGATATGATTTTGGTAAAGTAACCAGCAATGCGCTTATCTTCGATTATTCAATACAGTTTCTTCTCGACAAATGCGGATTTGTCAGCGAAGGCAGTATGGATTATCTTTTGGATGTTTATCTGGGTTCCGCCATGGGGACACTGGATGCCATGTTAAATGAACAAATTCCAATGTCGGAAAAGATTTCCGGGATTCTTACTATTTTTGCAGCAGAACCGACGAAGCAACTTGCAGCAAAAAACAATTTTGGTGCGACCTATGGAGTTGAACAAGGCGAAGAGAAGTTAAGAGCACGGAATTTTTTGTTTACTACAATGGCAGAGTTTCTGCTTTCTTTGACAGAAGTACCGGATGAACTCGCAGAGGACTATTGTAACGTGGGCGAGTTTGTCTGTGCTGTTGCCAACAATACAGAGGGAGTGCGGTCTTTTCGGGAGCTTAGGCAGTCTTTGAGGATAACATGAAAAGGAATTCCCATGAAACAAAAACTTTCAGAGAAATTTCTCAAACTGTATTGACAGATGTGGCTTGCCGGTATATACTATGTATACACCAACAAACGGGAGGAATTGTTATGACAGCAAAAATAATGCCTTGGGGAAACAGCCAAGGATTGCGAATTCCGAAAGTGATACTTGATATGGCAAAAATCGGCGAAAACGCTGAGGTTGAACTTGTGCCGCAGGAACACGAAATCGTAATCAAACTTTCAGCAACGAAACCGCAAACATTAGAGGATGTTTTGTCGGCGTGGGTTGGTGAGTATTCAGTAGGCGATGAATTAAAAGAGTGGGAACATATGCCCGCAACAGGGAAGGAACTGATGTGACGTTTGAACAAGGAACTATAATTGCATTTAATTTTTCTCCTGCGGAGGGTCATGAGCAGGCAGGTTATCGCCCAGCTCTTGTTGTCAGTAAAACAATTTTGAACAAGCGAACAGGTCAAGCTATTGTTTGTCCGATAACAAGCAAAGAAAAACCCTACGCAACAAGGATTGCACTTGATGAAACCACGAAAACGCAAGGCTTCGTGATTTGCGAACATCTCAAAACAATAGATACTTATGCAAGGAACGTTAAAGTTGTTGAGTGTGTGTCTACTGAAATACTTGATAAAGTGCTTGAAATGGTCAAAATGTTCTTTTAAGTATTGAGTATGACATAAACGAAACTACTTCCTTTGATTTGGAGAAAATTGTGCTTTGCACAAAGGAAAACGGAATAAACCCATCTTGAGGAACTCCCATGAAACAAAAGATACACTCTTTCGCAAACGGTATATGCCAAGGAGTCCATGCACAACTAAAAATAGAACCTCAAAACCTTTCCATCAGCCTGATTGAATCAAGCACTTATCAGGGGAGTTTTTTTGTGTGCAGTGAAAATGGGATTCCCATGGAGGGCAAGTGTTATTGCAGTCATCCCCGTATCAAGCTTTTATTGAATCGACTTTCCGACACAAAATCCGAAATCTCTTTCTCCTTTTCCGCTTGCGGCATGGAAGAAGGGGAGGCGGATGAAGGTGTTTTTGTGCTTCTGGCAGATGGAGCGGAACATTCCCTGCCCTTTACCGTTTCCGTGACAGGCGCTTACCCCACTTCCGCCATCGGGCAAATCAAAAACCTCTTTGACTTTGCCAATTTAGCCCAGTTATCCTTTGAGGAGGCTTATGGGATTTTCCGTTCCCCGGTATTTGCCTCCTTGCTTAAAAATGCAGAAAAAAAAGAACGTCTGCTCTACCGTGCCTTAGGTGGGAAATCCGCAAGCAGGGAGAATTTGGAAGAATTTCTCATTGGGATTAAGAAAAAGAAAGAAGTACGCATCTCCCTTTCGGATACATACAAGGAATACCAAGTGGCAGAGGAAGCCATACAAGAGATACTTACGATTACCAAGCATTCTTGGGGCTATGTGGAGTATGCGGTGACGACCGATGCGGATTTCCTCATTCCCGAGAAAAATATTCTGAATTCCGGGGATTTTGTGGGAGGGGAGGCACAGCTTCGTTTTTTAATTGAACCTGACCGCCTCCATGGAGGGAAAAACTGGGGGCGGATTACCTTAAACGGTCTGTATCAGACGGAAACCTTTACTGTCTGCGTGGGAAAACCAAAAAAGAGCGAAGAGGAAGAGCCGGTAGGAGATACAAAGACCCAAGCCTATGCGAAACTGATTACCATGTACTTAAGCTATCGACTGGGCTACATGGTGACAGGCAATTGGACAAAAGAAGTCTGCTATTACTTGGATTCTCAAATGGCGACAAAAAAGGTACCCCCCCTCTTTCCTCTCTTAAAGGCGCATGCCCTCCTTGAAAATAAGCAAAGACAGGAAGCAGAATGGATTTTGGATGATTTTCGTGAATGCAAACATAGGGAGGATACCCCTCTTTTTGCATACTACCGTTATCTGTGTACCCTGTGGGAAGAGGAACCCATCTTTGTACAGTCCCAATATGCAAAAATACAAGAGATTTACCATGAACATCAAGATGATTTCCTTTTGTCTTTGATTATCTTTCGCATAGACGAGAGCTTAAGAAACAGCAAAAGTCGTAGCTATGATTTTTTAAGAAGACTGGCAGGGCGGGGAAGTAACAGCCCTATTTTATACCTGGAAGCATTCCTCCTTGTGAAAAAATCCCCCTCCCTTTTGCGCATGACAGAGAGTTTTGAACGAAGGCTTTTGTATTTTGCCATCAAACATAAGTGCCTGACAAAGGACATGGCGGTGCAGGCGAGAAACCTGATTCCGCGCTTGAAATATTTTCATGTGATTTGGTATGAGATATTAAAGGCCATTCAGGTGCTGTGTCACGATACGGAGAGCCTAAAAGCCATATGCTCTTACTGCATTAGCGGCAGGCGTTTTGGCGAGGAAGAGTTTCCTTGGTATGCCTTGGGGGTCAAGGAAGCCCTGCGTATTACGGGCCTGTACGAGGCGTGGATTCGCTCCGCCGCCGAAGATGATTTACTGCATTTGCCTAAGGCGGTAGGGGTATATTTTCAGTATCATGCCGACTTGGATTATCAAAAGAAAGCATTTTTGTATGCGCATATCATTCGCCACAAGGACACTCGGAACAATCTATATATAGACTACCTCACAACCATTGACGGCTTTGCGAGCAACCTGCTTTTTGCAGGGAAAATAAATGACGACTTGGCGATTGTTTATGAAGATATGCTCACCAGAGAGAGTATAAATACAGAACTTGCGGATGCCTTAGCTAAGGTTGCGTATGTCAGGAAACTGGTGGTCAGCGACGAAAACGCCTTGTATATTATTGTGGTAAATGAAGCCATGAAAGAGGAGTTACGCATTCCTATTTTCCAGGGCGTGGCTTATCTGCCCATTTACGGGGAGTCCTTTTGTATTCTCCTTGAGGATGGTAAAAAAAGGCGTTATGGCAGCGGATTTGCACCATCAAAGCTCTCTTTGACCCCTTTGATGGATGCCAATCAGTACTTAGAGGATTGTTTGGCACACACGAGTAAGCCGGCTGTTTTTCTGCTTCATTATCTGGGGAAACAGCAGACTTATAATACTTGGGATGCAAAAGTCGCCGGAGCATTGTTGGCATTTTCCGAAAATGAAAATTTAGATTCGGCTTTTGCCTTTGAACTAAAGGAACAATTGGTGGAATACCGCTCCAATGCCTTTTCAACGGAAGAACTGGATCGGTATTTGGTGAACACAAACCCCTCCGGTTTAAGGCGGGATTTTGGGCGAAAATTGGCGGAACTGATGATTCACCGCAGTCTGTATGACAAGGCATATGAGATTTTGTTGTACTTTGGAACGGGGGGGGTAGATGTCGGCCGCCTGTTGTCGGTGGCAAACCATCGCATTTCCTCTTTATTCGGAGAGGGAGATGCGGCACTGTTGCATTTCTGCTATCAGGTGTTTTTGCAGAACAAATACAATGAGCTGCTCTTGTCCTATTTGTGTAAATATTTTGCCGGATCTCTCAGGGAAATGGCGGATCTCTTTTTGGCGGCGGAGGAATTTGATGCGGACACCTATGAAATGGCGGAACGTCTTTTGACCTTGTGCGTGTATACCGGGGGAGAGTGTCTGCCCGATTCCGTTTTGCTCCGCTATGAGGGGGGGGGTGGAAAAGATGCGCTGATTTTGGCGTATTTATCCCATCTGTCCTATTGCTATTTTGTGAAAGAAGAGGAGGTAGCCACCGACTTCTTTTTCCATATCGGAGAACGCATCAGCCGAGAGGAACGAACGAACCTGTTATGCCGTTTGGCATACCTGCGTTACCTGAGCTTCCTGGAAAACGTCACTTCAAAACAAGGCAAACAAAGAGAAGCCTTGGTGATTGAATGCCGGGAAAGAGAGCTGTACTTTGCCTTTTTTGCTCGGATGCCCGAGTACATTTTGCGGAAATATCATTTGCAGGATTTAAGTTTCCTGGAATACCGAACAAAACCGGAGACGAAGCTTAGCATTTCCTATGAGAAAGAGGGAGAGTCGGTAAGTGAGGTTTTTTCGGAGATGTATGAGGGGATTTATGTGAAAGCCATGCCCCTGTTCTTCGGTGAGGAGTGCCCTTATGAGATTATAAGAAATGGGGATAATGAAGTCTTGCAAAAGGGGGTTTTGCGTTGCAAGGAAAATGCAGGGCAAGGCGAGGGGAGCCGCTATGACTTAATTAACGGAATGTTGGAGAGTTATTATTTGGGTGAAATGCAGACCTTTGAGGAGATTAAGGGGCGTTATGAGAACTTAAAAATTGGGGTGGAACGGGTGTTTCGAATGTTGTAGAGGGGTGCTATTCAGGGTTAGGTCCCAAACGGCTACCCGCTCTGCAAAAAAGGAACCCTCGCTTAAAGCATTTCGGGCAAGCCCCTTCAAAAACACCTTGCAGTCAGCATGGGCTTCCTGCAAGGAGGGTCTTCCCTACATTTCGCTCGAAGGTTCTTTTTTTCAGAGAGGGTAACCGTTTTCACATCAACCGTGAATAGTAACGATAGGAGGTTGTTATGTCAATACAAACTATTGTAATACCACTAATCTTTTTAGCCTTATTTGTTATCACGTATAGAAGAAATCGGACAAGTCTGTTGCCCGGCTTTTTTCTGACGATTTGTTTTTTTATCAGTTTGTTTTTCTTTGTGATAATACTGGCAAGCGAAAGAAAGCTGGCAGTAGAGATACCGGATATACCTGGATCAAGACCGATCTTTGAACAAGATCTTAAGAGTACCGTGATAAGTTGGATATTGTTTTTGATTATTGCCTTGACCGTTGTTTTGGTTCTCTTTGGAATCTATGTCCTGATTGCCTATCTGCTCTTAAATGCTCGTTCTGTTTTGAAAAAAGAACGCTTTCGCCTGTCCCATTGCATAGGCTTGCTTTTGGCGGTAGTGTTGATCATACATATTATATTTAACCGGATTGTAAGTAATTTTGATGTGCCCTATCCTGTGGTGGCATTGCGTATGGGTATTAATTTTGTGGCGTTCTTTTTGACCTTTCACCTGATACAATTTACCCTAACAAGCATACTGTGCAATTGTTCAAGACCCAGGTATAATCAAGACTACATCATTGTGCATGGTGCAGGATTAAAGGACGGAAAGGATGTAACGCCCCTATTGGCAGGGCGAGTGGATCGGGCGATTGCCTTTTACCGGAAACAGGTGCAGAAAACGACTGCCCCCAAGCTGATTTTATCCGGAGGGCAAGGAGGAGATGAACTCCGTTCGGAAGCAAAGGCTATGGAGGAATATGCCTTAAGTTGTGGGATTCCCGAGAGTGATATACTCCTGGAAGAGCAATCCACCACCACTTATCAGAATATGTGTTTCTCAAAGGAACTTATGGATAGGGTTTCCGATGGGAAAGCGTATCGTGCCATCTATGCCACCAATAACTATCACCTGCTGCGGACAGGGATTTATGCCCGAAAGGCGGGGCTTAAAATCAGCGGAATCGGTTCAAAAACGGCTCGCTATTACCTACCAATTGCTTTCTTGCGGGAATATGCGGCTTATATTAATTTACACCGAAAACTTTATGTCAGTTGCTATGTGCTGTTCTTTTTGGCAGGGGTTCTCTTGCCATAGGGAATAGACCGGTTGCATAACAGATTCGTTTGACAGGTGCATTCGGCGAACATCGCAGCAACGAGCAAGTCGTTGACTTGCGAGTCTGCTGTACATTAGGAGGACTCCCATTGAAAATCAACAAAAAGGATCTGGCGGGCAGTATTTTGTCTGCCCTTTCTGATATTCACTACATTAAGCCGGAAGATTTTCCGAATATTGACCTATACATGGATCAGGTCACTACCTTCATGGACAAGGAACTTGCCTCATCAAAGCGTTATGCAGAGGATAAGATTTTGACCAAGACCATGATTAATAATTATGCCAAAAATGATTTGCTACCCCCCCCAACCAAAAAGAAGTATAGTAGGGAGCATATGTATATGCTGATGTTCATCTATTATTTCAAAAATATTTTGAGTATCAGCGATATTCAGGAACTCTTAGGGCCTGTCGCCAAAAATTATTTCGGCAAAGAATCCGGGCAATCTATGGCATATATCTACGAACAAATCTTTCATTTACTGGAAGAGGGCGTACCTTCTTTCTATCAGGATATTGAAGAAAAAATCAAGGCGAGCCGCACAACTTTTTCAGACTTGGATTCAAAAAAGCAAGAGGAAATGAAGGACTTTGCATTGATTTGCCTGTTGGGTTTTGACATTTACATGAAAAAGCAATTGATGGAACAGTTGATCGATGCCAAAAAGGGGAGTACATGATGAGCAACTACGATAGTCTAAATCCTATACAAAAAGAAGCAAAGGCGGTAAGCCGTACATTCCTAAGGAGTACATAATGAGCAACTACGATAGTCTAAATCCCATGCAAAAAGAAGCCGTATTTCACACAGAAGGACCTCTCCTTATCTTAGCGGGAGCGGGTTCCGGAAAAACTCGAGTCTTAATCCATAGAATCGCCTACCTCATAGAAGAAAAAGGAGTGAACCCTTTTTACATCATGGCGATTACCTTCACCAATAAGGCGGCGGGGGAAATGCGGGGGCGGATTGATGAAATGATTGGTTTTGGTTCGGAAAGTATATGGGTGTCAACCTTCCATTCCGCCTGTGTACGGATTTTACGCCGTTATATTGAACGTATTGGTTTTGACTCAAATTTTACCATTTACGATACGGACGATCAAAAGACGGTGATGAAAGATATTTGCAAACGTTTCAATATCGACACGACAAAATTCAAAGAAAAGACCTTTCTAAACGCCATTTCAGGAGCCAAAAATGAACTGATTTCCCCGGAAGAATTTGCCAAGTCAGCAGACTGGGACTACGCCAAGAAGAAACAGGCGGAGGTTTATTTTGAATATCAGAAAGTGCTGAAAAAGAGCAATGCCTTAGATTTTGACGACTTAATCGTAAAAACCGTAGAACTGCTTCGTGAGGATGAAGAGGTGCGAATCGGCTATCAGGAGCGTTTCCGTTATCTTATGGTGGACGAATATCAGGATACGAATACGGCACAGTTTCAGCTGATTAAGCTCTTAGCGGGAGGCTATCGCAATCTGTGTGTGGTAGGGGATGACGATCAGTCCATCTATAAATTTCGGGGTGCAAATATCTATAATATCTTAAATTTTGAGGAGGAATTTTCGGATGCGGCAGTGATTAAATTAGAGCAGAATTACCGCTCCACGGGCAATATCCTCCGTGCCGCCAACAGCGTGATTCAAAACAACAGGGGTAGGAAGTCAAAGGCACTTTGGACAGATAGTCACGAAGGAGAAGGGGTCATTTTCCGTAAATTTGAAACTGCCCAGGAAGAGGCGGCATTTCTGGTAAAAGACATTGTAAAGCAGGTCAATGGGGGGGGGGTATCATTACAAAGACAGTGCGATTTTATACCGTACCAATGCCCAGTCCAGACTGCTGGAGGAAGCTCTTGTGATTGCCGGTGTTCCTTATAAGATTGTGGGGGGAACCAATTTCTATGCTCGCAAGGAAATCAAGGACTTGTTGTGTTATTTGAAAACCATTGACAATGCCCGGGATGATTTGGCGGTACGCAGGGTCATCAATGTGCCGAAACGAGGGATAGGTGCCACCACCTTGGCAAAGGTGCAGGCCTATGCAAGTGAAGAGGATATTAGCTTTTATCAGGCATTAAAGCAGGCGGAGGATATTACGAGTTTAGGGCGTAGTGCAGGAAAGATACGACCTTTCGTAAATTTGATTCAGACCATGCGAAGCAAACAGCCCCACCTTGGGGTAGTGGAATTATTAAAGGAAGTCATAGAAGAAACCGGCTATGTGCAGGAATTGCAAGCAGAGGATAGTGTAGAATCCATTTCCCGCATTGAAAATATTGATGAGTTAATCAGCAAGGCAGCCGCCTATGAGGAAAAAGCAAAATTGCAGGAAATGAAGCCTAGTTTGAGTGGTTTCTTGGAAGAAGTGGCATTGGTTGCGGAGATTGATAAATTGGAAACTGACAGCGATTATGTGGTGCTGATGACCTTACACAGCGCTAAGGGTCTGGAATTTCCTAATGTGTATCTGGCGGGCTTAGAGGACGGTATTTTCCCAAGCTATATGACCATCACATCTGAGGATCCCATGGAAATAGAAGAAGAACGCCGCCTGTGCTATGTGGGGATTACAAGAGCCATGAAACGCCTGACCCTAAGCGCCGCCGCAGTACGTATGGTGCGAGGGCAGATTCAGCGGAATCGGCCGTCCAGGTTCCTAAAAGAAATTCCGGAAGAATTACTCTGCGGGGGGAAGGTATCCGGGAGGGGTTTTGGTGCCGGAAATTTGCGAGAGGGCAATCTGTCGGAAAGAAAACTTTCATCACAAGAAATAGGTACGGGCTTGTTTGGAACCGGCGATGGAGGGAATCGGCAGATACAAGAAATAGGGAGAGGGTCATTTGGAAATAACGGCGGAGGGAAGAGTTTCAGCAGACCTGTGTCTTATGGAACCACCACCCCACAGACAGGAGGGCTTTCCTATGGCGTGGGCGATAAAGTAAAACATCTAAAGTTTGGAGCAGGTGTCGTTACGAATATTGTGGCAGGTGGGAAGGATTTTGAGGTGACCGTGGAGTTTGACGAACTTGGCACAAAGAAGATGTTTGCTGTTTTTGCAAAATTGGAGAAGGTGGAGTAGATCGGGAATGGTTTTCTAACATTTTATTGACAAATAAGCACTAATCTGTTAGAATGTTAGAAAAGTGGTTCCGGAGGTTGCTGATATGATTTACAAGGAAAGTGAAACGGTTGAACTGAAACAACAGGTCATTGGCGATATAAAATTAGAGGTTATGGCTTTTGCTAACAGCGATGGCGGAACGATTTATGTCGGTGTTCACGATAACGGCGAGGTGCTTGGTTTGGAAAATGCGCAGTCGGATTTGCTTTCCATCAATAACTCGTTACGTGACAGCATTAAGCCCGACATTACGCTGTTTGCTCATAGCCATATTGAAACGGTTGACGGCAAAGAAATAATCGTTATTGACGTTTTGCGTGGTACGAACCGTCCGTACTACATCGCAGGCAAAGGCATACGCCCGGAGGGAGTGTACGTTCGCCACGGCGCAGCTTCCGTTCCTGCGACCGATACTGCAATTCGCAAGATGATTCGGGAAACAGACGGCGACAGCTATGAAAAACTACGCTCCGTTGAGCAAAGTTTGGATTTCACTTCGGCGTCCGCAGAGTTTGCAAAGCGAAATGTAACCTTTGGTGCGGCTCAAATGGGGACACTCGGCATGGTAAGTGTTGACGATGTTTTCACCAATCTCGGCTTGCTCTTATCGGAACAATGCGTTCACACAATTAAAACAGCCGTGTTTCAGGATACTACGCAACAGATTTTCAAAGACCGTCACGAGTTTGAGGGTTCGCTTTTTACGCAAATTAATGATGTTTATGATTACCTTGATATGCACAATCAGACACAAGCGACATTTGATAAGCTGCTACGAATTGACCGCCGCAACTATCCCGAAGCTGCCTTGCGAGAGGCACTTTTGAACGCTGTCGTTCACCGTGAGTACGCTACAAGCGGAAGTTTGTTCGTAAAGATATACGCAGACCGCATGGAATTTATTTCGCCGGGTGGTTTGATGAATGGTATTGAGATTGATGATATAATGAGCGGCTATTCCATATGTCGAAATGCTAATCTTGCCGCTGTTTTCTACCGTTTGCAATTGATTGAAGCCTACGGAACCGGTATTTTGAAGATATTTGAAGCGTACAAGTTCGCCCCGAAACAACCCAAGATTGATGTTACACCCAATGTGTTTAAGCTGACTTTACCGAACTTAAACCAAGTCACGGTGAGCATTGACCAAACACCGCAGGATTCTGTATTACGATATGTCCGCAAACATGGTTCGATTAGCCGTAAGCAGGCGGAGGAATTACTTGGCGTGTCACAAACAGCGGCGGGAGTAGTCCTAAAGAAAATGGTAGACAACGGCGAGTTGTTAAAGTCGGGGCGAACTCGGCAAGTAAGGTATTTTGTGGCAGAATAATGATATTAGGGCGAGAAAACGAAGAATTTCCCTACCGTTGACAAAACTGTCCCGTGTGTGTTATACTTTGTGTAAATGGAGGTGAATACTATGCCACTTGAAACAAGTGCAATTCTTCGTTCAATCTTACTTCATATATTGAAATCTAAAACAGTTGATGAAGCCTTTGAATCGGTAAAATCAATGTGTGCGAAAGAAGATGTGGATGCAGTTATGGAGGCGTACCACAAGTGGCAGGAACAAAATAAACAGTAGAATCTACACGTTTATATTTCCATTTACGACTTACTACGAAAAAATATAAGGGCGTGGGTTTTTCCATGCCCTTTATAGGTACTACCGATATACCGATAGGAAAAAAGGCAAGAATAGAAAGGAAAAAGTCATGAAAGAAACGCAGAACTTACCGGGTCTATACGATCCTCGTTTTGAACACGATAACTGCGGAATCGGTGCAGTCGTTGACATTAAGGGGAGGAAAACCCGGGCGACGGTGGATAACGCATTAAAGATTGTGGAACAACTTAAGCACAGAGCCGGAAAAGATGCCGAAGGAAAGACAGGGGATGGTGTTGGTATTCTGCTTCAGATTTCCCATAAATTTTTCAGCAAGGCAATGGCAGGAGCCGGCATTGATTTAGGCGAAGAGCGGGATTACGGCATTGGGGTATTTTTCCTGCCTCAGGACGAACTAAAACGCAACCAAGCCAAGAAGATGTTTGAAATCATTGTGAAAAAGGAAGGGCTTAGCTTTCTGGGTTGGCGAAAAGTACCAACCGATCCCGGCACCTTAGGCGAGAAAGCACTGGCACGTATGCCCTATATTATGCAGGCTTTTATTAAGCGACCGGAAGAAGTGGCAAAAGGTCTTGATTTTGACCGTCGTCTTTTTGTGGTACGCCGTATTTTTGAGCAGAGCGAAGAACTGACCTATGTGGTTTCCCTTTCCAGTCGTACCATTGTCTATAAGGGGATGTTTCTGGTCAATCAATTGCGTTTGTTTTACAATGATTTGCAGAGCAAGGACTATGAATCCGCCATTGCGGTGGTGCATTCCAGATTCAGCACCAATACCAATCCCAGTTGGGAAAGAGCGCACCCCAACCGTTTTGTGGTACATAACGGAGAGATTAATACCATCCGAGGAAATGTGGACAAGATGCAGACCAGAGAAGAGGCCATGGAATCCGATTATTTTAAGGGTGAGATTCAAAAGGTCGTTCCTGTGGTAAATCGTTCGGGTTCTGATTCTGCTATGCTTGACAATGCCTTGGAATTTCTGGTAATGAACGGTATGGAATTGCCGCTTGCGGTTATGATTATGATTCCGGAACCTTGGGCAAATAACCGTGTCATGAGCTTAAAGAAAAAGGATTTTTATCAATATTACGCCACTATGATGGAGCCCTGGGATGGTCCTGCTTCCATTTTATTTAGTGACGGTGATAAGGTGGGAGCTGTCCTTGACCGCAATGGTCTGCGCCCCTCTCGTTATTATATTACAAAGGACGATCAGCTTATCCTATCCTCCGAGGTAGGTGTGCTGCCTATAGAACCTGCCAATATTAAGCTAAAGGAACGCTTACACCCGGGGAAAATGCTCTTGGTGGATACGGTGGCAGGGCAGGTCATTGATGATAATGACTTAAAGGAATCCTATGCAAATCGTGCGCCTTATGGAGAGTGGTTGGATCAGTATCTGGTGGAACTGCGGAGTCTTAAGATTCCCAACAAAAAAGTTCCCAGATATTCCAAGGAAGAACTGGCTCGTATGCAGAAAGCCTTTGGTTATACCTATGAATCCGTGACAGGGGATATGCTTCCCATGGCATTAAGCGGAGCAGAGCCTACGGCAGCCATGGGGATTGACGTACCCTTGCCGGTGCTGAGTCAAGATCA
>BNZC01000027.1 GCA_026000755.1 Clostridia bacterium
TGCGTTTTTCCTGTTTTTGTAGCCTAACCGAATCATTTCCCAGACTAAATTCAGCCTGTTATTTCACGGTTTTTCAGAGTAAGTTCCACATCATAAAACTAGTAGAACTTACTTTGGGAATTTACGAAACGCTATTTTCTTCGGTTCACACCAAAACCTTAGTCAAAAAATCTATTTGTCAAATCCCCAATTTCTTGCTACAATAGAAACAAGGAACCCACAAACCCACGCACCACAGAAAGGACACTCCCCCATGACCCCTGCAGCGCAACTAAAGACCACCCTACAATCCCTCCACCGCAAGAGTTATCCTGCCTACAAATCCTTACAGGGCAGCTATCGTTTCCCCCATTATATCTTAGCAATTGACCATGTACAAGGAGATCCCTTTGCCGCTCCTTCCAAACTTCATGTGGAAGTTTCCGGTGATGTTTCCTCATTTCCCAAATTCCTCTATGACACCAAGGCAAAGCGTATCGCTTTACAGGATTTTTTGACCCGCAAGATGGGCTTTTTGATTGGACGTGTGAGCCATAGGGCGGCAGGTTCCGGCAAGAGCGGTTTAATCAGCATAAGCCGACCGGGGCAGGAAGTCTTAGAGCGTTCCTGCATGAGCATTGACCCGGTAAGCGGAACTATTCTTGCACGTTTTGAGGTAGGCTTTCCTGCAAATGGACGTAGCATCAATGCCCCTGAACTGGCAAAAATCCTATTTGATTTTCTGCCGGAATGTGTGGAGAAAAGCCTATCGTTTCGGAATTTGAACGAAAAAGCATTAAATGCTGTTGCAAAATTATGCGAGGATCAGGAATTTATTCGAGAGGAATTAAAGAAACGTAAGCTTGCCGCCTTTGTGGCAGACGGATCTCTTTTACCTCGTTTATCCGGCGTATCGGACAAACCAATGGAGGGGGGTATCTCTTTTGTTTCCCCTGATTCCCTAAAAATCACCCTGGATCTTCCTCACAAGGGAAAGCTTTGTGGCATGGGGATTCCGGAGGGGATTACCCTAATTGTGGGCGGCGGCTTTCATGGAAAATCCACCCTACTAGAAGCCTTGGAAATGGGTGTCTACAACCACATTGCAGGGGACGGACGAGAATTTGTCATTACAGATAACAGCGGAGTAAAACTGCGAGCGGAGGATTCTCGCTCCATTGCCGGCACAGACATTTCTCTGTTCATCAACCATTTGCCCAATGGAAAGGATACCAAAGCCTTTTCTACCGGCGACGCCAGCGGAAGCACTTCCCAAGCCGCCAATGTGGTGGAGGGGATTGAATCCGGCAGTCGCCTGTTTTTAATTGATGAGGATACCTCCGCCACCAATTTCATGATACGTGACGAATTAATGCAACAGGTGGTGAGCAATGAAGAAGAACCGATTACTCCCTTTATCAGCCGTGTAAGGGCATTTTATGAAAATGACCACATTTCTTCTGTTCTGGTGGCAGGAAGCTCCGGGGCATATTTTCATGTAGCGGATCACATCATTCAAATGAAAGAATATTTGCCCTTTGACATTACAGAAATTGCGAAAATAAAAGCAAAGGACTTCCCCACCCTCCATAGCGAAGGACTGCCCTATGCCCTGCCTGTATTTACTCGCCGCCCAAAACCCCACCGGGATTTTTCTGACCCAAAGCGGGATTTGGTGAAAATCAAAGTCATGGGAACAGACGGTTTTCTAATCAATAAAAACACCACAGATGTGCGGTGTTTAGAGCAACTGGCGGATGCGGAACAAGTGGCAGGTTTAGCCTATCTCTTGGCGTATGCCGCCAAACATTTCATGGATGGAAAACGAACGCTGACAGAAATCGTAGATTTACTGGAAAAACAAATAGAAACAAAGGGCTTAGCCTCCCTCTCCACAGGCTCCTATCTCTCCGACAACTTGTGCCGCCCCAGACGGCAGGAGATTTTCGCCGGGTTTAATCGATGTCGGACGTTGACGTTCTGAGGGGCGGATTCTGTATCATTCCCTGTGGCAACCATTTCCGCAGACAGCGATTTAAGGCCTCTATCTCTATGGGCTTTGCCAGAAAATCGTTCATCTGTGCATCGGCAAACATCTCGGCGGCTCCGCTTACTGCATTGGCACTTAGGGCAACCACCGGAACAGTCTTATTGTAGGCATTGGATTCTCGAATGAGAGCCGTTGCCTCAAGACCATCCATGCCGGGCATCATTTGATCCATAAAGATAACGTCATAGTTCTTTTGCTGTGCCATCTTCACCGCTTCTAATCCGCCGGATGCCAGATCCGGAGAAATACCGAAAATCGTAAGCATGGCTTCGGCAACCATAAGGTTCACCTCTATATCATCCACTACCAGAACCTCCGCATAGGGTGCCTGAAATTCTAACAGCTCTTCCTGATCTTTCTCTTCGCTGCTCTTCCCCTCCACATAGGGAATATGGATAAAAAAAGTAGAACCTTCTCCATAAATACTGGAAAGGCTAAGCCTCCCGCCCATCAAGATACATAATTTATCGCAAATGGCAAGCCCCAGACCGGTACCTACCACCCCGCGATTTTTCCGTAAATCCAATTGTTCAAAGGGCTTAAACAGCTTCTCCCTATCCTCTTCCCGAATACCAATGCCGCTGTCTTGTATGCAGAAACAAAGCTCTTCCCCCTCTAAGGACGCCATAAACCTTATACCGCCCCCCGGTGTATACTTGACTGCATTGGATAAAATATTCGTCAGTACTTGGCGAACCCTGCTATCATCCCCATAGATCCAACGGGGCAAATCCTGTCTCTGTTCCCAATAAAGTTTCAGTCCCTTATCCTTGCAAAGCACAGAAAACATGGATTTTAGGTGATCCAACATGGTATGCAGGTCATAGTCGTCATTGACCATCTCCATCTTCCGGGATTCGATTTTTGAGAAATCAAGCAAATCATTGATAATGGTAAGCAGGGAAGCCGAGGAATTTCGAATGTCATCAATATATTTTTTCTGGTAGTCGTCCAGTTTACTGCGGGATAAAATCTCCCCAATACCCATAATGGCGTTCATTGGCGTTCGAATCTCATGACTCATGGTAGCTAGAAATTGACTCTTTGCCTGATTCGCCGACTCAGCTTTTTGTTTCTCCCGCAAAAGGTCTGTTACATCCGTCATAAGCAGCAGATTTCCGCTGTTTACGCCCCTTTCTTCTAAGCGGAGCAACTGTCCTCCAAAGAATCTTACTTCTCCTGTTAGCCCAAAATCCGCTTGAACATCAAAATCTTTAACGGTATTTACAGACAACTTATCTTCAAAGTTCTCCCTTAAGACCCCCATGCTCTCCGGTTCTAAGTACTGTGAAAGCACCTCTTCATAATGCTTCCCTTTGATATAATCAAAATTCGGTACGTCCATTGCGTTTAGAAGAGCAGCCGTAGACATGACAACTCTGCCCTGTGTATCAAGGAGTATAATAATACTCGGGCAGTTTTTAAGCAACATCTTGGTGTAGGATTTCTGTTTTGCATTTTCCACAGTGAGAGCCTTACCCAAGGCATCCTTTGCCTCTATGGTCAACGTCACCTTATCCAGAAATCTTTTCTGGTTCCTCATTTCCCGATCCAGTTTTTTGTTTTCACGGCGCAACTGCCCCACTTCTTCTAAAAGGGCAGCATATTCTGTTTGCAAATCTAAGTCGTTTTTTTCTTCTAACAAAACATGACACCCTTTCTGTGATTTATAGTACCTACTCAAGGATGTTCGTTCCACTAAGCTCGTGCTACGCACTCACTAAGGGTCACGAACGACCTCGCACTAGATGGATATACTTCTTTGATAATAATTTACTACCCTCTTACCGAACAAAAAACGTTCGATAAGCATCGCCCTACAAAACAGGGCTTAATCGCTAAGGTGCTTTCGGTCAGAACACACACGCAATAAAAGCATTATTGTGAAAACGATTGGCGGCTTTTGATTCTACTACCTGTGTCGGGCAAAATTCACCCCCTGAATATACAGTAAGGAAAGGCACTCTTTCCTTGATTTTTCCCTCTACCAGATTCATTTCCAAAAATGGCTTTGCTCCCAAGGTCAATAAACGAGAGATACAGGCGTAAACCAGAACCCCTGAGGCATTCGCCAATGCGGAATCCAACTCATCCAAGGATACACCTGTAGTAGACAATATATCATCTGCGTTCTCTGTTGCCAGGGTAATGGAACTGCCTTCCGGTACCACGCCGCCGCAGACTGCATATTTCTCCGGTGTGAGCATTATGAAAAGCTTAGAAACTAAGGGCGTGCCATCTTTATAGTCCACCAAGAAAGGTAGTGAACTCATGGCATACTGATGCTCCGTCGCATTTACTAAGCCAAGACTTTCAAAATATTCAATGACAGGCCTATCGTTGACCTCCATCAGTACGCTTCCGGCACTTTTTGTCACCACACCGCTTGAACCTAAAATCTTATCTAAGTCTACATTTGCATAGAAGAACTTGGGTTTAATATCGCCGTAGACGAGAATCACGGCAAACTTATCCCTATATTCTTCTCCATTGTACAACATATAGGAATGGGAAAAATCCGGCGTATCGTCAACCGCCAAGGTGCCAAACACAGGCACATCACCGGACACCTTTGAGAGGGCGTCCTCATACTGGTCACCGAAATTCCCCGGAATAAACGCTCCGAAAGCGAAAATCAAAGCCGGTTTTTCTGATTTCCCATTTGCCGCCTTCTTATATCCATCGGTAACGGACTGCTCTGCGGCTCCATCGGTCAGGGACTCGGTCAAAGCGGTGCTAAACTCTGTTTCATCCGAGGTTAAGACCATAAGGGTCAAATTCATAATATCGGTATTTCCCGGTACCGACTGAGCCGCAGAAATGGTTCCCACTACGTCAAAGGGCAGAGCCTCACATAATGCTTTTGCAACACCTGATAACACAAATTCATAATGGCAAGCAATAATGCCCACGCTGTTTGCCCGCAGATTCCTCTCCAAATCAAGCTGTTCCTTGATTTCATCAATTGCGATCTGCTCGTCATCTACCTCTGTTGTGTAAGCTGTTAATGTTTTAAGCATGGTATGTATCTCCTTTCGTTTTGTATGAGTTTAGTCTTACTGCTATCCGGCGAAAAAACATTAGACCAATGTCTTACCTTTTAACAAATGTTCTTTGCTCATTATACCATGATTCTGCGAATCATGTCCCCTCCGGGGGATGCGCACTCTTGCATTTGGTATTGTTCGCTTTCGCTCACCGCAAGCGGCGCTAGTATAATGTCTATCGACATTATACCATGATTCTGCGAATCATGTCCCCTCCGGGGGATGCGCACTCTTGCATTTGGTATTGTTCGCTTTCGCTCACCGCAAGCGGCGCTAGTATAATGTCTATCGACATTATACCATTTTTGCAAATCGTTTGTAAATACTCCATAACATATTTTTTTCGTGACTACGCAAAAATAAACATTGATTTGTTTCCCAAAATATCTTATACTAGTAAGTATAAAAGAAAACGAGCAACGGAAAACAAGTGAACAAACGAAGGGAGCAACACGAATGAAAGTATTGGTCATTAACTGCGGCAGCTCATCGCTGAAATTTCAGCTGATTGACTCCGCCACGGAAGCATTATTAGCAAAAGGACTTTGCGAACGTATCGGTCTTGATGGCAGTCAGTTGGTCTATCAGCCGGAAGGAGGCGAAAAGGAGAAGAGCCTATCTCCCATGCCCACCCATACCCAGGCAGTTTCTTTAGTACTTGCCGCCTTGCACAACGACAAGACCGGCGTTATCAAAGATCTTTCAGAGATTGGTGCAATCGGTCACAGAATTGTACACGGCGGCGAAAAGATCGCACAGTCCTCTGTTATTACAGATGAACTGCTTCAGATTGTAGAGGATTGCAACGACCTTGCCCCCTTACATAATCCCGCCAACTTAATCGGCATACACGCTTGCCGAGAAGTGTTGCCCCAAGTTCCCATGGTGGCTGTATTTGATACGGCCTTTCACCAAACCATGCCGGAACACGCCTATTTATACGGCTTGCCCTATGAACTGTACACGGATCATCAGATACGCAAATACGGTTTCCACGGCACTTCTCACCAGTATGTCAGCAAACGGGCGGCACAACTTGTGGGACGTCCCTATGAAAACCTAAAGACCATTGTCTGCCATTTGGGCAACGGTGCTTCGATTTGTGCCGTAAAAGACGGCATTTCCATTGACACCTCCATGGGCATGACTCCCTTAGAGGGGCTTGTGATGGGAACTCGCTCCGGTGATATTGACCCCGGCGTGTTAGATTTTCTCCAGAAGAAAGCCGGACTGAACTGGGATGAGATCATTGATATGCTAAATAAAAAATCCGGTGTATTCGGCATTTCCGGCATTTCCAGTGATTTCAGAGATTTAGAAGCTGCGGCAGAAAAGAACGACCCTGCGGGCAAACGTGCCTTAGACGTGTACGAGTACCGTGTGGCAAAATACATCGGTTCTTATGTGGCTGCCATGAACGGCGTTGATGTAATCTGCTTTACCGCCGGCATTGGAGAAAACGGTCCGGATACCAGAGCCAATGTATGTGCCTACTTAGGATACCTGGGCATAGAGATTGACAAAGAAGCCAATGCCATCAGGGGACAGGAGAAGCTGATTTCAACCGCAGATTCTAAGGTAAAGGTATACTGCCTGCCCACCAATGAAGAGCTTGCCATTGCAAGGGAAACCGTTGCTTTGGTGAAATAATTTATTCCAAAAAACAGCAACAAATAAAGGATATGAGAGGCGGCACCTATCGGGTCGCCTTTCTTTGGTAAAATCATGAAAACCATAGACACCGACATCAAATCGAACACCTTTGCCTCTGTTTACCTGCTCTACGGCGAGGAACGCTATCTAAAACGCCAATACAAGGACAAGTTGGCAAATGCCATTTTGCCGGCAGATGATACCATGAACCGCTCCTCTTTTGACGGCAAGGACGTAAAGCCTGCCGAGGTTATTGACTTGGCGGAAACCCTGCCTTTTTTTGCCGAACGCCGTTTACTTATACTCACAGGAAGCGGCCTTATGAAAAGCGGTGGAGAGGAACTTTCCGACTACATGAAAAACATCCCCCCCTTCACTTATTTTCTCTTTGTGGAAGATGAGGTTGACAAACGCAGTAAGCTATATAAGAGTGTAAAAGCCGCAGGGCGTGTTGTGGAATTTCCCAGACAGACCCAAGCTGTCCTTTCTAAGTGGATTTTGATGCGACTGAAAAAAGAAAACAAGCAAATTACAGAAACCGCACTGCATTCCTTTTTACAGGCGGTGGGTGATGACATGGATTACATTGAAAAGGAACTGGAAAAACTGCTGTGCTATACCATGGGCAAGGACAGTATCGAGGATTCCGACATTGCGGACATTTGTGTGTTTCCCGTGACAAACCATATCTTTGACATGATAAACGCCATGGCGGAAAGAAACCCCACAAAGACCCTTTCTTATTATTATGAGTTGCTGGCTCTAAAAGAAGCCCCTATGCGGATTCTGTTTCTAATCGTGCGGCAGTTTCGGATCCTGATGATGGTAAAGGAACTTGCCGGGGCATCTTCTGCTGAGATTGCTTCAAAGGTTGGTATACCGCCCTTTACGGTGAAAAAGGATCTCATGCAGGCAAAAAGCTTCTCTAAGGAACGCTTGAAAGAGGCGTTCTTTGACTGCGGTGAAACGGAAGAAGCGGTTAAGAGTGGACGGTTGGGGGACCGCTTGGGGGTGGAGTTGTTGCTGGTGAGGTATAGTACGCCCTAGACTCTTAAACCTCCATAGATCTGCCTCACATAATCCATGCGACTCCCCAGATTATCCAACAGCAACTCCACAATCGTCAATGCCGCCATGGCCTCCACTACAACCACAGCCCTTGGCACAATCACAGGGTCATGCCGTCCGTGAATAGAGACGGTAACATTCTCTCCCTCCTTATTAACCGTAGACTGAAGGGCGGACACCGAAGGGGTTGGTTTTACTGCCACCCGAAAAATCAAAGGGCTTCCGTCGCTGATTCCGCCTAATACGCCCCCTGCGTGATTGGCGTTTTTTTTGACCCCCCCCCTATTATCGGCAGCAAAGCCGTCGTTGTTTGCTTGCCCTGTGGCTGCCGCCGCAAGAAATCCATCTCCGATTTCAAAACCTTTCACCGCTCCAATGGATAACATGGCCTTTGCCAGATTGGCATCTAATTTATCAAATACCGGGTTGCCGATTCCTACGGGCAGACCTGTTATCAGTCCTTCAATCACCCCTCCCGCTGAATCCTGCCTTTTTATGCAATCATCCAGATAGGCTCTTGCGGCTTTTTCCGCCGACACCTCCGGCATATAGAGAGGATTTGCAAAGATTGCCTTCTTAAGTTCGCCTGTGGGTAAAGCTAACAACTCCTCAGGCGTTTTGGAAATAGAAACCGTCCCGATTGCCTTGGTATAGGTATAAAAGGAAATCCCTATCTCCGCTAAGAGCTTTGCGGCAACAGCTCCTGCCGCTACCCGTCCGATGGTTTCCCGTCCGGAGGAACGTCCCCCCCCCCTATAATCCCGAAAGCCATACTTGCCGTCATAGGTATAGTCTGCATGCCCCGGTCGATAATAGGATGCAATCTCCTTATAGTCCTTGGAGTGCTGGTTGTGATTTTCCACCATAAGGGCAATGGGAGTGCCTGTGGTTTTGCCCTCAAATACACCGGATAAGATTTGTACCTGATCCTCTTCCTTGCGCGGTGTTGCATAGCGAGAAGCTCCTGGTTTTCTGCGGTCTAAAAAGGCCTGTATCTCTTCGGCACATAGGGGAAGTCCTGCGGGGCATCCGTCAATGACAACACCCACACCCGCACCGTGAGATTCTCCCCAAGTAGTGATGCCAAATTGCTTTCCTAAGCTTGAACCTGCCATAATAACTCCTTTTCACTTCATTACTTCATTACTTAAACCTCAAATTTTACAACTCCAAACAGTAAGGTGAAACGCCCTGTAATTAGAATACATAATCCAAAGTTACCCAATCATCCTCTTCTCCCGTAACACCGGCTTAACCGAAAACACCTTTTCAAAAGCCACCGCATAAGAAGAAAACAGACTCTTCTCCAATACAATATTCTCTCTGCTTTCCGCTGTAATAATCAGTTCCCGATCTTTTAGCATCGCACGTATTTTGCTTAATTTTTGCCTATGACTGCGGTCAAGGACGTTGGCAACCCGAAGAATGGCGGATAGTTTTGCCACTACCATATAGCTTTTCTGATCCATTTTCCCCATCAGCTCTTCATAGGGAACCAGAGGTTCTGCATTGTATTTCACCGTAGATGCTACGATTTCCCGCTCCAAATGGCTCATGCCGATGATTTCCGATGCCATGATAATCTGATACGAGCACTCCGCCTGTTCCGTCATGCTGATGTAGCGGCCGCAGTCATGCAAAATAGTTGCCACCGACAGCAGTAAGGCTTCTCGTTTCCCCATACCGTGGAGTTTTTTCATGGCATCATACAAGATCTTTGTTACCGTAAGCAAATGCCCCGTATGCTCCGTGTCGCTGCCATAACGCCCGGCTAGATTTCCGGCCGCCGATAATATATCCCGGTCAAAATCATGAGCCACCTTTAAGAAGCGATTCTGCCAAACATATTCATAGGCAATACCGTCACTGACATCCACTCCCGGCACCCAGACATAGGAAGATTTCAACTCTTCTACAAGGTTTTTGCATAGGATGACAGAGGGCGCCATCAGGGGATCCGCCTCTTTGGACACCGTAAGTTCCTCGGAAAAAAGCTGTGGATTCTTCCTGCCAAATTTGTTCATCCTCTTTAAGAAAGTGTCCGCTTCAATGGTATCATCCTCTTTTCTGCGACTGATATTTCCAATCATTTCCCCGATATAATCTCCGATTAAAATGACGTACTTTATGCTTTCTCCCTTTAAGTATAGGCTTTGAAAGCCCGACAATTCCTTGTCCACCAGTTCTTCGATATGCCGCTCATAATTCGACACCATTGCCGCCACCTGAAAGAGCCTCTCACGCAATCGCAAAATGCCCAAGTCAATGTGTTGGGTAGTAATCAGTTCGCCTCTTTGGTAAAGGGTCAGCTGTATACTCCCTCCCCCAATGTCCGCCACGGCGGCTCCCTCCTGCGTCATTTTGTGGAACAGGTCGTTTGCCACCAATGCCTGATAGGTAATGAAGCGGTGTTCGGAGTTGCTGATGACCTGCACCTCAAGCCGGGTGCGAATCTTAATCTGGTCTAAGACAAATAATTCATTGTCCGCTTCCCGAAGCAAATGTCCCGCATACACACGGTAATCGCTGACCTGATAGCCCGTCATAATGCCGTAAAATTCACTTAGGACTTGGCACAAATCTTCTACCACTTCATAGCCCACATTTCCATTTTTGTAAATGTCACTTCCCAGTTCCAGGCGAGTTCTGATGTGGTCAATGGTTTTGACTCCTTGGTTGGGGATTAGTTCAAAAATTTTAAGGGTGACTCCGTAAGAACCAATGTAAATGGAGGCAAAGGTTTTTATTTTCATGGCGTGACCTTTCCGGATTCATGTAAAATGACCCGTTATTATTGTGTACTAATATATTGAATAAATTGCTCCGCTGTTCTCCCGGATCGTCCGCCATGGCTGATTTCCCACTGTCTGGCCTTGGCAAGAAGTTCGTTTTCGGGGAGTGTAATTCCGTTTCGCTGTGCCAACACCTTTACAATAGTTTCGTATTCTTTCAGTTCGGGTGCGCCAAAGTAAATGGGGATTCCGAATCGGGCGGCAAGGGACAGCTTTTCCTGCACGGTGTCATTTTTGTGCAAATCGTCATCTAAAAGTTCCGCCTTGTCACTGAATTTTTCTCGTATGAGATGCCGTCTGTTACTGGTGGCGTAAATCAATACGTTCTCCGGCTTTTTCTCAAGCCCCCCCTCTATTACTGCTTTTAGGTATTTGTAATCTATTTCAAAATCCTCAAAGGAGAGGTCGTCCATGTAAATAATAAAGCGGTAGTTGCGATTCTTGATGGTAGAAATAATAGTATTTAATTCCTTAAATTGGTGTTTATAGACCTCAATCATCCGCAGACCGTCATCGTAATATTGATTTAGGATGGCCTTTATGCTGCTGGATTTTCCCGTACCTGCATCACCATAGAGCAGACAATTATTGGCGGGTAAACCTTTCAAGAATGCCAAGGTATTGTCAAGGAGTTTTTTCTTTGCAATCTCATAACCCACCAAGTCACTTAAATCCACCGATGCTATCTTTGTGATGGGTTCTATCGTTTCTGTCCAAGGAGAAGTTTCCCCGGAAAACTCCCGGGACTTCCTGTGGAAAATCGCCTCTTTTATGTCTTGAGATTTCTTTTCATTTACACGAAAGGCCTTATGCAGTCCCAGTTTTCCCACGCCGAAGCTTTGGTAGAAAGCGGCTATCAATGACTGAAATTCCGCATCGTCCTCTGCGGCAGCCAGTGCTCTGGATAAGTTTGCGATTTCCTTTCGGATTCTGTTACTTACCCCCCCCCTATCAAAATCAGAAGGGCGATAATGCTTTATGCTGTTTAAGATACCTTTTTGAATGCCATGAAAGACTTCACTTAAATCCAAGTGAAACAGTTCCCGAAAAATGGCAAAATCATGACTTGCCAAATCCGCCAGACTGCCCCTGACCTCTCCCCGCCTTTCACAGGCAATGCTATAGGCATTTTCATGATTGACCAGATAAAAGGTAAGGTAGGACTGCCACAAATTGCCCTCAAAACCATAGCTGTCTGCCGCTTGAATCAAGGCACCGACACAGGAACTAAGTTTTTCACGGTAGGTTTGGCTTACTGCCTGAGGGTAAGCCAAATTGCCTCCCTCTTGCCGACGTAAGTCTTTCGGCTCTTCCCTGCCCAGAAAGGCAGGTACTTCACTTAACAGATACCCATGCTCATTTTTGTTATACAAAATCAAATCTTCTATATGCTTCATAGGAACCGCCTTTCCGTTGCACTTTCCTTATTTTCGCTGATTTGCAAGCACAATCTCACCCAACGGCACATCCGGATGCCGCCAACGAACTGTACTTTTCTCATTTCTCATGTGGATAGCGTTTTGAGGGCAAAGGTGAACGCAACCCTGACAGCCCTCACACTTATCCGCAAAAGCGACCGTATCTGTGACAGTGATGTTTCCTGCCGGACAAATCTTTGCACAGATACCGCAATGAATGCAGTTATCATTAACAATGAAGTTCTGTGCCTGCTTCACATTGATAAATCTGCCACCGCCAATGCCCGCAGTTATCATACGCATCAGAATACTTGCCGTGGCGTTTTGCTTTTCGCGGGTGTCAATATCCGTAATGATCCTAGCCAAATTCTCATCCACCTGCTTCCCCGGCAGTTTGGCAATTTCACTATCTATCTCAAATCCGGGCAGATAATTGTCCACCATCAGCAGACTTTCCGCATAATCAAAATGATTCCCTTTTTGGGATGCCAGTCGCTGCACGCTCCTCATGGCCGCACCGGGCATGTTTCCATAAGTACCGATGGCAAAGGCATACTCCGCCTCCCATTTAGCATTTTCCATAAAACGGCGTACCATCTCGGGCAAGCCGAACCCATAAATCGGAAAAATCAGCCCGATGATGTCATCGTGAAAAGCAAGGTCGCTTGAATCTATTACCTGTGGAATAGAAATCAGCTTGCTTTCAGGGAATTTCGCTCCGATTTTCTTTGCCACAGCAAGGCAGTTTCCTGTAGAGGTAAAATAGAATATAGTCATATGGTTTGCTCTCCTCCTTCAATATTAGAATAATTTCTCAATCTCCACCGCAATCGCTTCCGGCTTTTTGGTCGAAGCATACCGAGCGACGACCTCGCCGTTTGCGTTCACCAGAAACTTCGTAAAATTCCATTTGATATTCGCATTGAAAACGCCGCTAGCTTGCTTTTTCAGGTAAGTATACAAAGGGCTTTCCTGTTCGCCGTTCACATCAATCTTGGCAAACTGCGGAAAAGTTGTGCGGAATTTCAACGAACAGAACTCTCCGATTTCGGCGTTGGTGCCGGGTGCTTGCTTTCCAAACTGATTGCAGGGAAATGCCAGAACTTCAAAGCCTTTGTCTTTGTATTTTTCATAAAGGCTTTGCAACCCTTCCAACTGCGGCGTAAATCCGCAATGGGTAGCGGTGTTGACAATCAACAGAACCTTGCCTTTGTACTGCGTAAGCGTTACGTC
>BNZC01000028.1 GCA_026000755.1 Clostridia bacterium
TTATGGCATTTGCGGCGAAGAGTATTTTTGCCCCTATGAACCTTGTAACAGGCGGATTCAGCGGAATCTGCATTATGATACAGGATATAACAAGACCCTATATAACGGGGGGGGTACCGTTGTGGCTGAGCAATCTCATCTTAAATATTCCTCTGATTTTACTTGCCTTGCGGATACGAGGCAAAGAGTTTATCTTAAGCACCGCCATTGCCACCGTGATTTATACGGGCTGGTTATTTGTTTTCCCGGAAATGAATCTGGTGGAGGGGGATTATGCCTTAGCTGCTATTTTTGGCGGTGGTCTGGTGGGTCTTGGCTTAGGGTGTATTTTCTTGGCGCAGACCAGTACAGGGCAAGGAGTCCGAAAATGGCGTAAGCCCAAGTTAAGGTTCGGACAAAGCGGAAACGACTGATTGCAACCGGAATAAGCAGGGTTACTGCCATTGCCATGACGGCAATCTGAAATTGTTTCATGGCAAAGTCATAGGATAAGCGGGTTAGCATGACAAAGGAAATCGCCATCAGCATACACATATTGTTGACTAAAAGTCTGGATGCTCGTCGATAGGCAGTATGGTAAATAATCAGTACAATGGCAAAAAATACCACCTGCATGAGGTAGAATAAGAGCAGTTCCATGTTGGGACCTGCCCCTGCCTCCTGCATGGATAAGTACAACACGGCATAAGCATTTGCATGGAAGAGATATAGATAGAGAATCTGGCTTCTGAATCTGCGGTTTTGCTGTTTGGGTAACAGCCCTCGCTTAAGGGAGGAAAAACAGGTGTAGGTGTAGAGGGCGATTAATAATATCATAAGATATTTGGATAGTTCTGTGATTAAATGTGTCATGGAATGCTCCTTTATGCTACCCCGCTGCGGAAATGGCTACCTGTATACTCTTTCAAATAGTTCTGCTTGTCTATTCCTTCTCCGAAAATTCCTGCCTCGCAGTAGGATAAAACTTGTTGTACTTGATTCTCATCTTCTATGGTGAAGGATAGATGAATACTGTCTAGTGACAAACTGCCTATACTATTCTTGTTTAACACATGAAACAGGGATAGTGGCACGCTATTGTAAATAATATTATAACAGCCTTCACAACAGATTTTTACCGGAAATTTGGCTTTGCGGCGATCGTTTAGAAAGTATGAGGTGTTATCTCCTGTAGATTGCCCTATACATTGCCCTGTATTTTTCATGAGGCATTGGGCGCTTACCACAACAGGAAGATGTCCATACACCAACAGCTCTCCTCCGTGAAATCCCCGGTCTTTTAATTCTGTGCGGCTTAGTTCGACCGGCAGGCTGACCCTGCTGACCCCTGCTGCAAGAAAGGTGTTGTAGGAATCCTTTGTCAGGCAGTAAAGGGTATTGCCTGTTACCAGTTCCAAGTTTTTGGGTGCATCAGAATTTGTCGCAATTTGCTCTTTCACAAATTCCAAAGCATCATAGGTATGTACCACAAATCCGTCTATTCCATATTCGATTGCCGCCTGAATCCTTTCTTCCTGCTTCTTCACATCTGCCTGACGAAAGACTTGCGGCAGGGAATAAAGGATACGTTTTCCACTCTCATGAATATTTTCTGCCACTTGTTTGCCACAGATTCCATGATCTACATAAATGGTTGAAATACGCCCGGTTTCCAGTAAGGGGGCAAGCTGTTCCGGTTTGTCTATGGCGGCGGTGAGGTAGGGGTGATTCTTTATCGGCTCATTATTGCTCGACAAAACCGTTGATTGCTCTGCACACTCTATGTACTTTTCAGGATTGGCTCCCTCTCTTTGATTGCTTTGCTTATTTTCCTCGTATATGCTATCTTCTATGGCATTTGCAGAATTTTCTTCCCCTTGGGGTAGACCCTCCGCCCTGCGATACTCCTTTAACAACGCTTCCCTTAAGGCACAAATCCCTTCCCTGCGTAATTCGTTAATGGCGGATACCGCCAGGAAGACACTTTCTTCTATATCCAGTTCTACTTGCTCTATTCGATAATCCGTTTCCCCTGTCTTTTGCAAACGCTTAATCAGTTCGCTTCCCACAAGGGGTGCATTTTGTGCTTGTTCTGCAACCGCTCCAAATACAGTCACTTCCTTCTCTTTGCAAAACAAGGTCAGCTTAGCCGCTGTGCCTATACGAAGGAAAAGTTTTGCACGGACTGCTATCTTTTCTGATTGTGTGGGTTGTATGGACATTTTCTTTGATGGGTTTTCTTGCACAAAACCCATCTGCTGTTGTCTGCTTTTTGATTTTAATGTCTGCTTTGCGGAAAATGCCTCGCCTCCTTGTCCTTTCCTATGAGAGGAATCTAAAAGGCTAATCATCGATTCTTCCTGCCGTCCTTCGTTGGCTTTCCCTCCGTAGGAATTTCTCTCATAATATCCCTTGGTAAAGCCTCCACGACTGCCTAATTCTTCCAGTATTCTCTTATCCTCTTCGTCCACCAGATACCCCCCCCCATTATTTTCCGGATAGGTATCCAGGTAATGACGGTAAATCCGAGTAACCCCTACCGCATATTCCACTTGCTTCATTCGTCCCTCTATTTTCAGGGAAGATACTCCACTTTGTATCAACTGTGGCAGTAATTCAATGGCGGCCAAATCTTTCATACTGAGCGGATAAACCACGGACGGTGACACCGATTTCCCCCCGAACTTCCCCTGCTTATTTTCACGATATTGGGAATACCCATTCTCGTCAACTAAGGACGGTGACAGCCCTTTCCCAAACTCATAGGGCAACCGGCATGGCTGGGCACAACGTCCTCTATTTCCACTTCTGCCTCCTAATACACTACTCAAAAGACAACGGCCGGAATAAGAATAACACATGGCACCATGGACAAAGCTTTCGATTTCAAGGTCTGTGTCCTCATAGATTGTCCGAATCTCGTTTAATGAAATTTCTCGGGCTGTGACGATGCGGCTTACCCCCAACTCTTTTAATAACTTAGCACCGTAAGCACTGCTTACCGACATTTGGGTACTGGCATGAACGTTCATTTCCGGGAAATGTTCCCGCAAAAAAGACAATACGCCCAAATCCTGCACAATAACCCCATCTAATCCTTGACGGTAGAGGGGGGCAATATAGGCATACAGCTTTTGTTCCAGTTCCTGTCTTTTTAATAAGGTATTGACGGTAAGGTAGAAGCGTTTGCCCCGCAAATGCAGGTAGTCTATGGCGGATAAAAGCTCCATCTCTATGAGATTTTTGGCATATGCCCTCGCACCGAAATTCTCCCCTGCCGCATAGACCGCATCCGCTCCTGCTTCCGCTACCGCCTTTAACGCCAAAAAGGAGCCTGCCGGAGAGAGCAGCTCCACTTGCTTCGGTTTCGTTTTCATTTGCTTTGCTCCGTTTTCGGCTGACCTGCCGCAGGGTGAACGCTAAACCTTGACTTCCCTCTCTGCCCCCCGTTTGCACTTACTTCTGCTTTTTCTTTTTTCTCCATACCCCCAAGCAAGACATCTTCTAAGGAGGTTTCAAGCTTTGTCTTGATTAAGAGCATTTCTTTATTTTCTATGGAAAGTTCCTTGATGGTTTTCTCCAATTCTTTCTTCTTCATGCGGGCGGCGACTAAATCATGCTTTAGGTTATAGATTTCCTGATTCCTCTCCTCTAAATCAGATGCCAACATATCCCCTCGATCTTTCGCCTTAAAATAGTCGTCCGCAATATTTAAGTGCAACAAAATAGCTTTCATATCAGGGGGAATGCGGCGGTAGTTTTCTGCTTTTTCGAACTCACTTAGTTTATCATTTATGTAGGAAGCAACCTGCTGTAAATACACCTCGCTCTCGTAACCGCTGAGTGTATATACCTTGCCCCCTATGGATACGTCTGCGTTTGTTTTTGCCGACATCTTCTCTTTCCTCCCTTGTATATAAAGATTATGCACCTCCATATTTTTCCGCAACATCACCCGGATGTCATTTGCGGAAAAATCCTGCCCGGTGGGTAGTTCCTCACAATTCGTGCAGCAAACACTTGCGCAGCACCTGATCCATCTGCACCGTGTCAATGGGTTTTGACAAGAAACCGTCAAAGCCATGCTCCAAGAATATTTCCTTTTGACCGGTTAAGGCATTGGCTGTAAGTGCCACAATGAATCCCTTATAGCCCAAATCTCGAATACGCCTCGCCGCTTCGATTCCGTCCATTCCCGGCATCATGTGATCCATCAAAATCATATCATACAGGTGATTACTGCCCTCACCCTCTCTGCTGTGCTTGCGTTTCTCCAGCCAATCCGCCACCTTATCAATGGCTTCCTGCCCGTTTGTGGCAGTATCAACCCTCATACCATAGCCCTCTATCAGACCCTCCACTACCATGATATTAATCTCCACATCATCTACCACCAAGATATGGGCATCAGGCAGAAGAATTTGGGCAAATTTCTCTTCTCTTCTACGCATTTCTACCGTATATTCCGAATTTACTAAGGCACGGGCTGCCTCTTCCCCGATCACTGACTCGCTTACAATCTCTTGGGGCAGATGTACCGCAAAGGTACTCCCTTTTCCATAGTCACTCTCTACGTATAATCTACCCTGCATGAGCGTTAAGAGTTGTTTGGTAATGCTCATACCAAGCCCTGTTCCCTCTGTTTCACGATTGGCTGACATATTAAAGCGGGCATATTCGGAAAAGAGGTTTTTCAGCTCTTCCGGGGTCATGCCAAGACCCGTATCTTTGACTTCGAAAACAAGCACAATCCGCTCTCTTTTTTCTTCTTCCGCTCGGGCTGCTGCATCCGCCTCACGTTGTTCGTCTGTTTTTCTTTTATGTGCCGAATCTACTTCTCGCCGGTATTCTGCTGCCGAACCTGCATCTTCCTGCTGTTCTGCTTCCCATGCAAACCGCTGCTGCTCTGCTTCCGCCTCAATGGCATAGTCTCCTAATCGACAGCTTATCCGAAAGGTTACTTCACCCTTCTTTGTGTATTTGAAAGCATTGGAAAGGATGTTGTTTAGGATTTGTTTTACTCTAAGAACATCCCCTATCACACTTACCGGTAAATCAGGGGCAACGTCAATGATAAATTCAATGGGCTTGTTCCCCCGCCTTACCACGTTCATATTTACTGTCTCCCGGATGAAAGGAATCAGTTCATACTCCGCCGGTTCTATGGTCATTCTCCCCGCTTCTATTTTGGAAAGGTCAAGGATGTCGTTAATAATGGCAAGGAGCCCCGAGCCTGCTGTTTGTATTTTCTCTAAATTATCATAATCATGATCGGGCAAATCCGATCGTTTCATCATGATTTCGGACATACCCATAATGGCATTCATGGGGGTGCGAATCTCATGGGACATGGTTGCCAAGAACTGGGATTTGTATTTGTTGGCGGTTTCTGCAAGCTTGGTCTGTTCCTTTAGCTTCTCCGCCTGTAAACGCAGTCTGGTGGTACGTTGCTGAACCACTTCATCTAAATTCTTGTTCTGGTTTTCCAGAACCTTTTTCGTTCTTGTCACATCAAGGGCAAGGGCGAAAGAGACGGACACGGAAAAAGCAAACATTCCAAAAAAAACAGAATTTGCATTGGTAGCGAAGACCATACTTTGCACAATAGCTGCAATAGCCACAAAAAATACCAAGTGGACACCAAAAAAGATATTCCCCTTTGTGCTGTCTAAGAGTATATAGAAAAAACGTCTTACAGGGCTGCTGCTTATCCCCTCTCCTCTTGACATTTTATATTGCTTTAAGGTTTCCCGCATACCGAACAGATTAATCACGTAGGCAAGCACAATGGCAGCAGTCTCCAATATTTGACCATAGTGCAACAAATCAATCTGGAATTGCAGATCCTGATTAAACAGTAAGGCAAGCTCAAAGACGATGGTGATAACGGCTAAGCCTCTGGCAAGAAGCCCCAAGGGTTTTTCATACACCGCATAAATAAAGAATAGCAAAGGTACGCCCAAGGACACGAAAAACATATATTCTGTTTTTTGCAGCAGAAAGGAGTCGTTGCTTAACATGTACGCCACATGTGTCCGAAGCAACATATAACCCGCAAAGAAGAAATTCGTCATGGCAAACCAGAGATAGTACTTCTCTTTATTGCCGCTTATAAGCACCAATATGCTGTAAAACGCCAGAAAAATATGCACACTGATAAGAAACAGCAAGTCAATGTCACTGTGCAGTCTTTGTATCGACCGATAATCATCAATATACATACCATTGTTGTAATAGAGTCCGCCTCTTGAATATCCCGAGGGTACGTATACATGAATCATAAGGGAGTTCTGCCCGCTTTGCAGGTTCTCTCGATCAAATGGAATCGTAAGACCTCTTTTGTTCTTATGAACCGCAATGCTGCCATCCTCTGTTAATTGAACGTCTTTCCACAAGAGATTACCATTCAGGTATACCTCATAGTTATCCGCAATCCCGGGAATATAAAGAGCCATGGGCGTAGCACTCTTTTTGATGTCTTTTGTTTTCGCAACGGGGCAATCAAACTTGACTAAATAGGTGTACTCCTGGGCCACCTCGTGTAATACGGTAAATGTGGGGTAAACCCGATCCATGCCCGTATCTGAAATGCGCCATGGCTTATCTGAAATGTCCACATACACATGCTCTTTTCCTGTACCCCCCCCGTTTTGCAATGGTTTTAAGTCGGGAGTCAAATCCCATGGGTCAAAACCGGTACGCAGGTAGATAGCGGATTGTGTCAAATCAATATAGGCAGGAGCGTGTACATCGCTTTTGGAAAAAATCATTACCACATAAATAAGAAACAAATAAATGACGACCATGGACACAAAAATGACGGCCAGATTTTTTTCTTTTTTGGGTTTCTTTATTGGTGAGTTTTTTTTCATCCTACTATCCTTCTTGTGAGGGTACTACTCATCGGACTCGCAAGCTCACGCTTGCTCGTTGTTCGATTGCTTACCCCGCTGCTTGCTCTGCTACTTCATCGAACTCGCTGTGCGATAATAGTTCCCGAATCCGCTCCAATTTCTCTTGCTTCTCCTTGGACCATTCTTTCCCTTCCAATGCCTGCAATGCTTCCTCAATGGCGGACTCGTCATAATTTTTGGCACCTTCCTTGATTGCCCCAAGATGCTTTGCAAACAGTTCTTCCTCCGCCTTACCGGAGGAACTTACGGCATTTTCGGCTTCCTCTTCTTCCGGATCCGGTAGACCTAAGGCACGTGAAATCCACACCGCCAGTTGCTTGAGATCCAAGAGATAGTCGGAGAATTTTTCTCGGATTAGCTCTGTATCCCCGTCTTTTCCTGCAAATTCCAATTCTTTGGAACGTTCGGACATTTCCATGGCTCCGATGTTAGCAGAAGCACTCTTCATGGCATGAACGGTTGTGGTAAATAATTGCCAGTTCTCGTTTTCTATGGTTCCCTCTAAAACCTTGACGGATTTTGCTACATCCTTGAGGTAAATGCCTAATATTTTCTGGTAAACCGCTTCATTTCCTCCAAATACCGCTAACACTCGTTCCGTTTCTACTCCCGGAATATAAATTGCCATGTCATCCCCTCCTTCTTCGAAGTTAGTCTCCTGCGCCGACCTTACCGCTTCTCTCTCTTCCTCTGAATGCCGATCCCGTATCCATTTATTCAAAATGTCATTCAAGGCCTTGGTATCAATGGGCTTTGAAATAAAATCGTCAAATCCGTTCTCTAAGAAAAATGTCTGCTGCCCTACAACGGCATTGGCTGTTAATGCGACAATGGGACCGGTATATCCCATCTCCCGAATCTCTCGTGTAGCATCCACGCCATCCATGCCGGGCATCATGTGATCCATGAAAATAATGTCATATTCCCTGCCGCCATAGTCCTGTATACCACGCACCCGATCAAGGGCTTCATAACCGCTTAGAGCCGTCTTAACAGAAATTCCATAAGGCTGCATAAGCCCCTTTGCCACATAGAGGTTGGTATCCGCATCGTCTACCACAAGCACCGAACCGTAGGGCATATACTCTTTCTCAAAGACCAGACTTTGCTTCTCGTTCGTGTAGGTAAATTCTCGCAGATGCTCTACGGTATCTACGCCCAACTGCTCATCTGACACATGCTTTTGCGGAATATAGACACGAAAGGTACTCCCCTTACCAAGCGTACTCGTGACTTCAATCTTTCCGCCCATGAGCGTCAGCAAATCTTGCGTGATCTTCATACCAAGCCCGGTACCCTCTGTCACACGGTTTGCCCTGGTATTAAAACGGGTAAATTCAGCAAACAACTGCTCCAAATCCTCCGGTTTCATGCCGCAACCCGTATCCGACACGGTAAAGAGAATAACCTCGTCATCTTCCATTTGCTTTACGTCTTTGTGGATAGGCTTACTTGTTTTCTCCACACGTAAGCGTACCGTACCTCTCTCGGTGTACTTAAATGCATTGGATAAGACGTTGTTTAGAATCTGCTTCACCCGCAGCTCATCCCCATATAAATGCACCGGAAGTTCAGGAGAAATCTCCACTTCAAATGTGATGTTCTTGGGACCGATTCGCATAATATTGGCGTGAATGGTATCATTTAACATACTGGCGGATTCGTATTGCGCAGGATATAAATCCATCTTTCCCGCTTCTATTTTGGATAAGTCTAAGATGTCATTTATAATAGAGAGCAAGGTTTTTCCGGATATGCTTATCTTACTTAGGTTAAGAGCCGCTTCTTCCGGCAACTTCCCTATCCCCATGGTCATTTCTGAAATACCTAAAATAGCATTCATAGGGGTACGCATCTCGTGGGACATCATTGCCAAAAACTGGGATTTGGCTTGATTCGCTTTCTTCACTGCTTCAATTTGATGGCTAAGCTCCCTCGTGCGCTCCTCCACTGTCGCTTCTAATGTGATGTTTTGCAACTCGTAACTCTGCTTGGTTTTTACGGTATCAACTGCTAAGGCAAAGGAGATACAAATCGGTACGATGCAAAGTCCGTAGAGAAGCAGTTGGGGAATTGTGTGGGCTACTGCCACCTGCAAAACACCCAATATCCCACAAACCAACACAAGGTTACTTGCAAAAAACACGATACCAATAGTGCTGTCAAAGAGGCTGAGATAAAGTCTCTGTAAACGCCCTCGATCGGCATAGGCTGTTTTCACGTATTTTACACTTGTCCAAAACCCGCCCCAAGCAACCATATAGGAGCGAATCAGTACCAGCACCAACCAAATCTCTCCCAAAAGCATCAAGTCCAACAGAAAGGAAAGCCCCGGACTTACCACAACGGCAAGATTGATTCCTATGCCTATGCCCAATCCTATTTTTGCGAAAAGATCCAACTTTCTCTCGCTCAAGGTATATATCAACAAGATCATAAATATGCCGCACAGAAACCAAGTGACAAGTTCAAACTTTACCTCCTGCATGGAATCCGCAAACAAGAGGTACTGACTGGGTGTCTGTAAAAAGAAATGGCAGCTCAGAGCAAAATTAAGGAAACCAAAGAACAGGTAATGTCTTTCCTTGCGATTTGCAAAAAACACAAGCAAATTGTAGAACATCAAAAACAATAGGGTACCTGTGATGATATAGAACAAGCTCTCATCGTATTGTTTTGCAATCTTTTGATAGGAACCCAGAAAATACCCGCCATTGGAATAAAGACCGGCATCCTGATAATTCGGTGCGGCAATGATATGGAATACCAAGGTATTCTCCCCGATCTGCAAATGATTGCGCTCAAAGGGGATGAAGATTCGATTGGCCTCTTTATGAATGGCGATTTCTCCATCCGCATCCAGATGAATCTCTCGGCTGATAGAGGTGCCATTTAAGAAAATCTCATAATTACCGGCAATAGCAGGCAAATAAAACGCCATCTGAATGCGTTTTGCTACTATATAACGGCTCTGCTCCGACCTAATATCAAATTGCAGGACGTAGGTGTAATCCTCTTTTGGCAAGTCAAAGGGTTGCAAAAAGGGGGTTGGCTCACCCAACCCTGAACTTTCAATCCGCCATGATTTTCCTGTAAGGTCTACGTACCCATCCTCGCCGGCCTTCGGTTTCACATCCTGTAACTCACTGGGCGAAAAACCCTTGCGCAAATACATGCGTCCCTTGTCTAAATCAATGTGGGCGGGTGTACTCCCTGTATCTGTCAGCAAAAGCATCAAAAAGGAAAACAATCCCACATATATGACAAACGCAAGAATGAAGATTACAGGGAATCGCCTTTTTGCCACCACATCGTTCAAATGATTATGCCCTTCCTTCCTTTACGGCTTCAAACTTATCCTCTATCGCCAAAAAAGCCTCCACAATCAAAGGGTCAAAATGCTGACCCGAACCTTCTTTTATAATCTTTACCGCTGCTTCATGGGTAAAGGGTTTCTTGTAGGGACGTTCGCTCACCAAGGCATCGTACACGTCCGCCACTGCCATAATCCGTCCCTGTAAGGGAATATCCATGCCCGTAAGCCCCTCCGGGTAGCCTGTGCCATCCCACTTCTCATGATGAAACTCGGCAAACATCTTGGCATGACTTAAGAAAGAATCATCTCCATCCTCTGACATGGTTTCCCTGATAATCTCGTCAATAATTAAGGCACCCTCTGAGGAATGGGTCTTAATCTTATTAAACTCCTCATTGGTCAGTTTCCCCGGTTTATTTAAGATGAGATCCGAAATCGCAATCTTTCCTACGTCATGGAGCTGTGCGGAGGGAATGACCACGTCTAAATCCCATTTTGCAATCTCTTCCGTATACAGTTTCTCTTTCTGAATCTCGTCAAACAACAGTTCTATGTAACGCTGGGTACGCTTAATGTGAAGCCCCGTGGTTTCATCTCGGTTCTCAATGATGTTGGCAAGCACGGACACCAAGCCATTCTTTAGCTTCATCACCTGACGGTGCTGTCTCTCCAGTTCCGCTGTACGCTGTTTTACCAACTCGTCCACTTCAATCTGGTTCTCTATCCTTCGCATGAGAACGGGACCTGAAAATGGCTTCACCACATAGTCCACTGCGCCTAATTCAAAGCCGTAGACTTCATCATCCGCCCCGATTCTGGCAGTGAGAAAAATAACAGGAATGTCTTTTGTCGCCGAGTCTTCTTTTAAGAGCTTTAAGGCTTCATATCCGTCCATCTCCGGCATCTGCACATCCAAAAGGATCAAATCCGGCCTTACCTTTTCAATCAGTTTGAACATTCCCGCCGCAGAGGAAAAAGGCAGGACGCGGTATTTCTCTTTCAGGATCTGCTTACAAACTTCCAGATTGGTGTCATTGTCGTCTACTACATAAATAATTTTTTCCATATAGATTTGTACCCCCCCCCTATTTTTGTGCAAATGTTACAACTTTGCTTGATATTTCTTTGATTTATTGTATCATATCTCTGTAGTTTTGTCAAATGTTGTTTGCTGTGGTGAAGTTGTTTGTAAGTGAAAAAAACACTTGTAATTGGTGAGAAAATGTGTTATTATAATTTATAGAAAGCATCCAATCCAATGGATGGATGCCTCTCAAGATATTAAACTTCTGCTCTTACGAGCCATCGCCTATCCTGTCGTGCGTGACGGGATAGGCATTTTATTATTACTTCTTAGTTTCTCTTAGCGAGAAAGGTAAGAAGGGTAAGCAAGAAACCGCCAAAAGATATTAATAAGAACAATATCTCTATAAAGATCGTAATAATCTCATATGCTGTCATGCGTACCACCTCCCTTCTTATGTAGCCGATAGATATGGCTATATAATTCTGAGAGACTACCCATCCTGTCATGGATGCTTTCCATTTTCTACTTTAGCACACTTCCATCTATTATTCAATAAGTATTTTTGGCGGAATCACAGTGTTTGATTGTTTGCTCTTACGAGCGTAGCCTATCCTGTCAGGATTGTCAGGATAGGTGTTTTTCACAAAAATAGTTTCACTGCCTGATATCGTTCTTTCTCTTCCTGCCATTCATAGATGCCTGCAAAGTTTCCGGATTCATCATAGACTCGAATTTTTTTATTTATAGTTCTATTTCCCAAGGCTTCCCTCGGGAGTGCATTTCCATTTCTTAAGGCCTTTTCATATTCCGGAAGAATGTCACGGCTTTCATATGCCAAAAACACGCTATCTATCGGATGCAAGGCTTCCTGTATCTTCCCTATGTGAACCAGTTCCTCTACCTCCGATAATTTCAGACTATCCTCGATACGAAATCCTGCCGCTTCTGTGCGAATCAGGCTCTCCATACTCCCGCCGCACCCTAGGCGTGTTCCAATGTCATGGCACAGGGTTCTGATATAGGTTCCCTTGGAACAACGCACCGAAAGCTCCACACGGGGGAGATTGATTTTTCGAATCGCAATCTCATAAATCGTAATGGAGCGTGGTGTACGCTCTACTTCTTTTCCTGCCCTGGCCAGCTCGTACAGCTTCTTTCCATTTACCTTTAATGCGGAGTACATGGGGGGGATTTGGCTTTGCGCTCCCACAAATTCTGCAATCGCCGAACTCACGTCAGCAATACTGACTGCCACTTCGGCTTCGGCAAGCACCCTACCTGTCATGTCGTAGGTATCCGTAGTCTTTCCCAAGAGAAGGGTGCAAGCATACGTCTTATCGGTATTGGTCAAAAGATCCGCCACCTTGGTGGCTTTCCCAAGGCACACCGGCAAAACCCCTATTGCTTGCGGATCCAACGTTCCCGTATGCCCGATCTTTTTTTGCTGCAAAATCCCCCGCAAACGTGCCACCACATCATGGGAGGTGTAGCCTGCTTCTTTGTTAATATTTAAGATTCCATTCACATCTGTTTCCTTCTTGCGTGCATTGGCATTATCCTACATGATTCCATCGAAGAAAGTGTTTTCGCTAAGTAACACCCTAATGTGCAGAGTTTAGTTGTTTTTCTACCTCTTCACATACTCGCTCTATGATTTCCTC
>BNZC01000029.1 GCA_026000755.1 Clostridia bacterium
GAATTTAAGTCTGGCATGATGTTTCTCCTTCTCAAAGAAAATTTCCCAGATTAAATTCTACCAGAAATCCGTTCCAGATTAAATTCCACATCAAATTCCATAGTGGAACTTACTTTGGGAATTAACAAAGGGGGAATTAGTGATCTGGAAAATGAAATCGGACTTGACACAATATTTTCAGAGTGGTATACTTTAGTGTATGGTAAGTTTTAATCAATGGAATCAAAGGTTACAAATACATAGCAAAGTAAAGCAGGTGAAAACGTGAAGAAGAATACGATACTTATTGTAGATGACCTAGAAGTAAACCGTTGGATTTTGGCGGAAAGTTTTGGGGACAGCTATGACATATTGGAGGCGGACGGCGGTGAGCAGGCTCTTGTGCTGTTGGAACAGTATAAGAATGACATCTCGGTCATTTTGCTTGACCTTATTATGCCGGGCATGGATGGTTATGAGATTTTAGCCATCTTAAAAACCAGAGACATCATGCACTACATTCCCGTAATCCTGATTACAGGGGATACTTCAGAGGATATGCAGCGGCGCGGGTTCGACTTAGGGGTGTCTGATATTGTAACGAAGCCCTTTGATATGTATGTAGTGAAGCGGCGTGTAGAGAATATCATGGAGATGTATCGCTACCGCAACAACTTAGAAGAGATGTTAGAGGAGAAATCCCAAGAATTACAGCATAAGAACAGGATACTAGAGGAACAAGCCAAGGCATTGGTAGCATTTAACGATGCCATGATTGATTCCATTGCCAACCTAGTGGAATTTCGGAATATGGAGACGGGGCATCATGTAAAGCAGGTGAAACGTTTTTCCAGAACCTTGGCAGATGCCTTAATCGGCAATTATCCCGAGTACGAGATTGACGACCACAAGGCGGCATTGATTGAGCAAGCGGCGGCAGTCCATGATTTGGGAAAGATTATGGTGTCCGATACCATACTGTTAAAGCCGGGGCGTTTGACAAAAGAAGAATTTGAAATCATGAAAACCCATTCCGTCAAAGGTACGGAGATTTTGGAACGTTTCTTGGATTTTCCCGATAAGGAATACTACGAATACTGTTGGAATATTTGCCGTTATCATCACGAACGTTATGATGGAAATGGCTATCCCGATCATTTGAAAGGGGAAGAGATTCCCATTGCAGCACAGATTGTTTCTATCGCAGATGTCTACGAAGCCTTAGTCAGCAAGCGTGTTTACAAGGCACCTTATGACAAGGATACGGCCTATAATATGATTATGGAAGGGCAGTGCGGGGTGTTCTCACCGAAGCTGTTGGAGTGTTTCACACGTTGCAGAGCACAGTTTGAGCAATTTGTAGACGCTGTGGACAGAGAGAAAGAAAAGGAAGAAAATGCAAAAGCTTAGGAGAAAGACGTTTCGGTAACTTGCAGATGATGTAGACAGAGAACAAAAAGGATCTGCAAAAGCTTAGGGAGGAATAGATGATGGAAGATTTGAAACCGGTGCTTGAGGGTTTGGGGATAGACGTAGACGGAGCCTTAAAGCGCATGATGGGAAGTGAAGCATTGTTCCTACGCTTGATGAAGAAATTCGCATCGGATACGAGTTACGAGAAGCTAAAAGAGGCAATAGAGAAGCAGGATTATGAAGAAGCCTATCGGGCGGCTCATACCCTAAAAGGGGCATCGGGTAACTTGGGATTAAATCCCATCATGGTTACGGCAGGGCGAATCTCTGATAAGTTAAAAAACAATGATTCCGGTACCTTAGAAGCGGATTTTGCGGAGCTGACGAAAGTTCATGGGGAGATTTTTGAGGTTCTGCGGGGGTTATAGGCCGAAAGCACCTTAGCGATTAAGCCCTGATTTGTAGGGCGATGCTTATCGAACGTTTTTTGTACCCTCGCTTCGCTGGGGCAGACCCTTCGGTAAGAGGGTAGTAAGATTGTTGTGAAACCGTGTCCATAGCACGAACTTAGTTGAACGAACCTCCTTAACATAAAGACTGTATTGAGTGAAATCAATTGCTCGATACAGTCTTTTTTGCCTTTCGCTCCCACACATAATACACAATCAAAAGCGGCACTCCTGCCCCCACCCACGCCGCAGGAGAGGCAAAGCAGACAGCGGTATACCCGGCTGTCTTTAAGAAAAACACAATCACGAAGAAACGACAGCCCATTTCAAGCAAACCGCCAAGCAAGGGAATCAGTCCTTTGCCTAAGCCCTGTAAAGCGGTGCGGTAGAGGAAGATCCAAGCTAAGGGCAGGAAGAACCAACTGATGGTGTTAAAATATTGGGTAGAATAGGACACCACAATATCGCTTGGGTGGCTTAAGAACAAGCGGACGATAGCGGAGCCAAAGCCTTGTGTGATAAAGACGGCAAAGGCGGTCAAAAAGAAAGTGATGATGAAAGCCTGTTTCATGCCGTCAAAAATACGCTGATATTTTTTCGCACCCAGATTCTGCCCACAGTAGGTTGCCATGGTGGTGCCAAGGGAAACCATGGGCTGAAACGCCAAAAGTTCCACCTTAGAACTTGCCGTGTAGGCGGCAACGGCGGCGGATCCGAAGAAATTGATCGCACTTTGCAGAATCATCATGCCCGAGGCCGTAATGGAATAGTTCAAAGCCGTAGGCAGCCCGATGGACAGCAGATGCTTTACGCTGCTCGGGTCAGGACGAAAATCTTCCTTATGGAAATGAAAAAAGTCAAAACGTTTGAACATATAAAGGAAGCACAGCACAGCGGACACCCCTTGAGAAATAACGGTAGCCCACGCTGCCCCGGTAGCGCCTGTTTGTAAGAGTCCGATAAAAAAGAAATCCAGAATCACATTTAAGACAGAGGAAAGTATTAGGATATAAAGCGGCACTTTGCTGTTGCCAAGCCCTCGTAAAATGGATGAGGCAATATTAAAAAACATGGTAGCGGTAATGCCCCCATAAATAATCAAAAGAAAGCTGTTTGCCGTATCTAAGATATTTGCAGGGGTTTTTAGAAAAATCAGCAAACTACGGGATAAAAACATGGTAATCACCGTCATGATCACAGAAATTACAGCGCCAAGCAAGATGGACAGTGCCGCATAATGCCGTAGCAAAGGGATATCCTTTGCACCGAAGGCATGGGAAATCATAATGCCAAAGCCTTGGGAAATCCCGATGGCAAAGCCCAGTACCAAAAATACAATGGAACCGGTAGAGCCAACGGCGGCTAGGGCATCCTCTCCCAGAAAATGTCCCACAATCACGGTGTCCGCCATATTATAGAACTGTTGGAACAGATTGCCCAAAAGCACGGGGAGAGAGAAGAGTAAAATAAGAGAAAGAGGATTTCCTCGGGTCATATCTTTTGTCATAAAAGGCTCCTAATGATTTAAGAAAAATACACACTCATGTTGAGCGTGTATTTTGCGTGTACACTTAAGCAGGTAACAAACGTAGGGTTTGGATTTGAAACAAACAAGCGGAGACGGTGGGATTCGAACCCACGTGCCCAAAAAGGGCAACCGCATTTCGAGTGCGGCTCGTTATGACCACTTCGATACGTCTCCAAGTTTAGGACAGTAATTACTATATGTTACTATTCACAGTTCCTGTGAAAGTAACAATTATGCACACAAACCGCAAAAAAATGCGATTTGGCGCATGACTTAATCGGGTTTTTCTTCGAAAAACGCCTCTCGGAACGGTTCAACCGTGAATAGTAATTACTATATCATATTTTCCAAAAAAATGCAAGAAAAATCTTGTTAAGAAAGGCAGAATAGTATATGATAGTAGTAGATGTTTAATTAACAGAAAGGATGTGGGCAGATGAAACGAATCGGAATACTCACCAGCGGCGGCGACTGCCAAGGCTTAAACGCTACTATGCGTGGCGTGGTCAAAGGACTTACAAAGAATGTGGACGACTTGGAGGTGTACGGTTTCTATGACGGTTATAAGGGCTTAATTTATGGAAATTACCGCCTTTTGTCTCCTTCGGATTTTTCGGGAATTTTAACCAGGGGGGGTACCATCTTAGGTTCCTCCAGACAGCCCTTTAAGCTCATGCGGGTGCCGGATGAAAAAGGATTGGACAAGGTGGAGGCAATGAAGCACACCTATCATAAACTACGCTTAAACTGTCTGGTGATTTTGGGTGGAAATGGTACGCAAAAGACGGCAAATTTGCTGCGGGAAGAGGGTTTGAATGTAATCCATTTGCCGAAAACTATTGACAATGACATTTACGGAACGGATGTTACCTTTGGTTTTCAGAGTGCCATCAATATTGCAACTTCTGCCATTGACTGCATTCACACCACGGCGGCCTCTCATAACCGTGTCTTTGTGGTGGAGGTCATGGGGCATAAAGTAGGTTGGCTGACCCTGTATGCGGGAATTGCAGGGGGAGCAGACATCATTTTATTGCCGGAAATCCCCTATGATTTGGAGAAAGTGATCGATGCGGTGAAGCGAAGAACACACGCAGGCAAGGGATTTACCATTTTGGCGGTGGCGGAGGGCGCTATTTCCAAGGAAGATGCCCAATTGCCCAAGAAAGAGTATAAGAAAAAGTTGGAAGAGCGGAAAGGGCATTCCGTTTCCTATGAACTTGCGGCACAGATTGAGGAAAAGACAGGTTCCGAGGTACGTGTGGTGGTTCCCGGGCATACCCAAAGGGGGGGGAGTCCAAGCCCCTATGACCGTGTGCTTTGTACAAGACTTGGCGCAGCGGCGGCGGATTTGATTGTAAAGGGAAAATACGGCTATATGGTGGCTATCGTAGACGGAGAAACCTGTAAGGTACCTCTGGAAGAAGTGGCGGGTAAGCTTAAAATGGTGGAAACGGATTCTCCGATTATTAAAGAAGCAAAGACCATTGGCATAAGCTTCGGGGATTAGGTCATGTCATATACTGCACTTTATCGCAAATTTCGCCCGGCGGAATTTGAAGATGTAAAAGGACAGGATGCCATTGTCACCACCTTGAAAAACCAGATTAAGGCAAATCGCATTGGACACGCCTATCTGTTCTGCGGAACAAGGGGAACGGGAAAGACCACCATTGCCAAAATATTTGCCAAGGCGGTCAATTGTGAAGAGCCGGTAGACGGAAGCCCTTGCGGAGCCTGCTCCTCCTGTAAGAATATACAGGGGGGGGTATCTATGAATGTGATTGAAATTGATGCCGCCTCAAATAACGGTGTGGACAACATCAGAGAGATTCGAGAGGAAGTCGCCTATTCTCCCTCCGAGGGGAAGTATAAAGTTTACATCATAGACGAGGTTCATATGCTGTCCATCGGTGCCTTTAACGCCTTACTTAAGACGTTAGAAGAACCGCCCTCTTACGTGATTTTTCTCCTTGCCACCACGGAAGCGAATAAGATACCGGTTACGATATTATCAAGGTGTCAGCGCTATGATTTTCGCCGCATTACGCCGGAGGTGATTTTTAAGCGATTAGAGGAATTGACGAAAACAGAGGGGGTTTTGGCAGAAGAGAGGGCGTTGCGTTATGTGGCAAAGGCGGCGGACGGCTCCATGCGGGATGCCTTAAGTTTGCTTGATCAATGTATCGCCTTTTTTCTGGGCAAGGAACTGAGCTATGACAATGTGTTAGAGGTGTTGGGTGCCATGGATACGGAGGTTTTTGGTCATGTCTTAGGTAGCATTATGGCAAAGGACGTGACGGGGCTGATTGCCCTCCTGGATGATTTTATCCTGCAAGGGAAAGAGCCGGCACAGTTTGTTTCTGATTTTACATGGTATTTGCGAAACCTCTTATTGATACAAAATGCGGATCAGTCAGCGGATTTACTGGACGTTTCCACCGAAAATAAAAAACAATTGGAAATCGATGCGAAGCTTGTCACAGCAGAGGAATTGATGTGGCAGATTCGGGTGTTTTCGGAACTGTCCAACCAACTGCGTCACGCCGTACAGAAACGCATTCTCATAGAAATTGCTTTGATAAAACTCTGTCGCCCTCAGATGGAGCAGAATTTAGAAAGCCTTCTGGTGCGAATGGCAAATCTGGAAAAGATAGCAGAGCAAGGAGGAATCCAAGGCATAGCACCTTCCCCGGGAATGGCAACAGGGACAGGAGTGGAAACGGCGGAAACGCCTAGCAAGCAGAAGCAGAATCAAGGAGCGGAAGGCGCGGCACCCTTGCCCAAGGCAATCCCAAAAGATGTGGAAGAGGCGGTAAGAAACTGGCGAGTTATGTTATCGGAATTACCGGGACTTTTGCACAATTACTTAAAACACGCTGTCCTAAGCCTTGGGAGAGAGAATCAGCTCTTAATTGTCTTAGAAGATGAAATGGCGGAGGCTTATGTGAATACGCCGGAACATAAAGCAGAAATCAAACGCTTATTAGCGGGGCGAATTGGAAAAGACATTGAGATTCAGATTCGCTTGGCTAAGCAGGGCAAAGATCAAGAAGAGTCGTATGTGGATATAGAGCAGTTAATCAATATGGAGTTGACGGTGGAATGAAAATGGGAAGAGTGTATGTGTGCATGGCTTGAAAGTTTGAACGTTGCCCATGATTTTCAGAATTGTGGATGAGTGAGTAGAATTTAGAAGAATCGGAGGAGAATAATAATGGCAAAACGCGGAGGTTTTCCCGGCGGAGGCGTACCGGGCAATATGGGTAATTTAATGAAGCAGGCGCAGAAGATGCAAAAGCAGATGGAAGAGGCCTCAAAGGAATTAGAGGATAAGGAAATTACCGCAACAGCGGGGGGGGGTGCCGTAGAGGTTACCGTATCCGGCAAGAAGGAAATCACTAAAATCAAGCTTTCCGAAGAGGTGGTAGATCCGGATGACATTGAGATGTTAGAGGATCTTGTTATGGCGGCGGTAAACGAAGCACTTCGCCAGATGGAAGAATATTCCGGTCAGTCCATGTCGAAGATTACCGGGGGCTTAGGGGGCGGATTTCCGTTTTAAGGAGATGGGAGCGTTTCGGTTTGCGAGAGAGGCTTTTGATGTTGTGTTGATTACCAGGGGCTTAGGGGGAGGCGTTTTCTTCTAAAGCGAGGTGGCAGTTTCGATTTGCGAGAGGTGTTTTTGATGTTACATTTTCAAGAAGAAAGCAGGCTTTTATTTCAGAACCTTGGAGTTTCTAAAAAGATGGTCTTATTTCATCAAGAACAAAATTATCCATGGAATGTCTTATATAGCAAGCTATGATTTTGAACGAAAACAGTATCATAAACGGCAATATGCCGGGACTTAGAAAGGAGATTCTATTATGAAAACTTACGAGTACAAATGTGTGTTTATTTCAGGATTAGGAGAAAAAACAGCCAGAACTTTGAATCATTATGGGAAAGATGGTTGGGAACTGGTGTGTGTTGTTTGGTGTTGGCATTATCTGAAAAGAACGGTTAATTAAGGAGAGAGGATTCCATGGATAATTCTGTTCTTGATGAAATAAAAACCATATGTTTGTCTTACGGTGCAACCCAAATTATTCTATTCGGGAGTCGTGCAAAAGGTACAAATATGCTGCGTAGTGATTTTGATATTGCTGTCAGAGGGATTGCCGATTCCGGTCATTTACAGAGTGAAATAGAAAATATAAACACATTATATACGATTGATATGGTTTATATGGATCGTTGTAAAAATGATAATTTATTGGAGGAAATTTCAAAATATGGAGTACAAATTTAGAACAAGATTGCAACTCTTTTCTAAGGCGATAGATTATTTATATGAGGGTTTTTGTGAAATTGTCGAATTGAAGTTTCTTGATTTGTTTCTGGATTTTCGGGATTATGCAAATAACATAGCTTAAAGGAAACAACCACAGGAGCGTAATTTATGGAATACTACAGCAAGCAAATCAACAAGCTAATTGAAGAACTCTCCATCCTGCCCGGTATTGGTGCAAAATCTGCCCAGCGATTGGCGTTTCACATTTTGAATATGCCTAAGGAGCAGGTGAGAGGCTTATCCCAAGCTCTTTTGTCCGCAAGGGAAAATGTATGTTACTGCGACAGTTGCTACACCTTAACGGACAGCGAACTATGCCCCATTTGCAAGAATCCCTCACGCAATTCGCACATGATTATGGTTGTGGAGAATCCAAGGGATCTTGTGGCATATGAAAAAACGCAGAAATACGAGGGGGTCTACCATGTACTCCACGGTGCAATATCCCCCATGCTAGGGATTGGTCCGGGGGACATTAAGCTAAAGGAACTGATGAACCGTTTGCAGGGGGAGGTGGAAGAGGTCATTATTGCCACCAATTCCAGTCTGGAAGGGGAAACCACCGCCATGTACATCAGTAAACTGATTAAGCCTACAGGGATTAAGGTGTCTAAGATTGCAAGCGGCGTACCGGTAGGAGGGGATCTGGAGTACATAGATGAAATGACTCTGTTTCGTGCGCTGGAGGGGCGGGTAGAGTTGTAACTATGGGCAAGCGAGGGGATACTATTCACGGTTGATTCGAAAACGGCTGCCGCCCTGCCCAAAAAAGAACCTTTGAGCGAAATGGAGGGAAGACCCTCCTTGCAGGAAAGCCCGCTTTTGCTGACTGCAAGGCGTATTTGGAGGGGCTTGCCCGAAATGCTTTAAGCGAGGGATCTTTTTTGGGCAGGGCGGCAGCCGTTTGGGGTTCACCGTGAATAGCCCCCCAGTTTTGTGTTATTTTTTCCTCTTTTTCCGAAGCTTAACAATAATAAGTACCGGCACCCCTATCACAATCACAAAGGGCAATGAAATCACCACAAATACCACCAACACCTTAAAGCTTTCCTGTAAGGCACTTACCACCGTCTGTGCCGTATTATGCCAATAGTTTCGCTCGCCTCGTATCTTTTCCGGAGCGGACAGGGAAATACTGACATCTTGGTATTCGATTCGTTGGTCAATGTCCTCATTGGATTCTGTCAAAGACAGTACCTGCCGTTCCAATGAGGAAATATGATCAATGATAGAGATTCTGGCATCAATCTGTTCAATGGAGGTCTGTCCCTCCAGTTCTCTATACAGGGCTATTTTTTTATTTAAGTCCTCAATGTCTTTTTCTCTGTTGGTATATTGCTTGGTGACATCCGATAGGGAGGTGTTGTAAGAGGACAATTCAAAACCTGTGGTAAGTTCCGTAAGGAAAGCTTCCGCTTTGTCCGTTGGAACTTTAACCAGTAGGTAACCATAGGAATCATCCCCTAAATTGATGTTTTTTGTGGCAATTTTCCCATCATTGGCATTTACCAACTCTTCAACTTTCGATAAAGTCTTATTGATATTCTTGGTTTCTATGCTGATTTGACTGCTTAGGATAACTTTATCTGATTCTGCCGAGCTGTTATGTATAGAATCACCTGATACAGCACCGTCATAGGCAGAACCTTCCGTCACAATACCGGAACCCGATTTAAGAACGTCACCGGTGCCGTAATACAGGGGTTCGGGACTGCCATAGCCGTTACTTAAGGTGATATTAATCGCAATGATAAATAAAGCAAGTACTGCTATAGAAGCGGCAACAATACCTACAATTTTTTTTATTTTCATAATGTTTCCCATATCCTTTCTCACATAAAACTCGTTATAATATAATTCTGTTTCGTCCGCCCTCTTTTGCACGAAAACAAAGTATGTCTGTCAAATACTATATAATTTGAAGCTCATCACTGCAAACTCTGTTTCGCCCGCTCTCTTTCGCCGTATACAAATTCTTATCCGCACGTTCAATGAAGTCCTCTATGGTATCACCTAACTGCGGAATAACAGATACCACGCCGATACTGATGGTTGCAGTTGTCACGATATTGTCGGTTAAAGTTACCACTCGCATTGCCTCTGTTCTTGCACGTACTTTCTCTGCTACATGGAGTGCACTTTCTAAAATGGTGTTGGGCAAAAGAATACCAAACTCCTCACCACCCAAGCGAGCAACTAAATCTTCGGGACGCTGTATCACGGAAAAAAATATCTCAGCAACGGATTTCAGCAGTTCGTCTCCTTGAGGATGTCCATAGGTGTCATTGTAAACTTTGAATTTGTCTACATCCAACATCATAAACGAAATGGGTGTTCTGACACGAATTGCTCTTTCCCATTCTTTTTCTATATGTTTATTAAATTTTCTTCGGTTAGGCAAACCTGTCAGCGGATCCGTTTCACTGTCTCGTTCCGCCAAATCCCGGGCGATAGCGGAGGATAAAATACCATTTACCATACTGACAAGGGATTCACTTTCTTCCCATGATCTGCGAATTCCTACGTTGTCATCTACTACAAACAATCCGTAGAATTCACTGTTTATGTATATCGGTGTCCAAAGGAAAGCTTTCACATCTGTTTCTTTCAAAAAGTCAAATTTTCCGCTTTTTTCTGTGAGAATGTTATTGCAGTAAATGATAGGCATTTCGCTTTCTTCGGGCATTTTATCGGGGAAAAAACGGTCAAGCTTTTCTCTCAAACCGCTGACAGAAGCCGGAACGGGGACATCTGTGCCGCACCAGTAATAAGCAGGGTGAAATACGTCTTTTTCCTTGTCTGCGACAGCAATTAAAACCCGGGAAGCCCCAACAAATACGCCGACAAGCCCCAAAGCATTTTCGATAAGATTCGTCATATCTGTTCCGATAAGAATGTTTTTAGAGATAGAGCCTAACATTTTTTCTTGCTTTAATCGCTTGGTGATGGCAGTTCTGTCGTGAGCTGACACGATAGAATAACCGAAAGAGATGGCAATTACTAAAAGGAAGCAAAAATACGGAATGATACTTACTCCGGTGTGCAGAATCAGTTCATCCGCAAATTCATACAAACCGCCAAGTAGCATGGCAACCGTAGCAAGCGCAACATGGCACAGGACATCACGGCTGATGGCTTTTTTAATCCTTTCAAAAACAGTACCGTTGCCGTAAGCATGGGAACGTATTTTCTTAACAAACTGTATCCATACGGAATATATCACAAGGTATATGAGATACGAAAATATTATGAGCATGGAAATGTTAAAAATCCAAAGCTTCATGCCAAAACCGCTGAATAATAACAGCAAGATAAGACTTGAGCAAATTGCCATGTAAATCTTAGTAATACGAGATACTTTTTTACCACCGAGGAAATCAAACTGGCATCCCCAGAATGCTACGGTCATTGCAAATGAAAGCAAGGTCGCTCTGGTGATATTTAACGACTGGGAAACGTAGGAGTCTAAAAACCCCGAGCTAAGCAGCAGATAGGAGGCAAGGGATAAGCTTGAAATCGCAAAATACAAATAGTGTTTCTCACGTTGCAGCATGGAATTAATCAAATAAAATGCACCTATGAACAGATACATTCCGATCATAAGTATATTGATGGCAGGAGATTCGTTATTTTCCACAATTTCGGTGGAATCAATATATGCGTTGGTGGAGTTTATGCCAATCTCCGAAGAAGCCGGGTCGCCAAAAATGCGAAGTGTCAATCGGTTTGCGCCCTCATGGATGTAATCGGAGTTAAAAGCACGAGATAATAGGTGTTTTTGTTTATGTAAGCGAATAGAATCCTTGTCGTCAAGATACAGTTCGGAAACGATCTTGTGTCCGTTAATAAAGACTTCATAGTTATCGGAAATATTGTGTAATGCTATTTGGGGCAGAGTGTTGTTGTCTTTCAGATACTGCATCGCTTCGGCGGTATAGTTAAAGTCAAACGCAAGGGTATATTCTCGTGCAGGATTGTCAAAAAAGCCCAAGGCTGCGTTTTCAAGACCAAATTTGCTGACCTGATAGGTAGTTGCCGGCGATTCTTCTTTACTGTGAATTTTTTTCAAGGCATCGGAGTTATAGCCCGCATCCAGATAGCGTTCGTCAAATCCGTTTGCCCCATAGGAATCAACAGCCATTAGGTTTACATGCAATGGTGTGTTTTCACTGACATCGGACATTTGATCGACAATGCCTAAAATGATGATAGTCAGCAACAGTGCCAAATAAAATATCGGCAGTAATCTTGTAAACGATTTGTTGTCTGATTTTTCGGTTGTTGAAATTTCTTTATCCTTAATGTTGTGCATATTAAGCAATTTCCTCCAATGGACTATGAATTGCAAAAATTTTATAAATATCAAAAAATAATTGAATTCATTTTTATAGGTTCTTCTTAGGGCGAATGACCAGATTTCATTGTAACACACATTATCAGCCATTGCAAGCATGGCACAATGAAAAGATAGGACGGGTTTCAAAAACTATATTGAAAAGCATAAGCCCGAAATGGCTGTTCGATTTGGGACAAACGAATATTTGAAAAATGGAGGAATTACTAACATTCCGCTTTATTTCGTCGGCAAAATTTTTGAACTGAGTGCAAGGTAATCAACTGCGTTTTTGTGTGGATTTTTTTGTGATGAATATAGTAAAGGAAATGCAGAACGAAGAGGTGTAAGCCCTCATTCTGCATTTCCTCTGTAATTAGTATAGTGTCCTAGTACAGCGTATTTCAAATAACTACCCATTAAACTTGTCTGAATTTCCATATGCACTATGGGTAAAGCCTCGCTGTAGCCCGCTACAGCTACGTTTTCCCCATGTACCTATGAAAATTTATCCTG